>DXXK01000091.1 GCA_019416425.1 Bacteroidales bacterium
GTATATGTGTATAAGCTGTTAATAGCATTATAAACAAAGCGATTAATTAATTGAGGATGTTTCTTTTGAAGATTACTTAGTGCTTCTCCAAGAGTATTCCCTCCACAAATATCTCGCAGATAACTTCCAACAGCTGAAATAGATTCCTTTATAGAATTCCGATAATCAGGTACGGGATTAGAGGGAGTGATTGAACTAATGGCCCGTTTTAAATGAATTGCAACATTATTATTCGCTCCAGCGAGGGCTGTTTCGATACTATTAAGTTCGTCATTGGAGGTTATTTCAATAAAAAATCCCTTAACTATTCTATAACCAAATCTATGACGGCTAAGTTCTTGGTTTAATTCGCAAATACAATCATCTAATTTTTTTATATCCTGTTCTTGAAAGTTCGAATATAAAAAGTTGATTGACCATTCAATAGCATCAATTTTTTCATACCACTCTAACTCGTCATTATCGATATAGGAAAAGACATTTACGTAGTTTCCTCTATCTATACGCAGATTTAGATAATATCTATCGAAGTGGCGATTAATAAGATTATAAATATCAATTGATGCACCATACTTGTTCCAAAGTTCATTAAATGTATTTTGAATTGAATTCATTACATTTTCAGGTAAACTTTCTTTAATAACAGTCTTTGGAACTTCCTTATAACCTAATCGTTGAGAAAATGGAATGTACGTCATTTCTTTGTCATTTTAGCGTAGAGTTTAAACAGATGCTCGAGGCGTTCTTCATCAGAGTTGAACGGCTCAGGGCGGTAGATGCGTTCCACTGCGAGGTCGAGTTGATGGTGAGCCTCACGCAGATCCTCTGGCATAGTCTCGGGATTATACATTTCACCAAGGGTCATGTCGAAGTTCTCATCGCGAATATTAAGAATATTTTGTGCCAATCGTTCTAATTCATCCTTCTCTGCAGTTGTTAGCTTCGGAAAAGGAAATGAGTCATAAACTAAATTCGAGTATCTATAACGTGTCTCAAGTTTACCTCCTACAGCAGACAGCCAAATAGTATGCATGCGATTGGCTAATATTGCAAAGGTTAGTAACGCCGCACCATAAATCACTTGTGTTGAGTCTGATGCTATAGTATTTGAGTTGACAAATCCTATAGGGATATATTGACGTCTTTCGGAAGAAACACGAGGGACAAGAAGTGCTTGACCATCACGATGAGCTCTTTGTCTAAACAAATGGGGATAATCAGCGGCATCTACAGTCGACTCCGCCACGCTTTTGTTTCTAAAATCGGCGACAGCTTTTATCCGATTTTTTAGGGGCGGGAATGATTCTGCTTCTATCCGCTCGTCTTCACCTACCCATATACAGTAACGTGTTTCTCCATTTATGAAGCTATCAGATCCCTGATAAATTCTAATGAATTTTTTTGCGTCAGGATATTCGTCGATGATTTTATCGCGTTCACTGGGTGTAAGGATAAGATTACCACCATCGGTAGGCTTATTCCCAAAGACCATCTTAGGTAAATTCGAGATAGGTTCTTTTCTCCGTTCAATTACGATTTCAGGAGCCGCTAATAAGTATCCATTTATATGCTCACATTTCGATTGTTGATTATTTATAAATAGCTTTTTCTCCGTTCTATTTAGATTAGAAAGGCCAATTATACATACGGTTACACCCGCATTATATCTTGCATTGTTGCACCATTTAAAGGATTGATAGGCAAAATCAATCTCAACATTGTTTGCAAAGATATTGGGCCATAATAAGGAGACACTATCTCCCTGACAAATTGAGTTTGTGGAAACGAATGCGCATTTAGCGTTACAACCGCTGATATATTTAGCTCCTTTATAAAACCATGATGCAATATAGTCAAGGTTTTTATA
Source organism: Bacteroidales bacterium (assembly GCA_019416425.1). Taxonomy (GTDB): domain Bacteria; phylum Bacteroidota; class Bacteroidia; order Bacteroidales; family Muribaculaceae; genus Lepagella. Next base: position 1,868 of record DXXK01000091.1, read on the forward strand.
ATTCTTGAAAGTCCCGCAAACTAATTCAAGGTCTTTCTTCTGGGTTTCATCTTGCATTGAGCTGCCCAGATACGGAGGATTTCCCATAATATAGACTTCCTCTTCTAGCGTATGCGGACATACGATGTTCCAGTCAAGGCGACAGGCGTTGCCGCAGACGATGTGACCAGAGGGCTTCAATGGCAAAGTCTCGGGAAGGACTAAGAGCTCTTCCTGAAATTTGACGTTCATCTGATGCTCTGCGAGCCACAACGAGAGCGTGGCCGTGTCGCAGGCATATTCGTCGAGTTCTATGCCGTAGAACTGAGTGAGAGTTATGGATGGAAAAGGAAGCAAAGAAACATTTGTTATCTCACGTAATGCCTTCCAAATACGGATTTCAAGATTACGAAGTCGTTTATATATGATAATGAGGAAATTGCCGCTACCACATGCCGGATCGAAGAATTTGATTTCTGACAGTCGAGTGAGCAGATTGCGGAGACGATGTGAGGCACGGTCGTGGTTGACTTTCCTGGCCATCTTCTCGCGTGCTTCTGCACAGGCTGCCTCAAACTCTTCTTCAAGAGCATCGAGAAAAAGCGGACGAATGACCTTCTCGATGTTCGGTACGGAAGTGTAGTGCATACCGAGCCCAGCCCGCTGCTCGGGTGTAACTACAGCCTGAATCATCGAGCCAAAGATATCCGGATTTATATCACGCCAGTTATATTCGCCACAGTTGATTATCAATGTGCGGGCACGGCGCGAAAGCACCGGTATAGGATAACGGTCTCGGAACAATCCTCCGTTGACGTATGGGAAAACTTCGTATAGTTTCGGCAGAGTCGATAGGACAGCGGGGTCGTTGGTCGACATAGCCAAGAAAGCACGGTCTATGAACTCGTCGAGGTCGGAGCCATCCTCTTTGGTGTGGGTTTTGAGCGTGTTGGTAAAAAGGTTCTCTTGTGGGAAAAGACCTGTATCCTCGGCAAAGAAACAGAAAAGCAGACGAGACATGAATATGTTGAGAGCGTGGACGGTCTGCGGGTCGCGAATATTGTTGTAGCGGCGAATATCGTCAAAGAGTTTTGCCATCAGTTCGGCAGACTTGACATCGGCCTCAGCTTCCTGGGTAAACTGAATTTTTTCGATGCCTGCAAGAGGCGTGAAAAATTCGAAATCCTTCCAAAGGAGCGCTATGGAGTTCTCGTACCAATCGTTAATTTTCGGGTCATATGCTACAACCCTGACACCATCGCTGACAACAAAGAGGCGCGGAAGCCGTTTTGCAATTATCGGTTCCTCGCGCATGGCATTGATTTCTTTATAGCAAGCCGAAACATCCACACTATTGTACATCGGTCGATATGCAAGCACACAGTTAGGAGCCTTAACAAGAATCGTACGTCCATCCTTGGCCAAATTCCCGGTACCCTCCTTTGTACGGCGTACCTGGCCATCGCCCCAATCTGCGAAAATCCGCAACAATTCATAGACAAACTCCTCGGCTGACGAGCCGAGTTGCCCGAGTTGTTCAAGCGCATCAGTCGCACCAACGTGCGAGAAAGTTTTAGTTTTCCTTGCCATTTGAATTATGCAATCTTGCCGGTTTCGATTTCGGATTTGAGAAATTGGAAGATATAGACGGGTCCTTGATAGTAGAGGCCGCATTCGGGATCATTTAGCTTGGCGAAGGTAGTTGAGGCATAGAGCTCGTCAAGGGCGCGGTGTATATCCCAGCCATATTCTGCCATAAGCATCTCCGCAAGTTCAGCCGCAAGGCATTCTATCTGAAACTGTATGTCTTGTGTCATAATTCAATGCGTTTTAAAAGTTCGACTGCTTTTTGTGTACCAAAGTAGTATTGGACAGCATGGTCTCCCTTGAATCTTAGTTCTTCAACCAATGCTGATGCCGACAGATAGCCCATTATGTAACGGCGAATCTGAACGCCTACCGTATCATCTGCAATGGGTCCGATTACAATGTCATACGGATGAGCCGGGACATCGGAGTTGTTTTTACGATTCATCACGACAAATTCTGCCCATTCCTCGGAATAATCAGAAAAAATCTTTATTTTTAATCCATTCTTTATCGCCTCGTCTTCATCAAACTCGAAGCAGGATAGAGTAGGAATTCCTTGGTTTAGGAATCGGGTTGTTCGTGCTGCCATAGCCATAGCTTGGTCTGGATTGGCATTAAGATAGAAACCTTGTCCGAAATCTTTGCCACGCTTACTTCGCGAAAGGTCAATCTGTTCAATGGTTATGTTGGAACCGTGATAGAGGCGTGTCATATCTTACCTCCTTCCCGTTGGCAAATGACCTGAAGGTCTGAGACAGCATCGTCAATGGAGAGCGTATGCTCGGCAGCATAGCAGTCAAGAAGGAAATCTATGCCTGTGAAACGGCGCAGATATGCGTATGCCTGCATGTTGGAGAGCTGATGCCGTTGGGCAAAAGCTCCGACACATGCCACAACATATTCAATTCTATTAAATATTTCTTTCTTGTCCATGACTGATGATTACAATACTTTAAAGCCTAACACAAAGTTACAAATAATTTTTGAGGTGGCAATCGACTGTGCAGAAAAAATTTGGGAATATTTAGGATTTATCTACAGATGCGAATGATGTAATGAGAGTTTGAAAGTTTTATGGACAAAATGAAGCCGCCGGGAGGGTGCGGGACTCTCTCGGCGGCGTTGGTGTATTTGGGAGGATCGGGGTTACTTGTGGAGGATGAGGGCGGAGTAGGGGGCGACCACTACCTTGCCGCCGCCGATGGTCTCCAGGGCGTTGACGGGGTCGATCTTGCCGTCGCGGGCCACTACCTGCCACTTGCCCTTGGGCAGCTTGACGGTCTGCGCGGTGGCTGCGCCGTTGAACACCAGCTTGATCTCCTTCCACTCGTCGCCGTTGGCGTTGTTCATAAGCGAATAGGAGATGAGGTTGGGCGTCTTCTTCGAGTCGATCTTGTCGAACTTCAAGTTCCTGGCAATGTCCGCGGCATTGGTCATGCGGAAGGCAGGATGAGCCTTGCGCAGGGCTATCAGACCCTTGTAGTACTCGAACTGATCCTTGTACTTGGTCTTGTTGTTCCAGTCGATGGCGTTGATCGAGTCGGGCGACTTATAGGAATTGTGTACGCCCTTCTTGTCACGGAACACCTCCTCGCCGGCGAAGATGAACGGGGTGCCCTGGGAGGTCAGCACGATTGTCTGCGCCAGCTTGGCGGCGGCAAGACGCTCAGCCTCCGTAGCGTCCGGCATGGACTTCTTCAGCTTGTCGGTCAACGACAGGTCATCGTGGCAGGAAACGTAGTTCACGATCATCTCGGGACTCTCGGCATAGGGGAACTTGGAGTTGTTGCCCTTGCTGTAGTCCACCTGCGGATGCTTGGTGGCGGCCACGATACCGATCTTCACGGTCTCCTCGTTGCCGGGCTTGCCGGTGGCGAAGCCACGGTCCTCGGCGTTGCTGTAGTGACCCTTGACGGCGTCACGGAGATCGTCGGAGAATACGGCGATATCCTTCATCTTCGATACATTCTCCTTCAACGCGCGACGCTCGGGCTGCAGGGGGGAGTCGCCGGCTGTCCAGCCCTCGCCGTAGACGAAGATCGAGGGATTGATCTCCTTCAGCTCGCGGGCCACGCGGTTCATTGTCTCGGTGTCATGGATGGCCATCAGGTCGAAGCGGAAACCATCCACGTGGTATTCCTTGGCCCAGTATTTAACGGAGTTGACGATGTAGTCCTGCATCTGCTTCAGGTCCGAAGCGGTCTCGTTGCCGCAACCCGAAGCGTCGGAGTACTTGCCGTCGTTCCAATGGCGGTGGTAATAGCCGGGAGCAGTCAGCTCGAAGTTGGACTCATCGTTCTGTGCGGTATGGTTGTAGACCACGTCCATAACCACGCCGATGCCGGCGTTGTGCAGCGCCTGGATCATCTCCTTCATCTCGCGGACACGGGTGGCCGGGTCGGAGGGGTTGGTGGAGTACGACCCCTCCGGAGCGTTGTAGTTCTGCGGGTCGTAACCCCAGTTGTAGGTGTTGTCCTGCAGGTTGGTCTCGTCGACGGAGTTATAGTCGTAGCTGGGCAGGATGTGCACATGCGTCACGCCTAACTCCTTCAGATGGTCGATGCCGGTGGACTCGCCCTGCGGCGACTTGGTGCCCGGCTCGGTGAACTGCAGGAACTTGCCCTTATTGGCTATGCCGGAGCTGTGGTCCATGGATAGGTCGCGCATGTGCGCCTCATACAGCACCACATCGGTGAAATTGTCTACTTTCGGCCCCTTGTCGGCCGCCCAGTTCTCGGGGTTGGTGGTGTTCAGGTCGATTATGGCGGCACGGTGGCCGTTTACGCCTACGGCCTTGGCCCAGACTCCGGGAGTCTCGTCCAGCCATTTGCCCTTGTTCTTGATCTGGAATGTGTAGAACTTGCCGTACAGCTTCCGGGTAACGTAGGCGGTCCATGTGCCGTTGTCGGCATGGCGCGTCATCTCCAGGGTCTGGAACGGCTTGCCGCCGCGTCCCTGGTCATAGAGGTTGACACGTGCCGCCTCGGCCTTGGGGCTCCACAGGCGGAAGTGCGTGCCGGAATTGTCGACGGTCAGCTCCAGGTCATCACCGTCGTAGGTGGGCCAGCTGATGAACTGCGCATCGTAGGTGCTGTTGGTCTGGGCCGCGGCCGACAGACTCAGTAACAGTGTAGTTGCCAAAACTAATGGTCTGTTCATGGTTATATAATGGTTGTTGAATTTCAAATCATCAAATTTTCCTCAGGACTCTCGGCACAAGGTCACGCTCGCCGTTGCCGAAGCGTATGCGGTAGGACTGCGCCTGCGGATCGAAGCGCACCACCTCGCCGCGTCCGAAAGCCCGGTGCTCCACGACGGTGCCCGGTGGCCAGACGTCGAAGCCCCCCTCGCCAAGCTCGGTGTTGATGCTGTCCACAAGCCTCTTTGTACCTTTAAACAACTCAGGGTCGGGATTTCCCTCTACAATCATCATATCCTCGGGTATTTCCGCCAGAAAGCGCGAGGGATACTTCATTGCGCCGGTATCGTTCAGGTAGCCTTCGGACTCGGACAGGTAGAGCATGTCGCGGGCGCGGGTCACGGCCACATACATCAGCCGCCGTTCCTCCTCCTCGCCGTCCTGGCGCCGCTCGCGGATGCTGCGGTGGTTGGGGAACACCCCCTCGGTCAGGCCCGTGATGAAGACGGTATCGAATTCCAGGCCCTTGCTCTGATGGATGGTCATAAGCTTGACGCGGTCGGTGTCGATCTGCGAGTCGGCGTTGGTATAGAGGGCGATTTCCTGCAGGTATCCGTCCAGGGTCATGTCACCGTCGTCGCGCTGCACGCGCTCGAATTCCTTCATCGCGTTCACAAGCTCGTTGACGTTCTCCAGCCGCTCCTCCTTCTCGTCCAAGCGGTACAGGTCGGCCAGACGGGAATCGACCAGGATACGGTCGGTAAGCTCGGAGACAGGAATCTCCCGGGCCAGCGAGCGGGCCAGGTCGATCAGCGCGACGAACTGCCGCAGTGCAGGACGGTCGAACTTGCTGTTGCCGCCCTCGATCTCGTTGCGCAGGGCAGTGTAGAGGGGAATGCCACGTTTCTCGGATATCTCGGTCAGGCTCTGTAGCGACGCCGCCCCGAACTTACGCGGCGGCAGGTTGACTATGCGGGTGAAGGCGGTGTCGTCGCTGTCGGACGCCACCAGCCGCAGATAGCAGATCACATCCTTGATTTCCTTGCGCTCGAAGAACCTGACGCCGCCCCATACGGCGTAGGGAATCTTGAGCTTCAGCATGGCCTGCTCCACGTTGCGGCTCAGGAACGAGCTGCGGAACAGGACGGCGAACTGATTTGGCGCGGCGCCGTTCTTGATTTCCTGGGCAATTGTTTCGGCTATGGCCTGGGCCTCCTGCCGTTCGGACTTGTAGTGCCGGTATGTGACCGGTGTCTGGTTCAGCCGGGCGGTATAGAGGTCCTTGGGGATACGGTTCCGGTTGTGCGCGATTATGGAGTTGGCGACATTCAGGATGTCGGGGGTGGAGCGGTAGTTGCGGTCCAGGATAATGTCGGTAGTGGCCTTGAAGTCCACGAACGTTCGGGGACTTGCGCCGCGCCACTCGTAGATGGCCTGGTCCGGATCGCCGACCACGAAGAGGTTGCCGTGCTTCTCGCTCAGGATGCGCAGCAGGTTCCAGTCGTCGTTGCTGCAGTCCTGGGCCTCGTCCACCATGATGTAGTTCAGCTTGTCGGTCCAGTACCGGCGGGCGTCGGGGAAGTGGTTCAGGATGTATATGGTGAAGTAGATCAGGTCATCGTAATCCAGAACGTACTGCTTGAGCTGGAGGCGCAGATAGCGCACCTGGGCGTCGGGGCAGTCGGGCGGTGATGCCGGGAGCAGATGGCGCTGGATGTAGGCGTCGATGTCGTAGCCTTTCAGCATGGCGACCTTGGTCAGGAAACGTTCGGCTGTGAGCTTCTTGCGGTCCACGCCGAACTCGTTCATGGCCTGCTTGGCCAGTGACTTGGCGTCCTCCTCGTCGATTACGGTGAAGTTCTTGGGATATCCGATGCGGTAAATCTCACGTCGCAGGAACTTTACGCAGAAAGAGTGTATGGTGCAGACAAAGTCGTTGACCGCTCCGCGGTCAACCAGGCCCGAGATGCGGTGCTTCATCTCCTGGGCGGCCTTGTTGGTGAAGGTGAGGCACAGGATATTGCCGGGAGCGATTCCGAGTTCATTGACAAGGAACGCGAAGCGGTAGGCCAGCACACGTGTCTTGCCGCTGCCGGCACCGGCCACTACGCGTACGCGGCCCTCCGAGGCCTCGGATGCGCGCTGCTGGTTTGGATTAAGACTCACGGCGGCCGGGTTCAGATTGTGGAGTTCATCGGCAGGCTCAGGATGAGCTGTGCCGGACCTTCGCTATGGGGATTGTAGGTGATGTTGCACTGCAGTAGCAGGGCCACCAGACGACATATCATCATCGAGGAATCCTCGCGCTTCGACAGCGCGTCTATATTGACGATATACTCGAACAGAGACTCCTCGTAGCCACGGGGAATACGCGGGCCGCTGTGCGTGAAGATGAACTGGATGCGGTTGGACTTGTCGGTATGCTTGGCAGTCAGGGTGACCGGACTGTCGGCGCCACGGCTGTAAGCAAACTTGATGATGTGCTCCAGCAGATACTTCAGGCAATCCACATCGGTCGATATCTCGAAATCGGGCTCGGGGTATGCAATGCGCAGGTGAGAGGCCGGGATGAGGTGTCCATCGCTTTCGTGCTCCACATTCTGGAGAATCTCGGTCGCCGATTGCTTCTCCATGTGGTTGTTGCGTTCGTTGTTGCCGATCGCGGCGGTATAGAGCACGCTGGTCAGGATAGACTCGATCAGAGTGCGGGTGTCACTGGTCTTGACATGGTTGCCGTGGATGTATGTATCCGGGTGGCCGTAATCGTTGTACTTGGAGTTCTTCAGCATGTCGCGCTGCATGGCCATCGAGTCCGCCAGACGGCGCAGCCGCGCGATGTTGGTGCGGTAGCGCGTCCAGTAGAACAGCAGTATCGCCAGCGTGATGGCGAACAGCCCCCATATCAACAGGTTGTAAGTGAAGTTGGTTCGCAGCCGTGCGGTCTCGGCCTCGGCTTCCTCGATTCGTTTTTTGTATTTGTCGGCGGCCAGGGTGTTGACTTCGTACGCTATCTGCAATTCGCGGTATCGATCTGCCAGATTGGAGTTTTCCAGACTGTCCGTCAGGTTGTTCAGGTCGGCCAATGATTTCAGCAGAGTTGCGCTGTCACCTGTTTCACGTGCGGCTTTCTGCAGCATGATATGAAGCTGTCGCTTGACCGGATATGCGTATCCGTCACTGATGGCCTCCTTAAGCAGAGGGATGGCTTTCGCATAGTGTCCATGAGCCATGTAGTAGAAAGCATGTGGAGTCCGGTTTGTCTTAAGGTCGGCTTCGATGTCGGGATTTGTTTCGGCCAATTTCAGAATACTGTTGTAGTATCTGTCGACCTCATTTGGGGTCAATGCCTTGTAATTGCGTAACATACGGCGATATACAATATATCGTGACACATCGTAGTCGCGATACTTGCGTCCGGCTTTAAGATATTTTTGCTCAAGACCGTCTATGACTTCGAGCATCTTGCGGTTGGCCTCGACCGCTTTTCTGGTTTGCCCGGCGTCGGAGTATATGTTGGCGGCTTCAGAATATATAATGTTCCGGAGAGCGTAAAGGCGGTAATTCCCATTGTTGACCATACGCACCATTGAGTCCACATACTGCTCGAGCAGTTTGGAATCCGGCACATTGCGCATATAGGCCGCTACGGTGTATATGTTCAGCAACCTGTCGATGTTGTCCATCTGGTCATCCGGAGTAAGGTCGAGCCTGTTGATGATTTGTGTGATATCCATGGGCATTTCCTTGTCCGGCTGACGGGATGCGTATGACAGTTTGCGCATCTTAAGGAACAGGTCGGTTTCGCGCTGTTCCTGCGTCGGGGTGAATTTGCGCGTCTGCATATGGAGTCTGTCCAGTTCCGACTCGTTGTTGTACAGGTTGGAGTTGAGCCGCATGATGTCCAGCTGTGCGTTCACATCCTTGGCACGGCCGGCTACGTCGTAGAGCGTGCGGCCCACGGCGATCTTGTCGCGTCGGGGACTGATGTCGTAGATGTCATAGAGTATCTTGACCGAATCCTGAGGGGATGTGGCCTGTGTGAGCTGCTGGTGAAGCTGTGGCAGTACGGCCTCAGGATTGTATTTCCGTGCCGTGGCGATTCCCGACGAGGCAAGGAGAGCGAATATGGTTACAAGTATATGTGTAGTTTTCATAAATATTTCCTGTCCAAACAATGAGACAAAGATAAGAAAAATCCCGTAATTTTCCAAAAATTCAACCGGAGGTACGTTTTTTGCGGTGAAAACGTCTGTTTGATTTCAATATTATCCATTCTTAGGTAGTTATATAAATAAGTTCATAACCTTAAAATTCATAAATTAGACAACCTTTAAATCACAGAGCAATGAAGAAGAATCTGATGGATCTGGCACGCCGGGTTACGGCAGGGGTAGCCGCGGCATTGGGTCTGGCAGGCACCGTTACGGCCTATGCGACCGAGGTGTTTCCTACGGGAAGCGCCATCAAGAAGGGGATGATAACCAATGTTGAGCCTCCCTGCTGGTGGGTCGGAATGGCCAATGACACGCTGCAGCTGATGGTGACCGGTCCAGGCGTAGGCGATGCCGATTTTACGGCGAGCCATCCAGGCGTTCAACTGTTGCGTCAGTTCAAGCTGGACAGTCCCAACTATAAGTTCATATATCTGAAGATTGACCATAACGCCAAGCCTGGCAATATCCGGCTGGAGGCCAGTCTGGGCGGTAGGAAGGGCACCATGGAGTATCCGTTGCTGAAACGCGACCGCGCGGCATCGGAGTATCATGGCTTCGATGCTGGCGACGTACTGTACCTGATGATGCCGGACCGCTTCGCGCAGGGTGAACCCAAAGCCAAGACGGAGAATATCCCCGAGCGTATCCGCAAGTTCGATTATGATCCGGCGGTGGACCGCAACGACCCCAACGGCCGTCATGGCGGCAATATCGCAGGAATCAACGAGCATCTGGACTACATCGACTCGCTCGGCGTGACCGCACTGTGGATGACTCCCGTTCTGAAGAACGACATGCCCGGAGGCTCGTACCATGGATACGCCACTACCGATTACTATGCCATCGATCCTCGGTTCGGTACCAACGAGGAGTGGCAGGGTCTGATCAGGAACGCCCACGACCGAGGCCTGAAGGTGGTGATGGACATGATTTTCAACCATACGGGCGTGAATCATCCGTGGATGAAGGACATGCCCTCCAAGGACTGGTATAACCATCCGGACGGCGACGTCATGACCAATTTCCGGCTCACCACCGTACACGATCCCTATGTGTCGGATTATGACCTGGACAAGACCACAAACGGCTGGTTCGTACCGGCTATGCCCGACCTGAACCAGCGGAATCCGGAGGTGATGAAGTATCTGATACAGAACTCCATCTGGTGGATCGAGAGCTCTAAGATCGACGGTATCCGTATGGACACATACCCTTACGCCGACATGCGCGGCATGTCGGAATGGGGCCGCGATGTGCTGAGGGAGTATCCGGACTTCAACATCGTGGGGGAGTGCTGGTACGCCAACGAGGCAGGGCCGGCCTTCTGGCAGAAGGATTCCAAGATCAATCCCGTGCAGACCAATCTGCCGACCGTTATGGACTTCTGGATGATCCTGAACGGCCGTAAGGCGTTCGGCGAACAGACAGACCCCTGGAACGGACTGAACAAGGTCTATGACCATCTGTCGAACGACTTCATGTATCCGGACCCGCAGCATATACTGACGTTTCTGGACAATCATGACACGGACCGTTTCCTGGCGGAGATGCCAAAGGACAGCAGGGAGCTGGGTCCGTGGAAACAGGCCGTGACGTTCCTGCTGACATCGCGCGGCATACCGCAGATCTATTACGGCACCGAGCTGCTGATGAACGGATCGAAGGAAGGCAGCGACGGCTATATCCGTCTGGACATGCCCGGCGGTTTCCCGGGCGACAAGACCGATGCCTTCACCGCCCAGGGCCGTACGGAGCTTCAAAACGAGGCGTACGATTATCTGAGCAAGCTGCTGAACTGGCGTCGTGGTGAGGCTCGCGACGTGATGGCGAAGGGCAAACTGAAGCACTTCATGCCGCAGAATGGAATTTACGCCTATCAGCGCAAACTCGGCGATAAGGAAATTGTTGTAATGATGAACGGCAATGACTCCGAGCTGCCCGTCACGATGGAGCGTACTCTGGAGATACTGCCTTATGGCACCACGATGCACGACCTGATTTCCGGTCAGGATGTGACCATCCAGCCTGAGATGACGTTCGCTCCACGTCAGGTGATGGTGCTGTACAATTTCTGACAGATTCCCCGTAAGGATTCTGTCTAAAATCTGACTATAGACTGTAGATGGCTGGCAGGATCCGTACATACTGTAATACGATTCTCGGCCGGATTGTTTCCGGCCGGGACGTTTTTGTATCCGTATGGACAGCGCGTGTGCCGGTTCAGGGCACGGTAATCCTACTGTCGATACTTATTGGTGTAGGAGCTGGAGCGCTGGCGGAACTGCTGAAGTTCATGATGGCATGGCTGTGGGACAACATAGTGGGTAACAACCCTCCTCACAGCATGTTCCACTGGTCGTTGCTGTTCCTGCCGCTGTGCGGCATATTGGTGACTATGGTCTATCAGCGTTATGTGCTGAAGCAGGATCTGGCGCATGGAACGGCACAGATAATCAAGATGATTGGAAACCAGGAGGAACAATGCAGGATGTCCTTCTGGACATCGTTGAACTCGCTGGTGGGGTGTGCTCTGACCGTCGGACTCGGCTCGTCGGCGGGAGCGGAGGGACCGATGGCCTTGAGCGGGGCATCGCTTGGCGGCTGGACAGGCCGTTGGCTCAGGCTTGACGCATCACGGATCAGGGCGTTGGTGGCCATAGGCGCGGGCGCCGGCATAGCGGCGATCTTCAAGGCTCCAGTGGGCGGAGTGCTGTACGTTCTTGAGGTGTTGGAACTGCCCATGACCACGCTTGCCGTGCTGTCGTTGGTTTTGTCCTGTACTTTGGCGTCTACGACGGCTTATTTTATAAGCGGCACTCCGTTTGACATGGCTTTGAACGCCGGTTTCCCCGACAACGCGATGCTTGGGTGGGTGGCGTTGCTGGGTGTGGCTTTAGGCCTCTACTCGCTGTGGTATGTATGGACCAAGAACCGAGTCGGCGGAATGCTGGACCGTATCCGTAATCCATGGCTTAAGGCTCTGGTGGCCGGCGTGGGAATGTCGGTATGCGTGTTTATGGTTCCGGCGTTGTTCGGCGAGGGTTTCGGTGTCATGGCCAACCTGACGTCAAGTCAGTTTCCGGCTGTCTTCGACCAGGGAGTGTTCGCCACGGCGGCCGATTCCGGACTGATGTTTTACATAACATTGGTGTTTATCCTTCTGATTAAGGGGGCGCTTGTGGCTGCGGCCAACAATGGAGGCGGAGTCGCGGGCGAGATGGTGCCTGCGTTGTTTACAGGTGCCATCGGTGGCTGTCTGTTCGGGTATGCCTTGAATGGAATGTTCCATTTGGAGCTGCCTGTCTGGTTCATGGGTCTTACGGGCATGGGGGCGATGCTGGGATGTTCGTCGCATGCCCCCCTGATGTCGGTATTCATCCTGTGCGAGATGACCAACACTCTGAACTTCATGCCGGCCTATATCCTCTGCAGCCTGATCAGTTACGTAGTGATGAAACTTTTCAAGCCTCACTCCACCTGGTTCGCCACCGGCCACGACGACTTCATCTCACTGTGGCACCGCTTCTTCGGCCGCAAGTCCGCCACCCCGCCGTCACCTCAGGATAAGATTAAGAAATAGGAAGTATGATTGTTTGAAATGCCATTCCAGATTCTATCAAAATCGAGGATATGGCTGAATGTGCATCAAAGTCTCATTTTCCCCTCTTGAATAGACCTTATCAATTGTCCCAATAGATGATATTATTTTAGAAGATCGCTAAATTGGAGAGAGGGTGATGTAATGACGAAGTCAGGAAATGATTAGAAAGCTTATCCTAACTCTTGAATCCGGATAAGCTTTCTCATCATTTAATATTGATGCTTGTCATCATACTATTATGTACCCTTTGCCATGGCAGACTTGACACTTGCCACTACCATGGCAAGTATTGCATTTTCTTTTTGTTATGGAATCTTCAAAAAATATGGTGAACGGCGCATTGCCCATATGGACAATGCACCGTTCGATAAGAAGTAAATGTTGGGAATTTATTTGATTGTCAGGTCGTAGGAGAGGCGGGCGTTTATGCGAGGGTAAGCGACGCCGGCATGTGTCCAGTCCAGACGGTAGAGCATCCGGTAGGTATAGGAGCCGGGTGTCACCGTTACATCGGCATTGCCGTAGAACTGGAAGTCCAGTTTGTAATCCTTCAGGAAGTTAGTGTTAGTACCGGCAATGAAGAAATCGTCATTCTCCACTTTCTTGCCGTCGGCGGCAAACACTCCGAGTTCGTTGGTCTGGAGCATAGACTTGTAGATGTCTTCCGCAGCCGAACCAATGTAGCGTAGACCGATACGGGCAGCGGCTTTCGCGCCGTCGATGACACCATCCTTCCGGAAGGCCGGATCCTTAAGCTCAGCGACCGTTGCCTGCAGAGCATCGTCCGTGACGGCAGTCTCGGCCGGACAGGCATAGACGTTATCGAGCTGGCATATCTGTACACGGCCATACTCGCCGATCAAGGCCAGACAGAACGTCCCCAGGTTCTGGGGAACCTTCTGAGTAGCCATCTTGTCGATAGCCTCCTGCTTGGCCACAAGGTACGCGCCGCATTCACCATCGATAGGCTGCAACACAAACCAAGAGCTCTTCCAGCCGTTGACAGAAACGGTGGAGCCGTCAATGACCTTGTCAGTGAACAGGAACTTGCTGATCTTGGCCAGCTCCGCAGGCTCCTGTCCCGTGATGATCATAGGCAGGCCGATAGCCTTGCCGCTCTCGACATCGGTCAGACTGTAGGTCAAAGGGGAGACCATGGTATATTTCCCTTCGATTGAGTAGGGGTCGTTGACCGTAATGTCGGCCACGGCCTGAATGCCGTCACTCTGCTGGACGGTGAGGCGGACCGTCTGGCCGTTGCGGCAGTTCAGGAAGTCGGTAACCTTGAGGTCCACCTCCCACCTCCCGTCTCCCTTGGATGCAAGCCTCTGTGTCAGGAAGGCGTTGGAGTTTACCGTAGCCAGCGTAAGGCGAGCGCCGTCGGGATCGGTCTTGATGGTTGCGGTCATCATGCCATCCTCCGTCAGGGGTGTGACACTCTCCACAGTGATGCTGCGGAGAACGGCAGGTTCATCATCGTTTGACTTGCATGAAGTCATGGCCAGGAGTGCCGCCGCACTTAGACCCAGATACTTTAAGGATTTTCTCATTTGCATTTATGTTAAGTTAATGTATATAATTACCAAAGACACCACAGCCAGTTCAGGCATACACTCATCTCAGTGTTCATCGTGCCACTACTTACGGATCAGTGTGAAACGTGTGGACTCGAATTTGCCGGATAACCCCGTACCGTCTTGGTTCAGGTAGAGAGTGTCCGGCTCATCGCCAGGGGATACGACGACCATGCTGCCTTTGCGGATGTAGCTTTCCCTGGCCGAGCGGGGAATTGCCTTAAGCATCAGTTTCAGAGCCTGACGCCTGGCCCAGCCCACCTTGGCCTGTCTCAACAGGTCCTCCTTCAGTTGAGGCTCCATGGTCATATGAACCTTGGACTCCGATATGAAGTCGAATTCCATGGACATGGTCATCATGGCATTGATCATTCGGTCGGCTGGGATGCTCTTTTTGACATTCTGGCTTATTTCCTTTAACTCGGCCTCCGTCAGCTTGCGGCCTTTCTTCTTCTCCGCGTCGCTGACCATCCTGTTCCTGGCTGCCTCCATCTGTTTCTTCAATTCCGGCAGCACGTTGGCCATGATGTCGGAATTGTAGAACCTCTGGCCGGCCAGACCGGTCTGTGCGTTCACTCCGACCGACATGACGCCGCATGTCACCATGACGGCAAGCGCCGATAACATTCTTCCCATATCTGTCATTGTCATCTACTGGTAATCAGCAGTGTCTGTCCCTCCTCAAGGGCTGCCTTGATGCGGTCCCCACCTTTGGTAACCTTGCAGAGGCTGATCTCGTCGCCCTCGACTTCCTCGATTTTCAAGCGACCGATCATGGTCTTGGCTTCCTTGCCGGCCACCGTCTTCAGCTGATACACGTCGAACTGCAGGCCCTTGCTGGCGCCGTCGGATTCGCCCAGGTCAATGTACACTTCCTTCTGCTTGTCCTTCTTTACATCACCGCCTTCGACGATGGACGCATACAAGGGAAACACCGAGTTGTAGTATTTCGCTATCTTGGACGACAGATATTCCAAAGCGTTACTCATGGCCTTTTCGGTGGAGCCTATCCACGACAGGTCGCTGTCGGTGATGTTGAAGGTATTGCTGTTGACGACGGTGCCGTCGTGAGCGTCCTTGAGATTGACGGTAACGCTCACCAGTCCGCGGTAATAGGTGTTTACATTCTTGCCGGATGTCTCCGTCTTCTTGATGGTGCTGATATTGTTGATCGTTCCGTCGGCATACAACACCGGAATATTCGATTCAAGTTCCTCGGTCTGGAACTGACCGTCGAACGGACTCAGCAGGCGTACGCGGCTCAGTCCGTTGACTACGCTGGCCCTGACGGCCTCAGCATACTGCGGTTCCTGGTGGGAGGTCTGTCCGGCGAGCAGGGCGCTTGCGATGTCCTTGATTACATTTCCTGCGGAATTCTTGTTCTCCTTGGCAGGGGTATAGATCAGTTCACCTACGCCTACCTTGCGCACCACATTCCGTGCCTTCTGCCCGAAGGCCGGAATGAAAGCAATGAGGAGGAGGATTAGTGTTATTGATTTTCTCATAACTGATAGTTTTTCGGAATTGGTTACTTACCGGTGCGGATGTATTCGATGGCGCGGTTCAGCTGCAGGTCGTTGCCACGGCTGAACTCGTCCTCGTTGAACAGAACCTCGATGTTCGGTGTCACTCCGATTCCCTCGTAGCACTTGCCGTCCATACGCTTGGTCATAGAGGTGGAAGTTCGCATCCGGAATGCCGGGTTCTCAAGCTCGCCGGCATAGTAGTTGTTGATATCGTTGTCCAAGGGGCCATGTCCGCCGTACGAACGCTCGCCGATGACGATACCGTTGGGCATCTCGTCGATAGCCATTGACGACAGCTCGGCCATACTTACGGAGTTGATATCGATCAGCGATGCCACAGGCACGGCGGAGACATCGCGCGTCACATCCTTCTCTCCTTCTTCCTGCGGCATCAGGACCATTGGCGACCATGGAGTGTAGTCCAGACGGCCCATGCCCACTTTGGTGCGGGTATATCCGAAAGTAAGCGGAGCGTTCAGCAGTGGAGCCGGAATGATGTTGCCGTCGGCCAAGGTTCCGCCGGGATTGCCGCGCAGGTCGATGATGATGCCACGCAGATCCGGGGTGTCGTTTACCAGATTGAGGTATTGGTCGATTACGTCTGTGATGTCCTCGTTGCCGATGTTCAGATAGATGTCGAACTCACTGAGACGAAGATAGACGATTGACTCATCGATCAGGCAGGTATACAACACGAATTCCTCGGCAGGACGGTCATAGCGCTCCACCATATCAGTAACCCTGCCTGACCGCTCCATGTTCCTGAAGTTGTCGCGGAGCTGCTTCTCGTCGATGACGTCATGGTAATAGTCGCGGTTCCCGGCCTCGGTCAAGCCTGGCGATATGTTGGCGAACCACGACCCATCTTCCTTCTTTAGGATCAGGTGATAGTGATGGTCGACAAGATTGGCTGTCAGCTCGGTGAACAGTTCCATGGCCCGGACAGAATCCTGAGCAACTCCGAATTCAAGTCCACTGAATCGGGGAAGGTACTCCTCGTAGACCTTGTCCCAGTCAGTAGGGTCCACATCCCAGAAGGCGTAGCTGTAATTCATGCCGTTCCAATAGGAATCGAACAGATCGGCCCAATTAATGAATCTGCGCTGGTCGTTGGGGTTGAACACCCGAGGACCGTCTTCGCGACAGGATGTGAACGCGCCGGACAAAATCAGAGCCACAAGCGATATGTATAGAGACTTTAGTTTCATGATGATTGCAGTTATTTGTTCGGGAATGTGAACCAACCGCCTATCTGGACGGCCAGGGTGTTGTTGTAGCGCGGCATGCGGTTCTTCATGTAGTCCTTCTGCATGTCGGTCAGACCATAGTAATATCTTGCCTCGGCGAAGATGGAGAACTTAGCGTTGAAGGCATAGGAGATTCCGATACCTGCGGCAAGACCGGCGTCGAACCGGTTGTCGCGACGCGAGTCGAAGGGAACCGTCTCTTCGAAATCGTATCCACCTTCGACATTGGTCTCGGCGGTATCGAAGCTACGGCTCTGATGTCCGTAGACCTCGCTGCGCAGCCATGCGCCAACGTAGGCTCCTGCCAGCGCATAGCCGCGCAATCTCCTGCCCCCGAACGAGAACCGGGCGAATACAGGAACATCCAGATATAGGTTATGGTAATTATAGTAGATCGGCCAGTAGACCCAGCTGCGGTCAATAGCGTAGCCACGGTAGACCATCGTCGCCTCGGCCTGCAGGCCGAACCAGTCGCGGAAATCATACCGGACAGGTATGCCGACCGTGTATCCCAATGCCGGGGAATAGTGGCGGTCGTAGGCATAGCCGCTGTCGGTATGCAGCGAGTTGTAGGTGACGCCAGCCTGCACGCCAACCGACCATTGCGCGTCGGCAGCGGGGACAGCAAGCGCCAGAGCGCAAATTATGGACGCCGTTGTCTTCATGATGTTGTTCATAATCTGTGTCATATGTTAATAAACTCCGGATATTTCTCCGTTGGTGTCGATGCGGATACCGCGCATGCTGCTATCCCTCATTGTGACCTTCGTGCCTGATGAGTCATGAAGATAGAATGTAACGGGGGAGGTGACGCCTTCGATCCGGCCCAGTTTCCGGATTTCCTCGTAAACACCTTTCCATTCGGTTTCCATCTTGTCCCTCAATGCCTTCTCAGTCACGGCGCATCGGTCGGAGTTACCGGAAAGGTACTTGAATCTCGGACTGTTCTCCATCAGCAGCTTACGGACATAGCTTGATGCGCTGTTGACCGGACTCGCCACGATGGTGTATTGGTTGCGGACGCATTCAGGTACAGGAAGGGACGGTTTCGCGGTATGCCGGAGGAAATGTGTGTAGATCATGCCGTCGTTCTTGCCTGCGCCGCCGGTAGCGTAACAGCTTCTGAGGTCGACCACGGTGTACAGACGGAGTCGGAGCGGACGGTCGCCTTGTTTCCGGGTATTGGAGACAATCCAGTTCCATGTCTGGTCGGTGTTTATGTCCTGTTTGCAGATGCCGGGAATCTCAGTGATCTGACCGTTGGATAGACGCGCGGTATAGCACGACAGCTTGTTGCTGATCACATAGCACCATTTCAGGAAGTCCTTGCGTCCCTGCGTGAAGGTGACGGGCATCTCCTTGACAGGCATGGTGATGGATGTCGAGGATGTATAGTGACCGCCCACGTCCAGGGAGAAGACATTGCCGACACCGAATGACACATTGCCTCCCAGATCCCAGCCGGATACGGTGGTCTTGGAGCCTTCGTTTGCCTGGTTGGCCGGGGCATAGCCGTCGAGCGCGTAGATTGATACACCGGACTGGTAGTTGTAGAGCCCGGCTTCGATTCCGAGCTCGCTGAAGGCGAACCCGGCGTACCGGTCCGTATAGATTCCATGCTTGAATTTGTTCACGCCCTTCCATGTGCGGGAGCCGGGGATAAACTGGCTGGTGGTCAATTGATAGTAGTCCTTGTCCTGGTCGAAGGAGTAGGCTGCGCGGACCTTCAAGGTCAAGGACTGTGTGAACTCACAGCTGATGGACACCTCCTTCTTCTTGCTGAGGGTGAAACTTTTGCTGACCGACCAGGGGATATCCCAATGCATGGGAATCAAAGGAGGCTCCAATACCGTTCCCGACCGTGTGTCCACGGCGGTGGCGGGGCTGCGCAGCAGGTTGGCCACAGTCTCGTTGACGAACCTGGCGGCACGGTCGGCATACTGACCGTACGTATAATCGGTAGGCTTGTCCAGATCGGTGTAATCGTCGGTGTAAGTGTTGCCCTCATCGTCCTGATAGGAGTACTGCACGGTCTCGGGATTGTAGATGTCTCCTGAGATATATTCCGCACCGTTGACGTTGCATATGTATGCGTCGGCAAGAGGCTGGATCTTGTCGTCCGGCACCTCGTTGAAGACACCGAGCTGCAGGCGAGCCAACAGCCCCGTGCTCTGCAGGGCAGGTTTGTGGAAGTACAGGATGCCTCCGCGTTCGTAGAAGTCGCTGAGCTTCTCGTACTCCTCCGGATTGCTGATGAAACGGGCTCATGCGCCTTCGTCCAGGACCACGAGCTCGGTATCCTCGTTCAGGTCCGTGCCCATTTCCTCAAGACGCGTTATGAACAACGAGCCCATGTCATCGAGCTCGGTGGCGAATATGGCGTTCTTGACGTCCATTGTTGTGGTGACGACATCATCCACGGGGTCCTGGATCACCACAGGATCCTCGTATTCCCGGTCATCGACAATGTCAGGATCATTGCTGCACGCGGCCAGCCATGACATGCATGCCATGGCTGCCAAAGTCAGGGGCAGTCTTTCGGTTTTGAATTTCATAGAGTCGTTATTGCTGTGAAACTTGCTTTCAGGATAGATTCTGCAAAGATATAAGCAATGCACTTTTCAGCAGGAATTTTTTGAGCGATAGTTGTCCGTGAAAGTCCCGTGGTGTGTCCATGAAAGTGTCAGGAGGTGTCCGCCAAAATCACTAAGGGATATCCGTTAAAATCATCGCGCCGACATCAAGCCGTTGAATACATGAGGCTTGAGGTCGGCGCGTATGCCGATGGATAGGCAATCCCGTTAATTTGCCTTGAAGTCGGTGGGGCTCATTCCGAATTTCTTCCGGAACTGCTCGTAGAAGGAACTCGAGGACATGGCGGCTTCGGTTGCGATGGCCTTAAGGCTCCATTGCGGATTATCGCGCATCAGGCGCACCGCATGCTCCAGACGGCAGTTGTTGATGTACTGCGTGAAGGAGCAGCCTGCGTAATCCTTGAAGATCTGGGCGAATTTGTTGGAGGGAATCCTGAACTGTTCAACGAGCTGCTTTTTGGAGAGGTCCGGGTTTAGGAACAGGCGTTGGCTCAGGATCTCGTGATTCATCCGCTGGAACAGGATTCTGTCGAAATCGTTGGGAGTATCGGTATCGTTCCCGGCCTCTGCAGTCCCGTTGGGAGTCTCCTGCACAACGGATGCTTCACTCACGCTCGTTTTGGCTTGGAGTTGCCGGCGCAATGCAATCAGTTCGCTTTCCTGCTCGTACAGCTTGTCCTTGTAACCAATCAATTCGTCGATGGTATTGACCATCGACTGGTTCTTGTTGCGTATGGCCCGGTTGTAGAGGAGCATGCGGATCATGAGGATGATACCGGCAAGCAGGAGTATCACACCGGCTGCGATGATGATGTTCTGGATTACGATGGATGCGGACTGACGCTCGATTTCCAGCGCCTGCTCGTCGGTCTTATGGATTTCGGCGAGTTCCAGAGCCCTAAGGTTGCGGTCGCGGTTGCGCAGTGAGTCGTTCAGGGTCTGGATGGTATGCATCACGCGGTTGGCTGAATGCAGATCGCCCAGCTTCTCGTATACCGCCAGTTCAGATTCCAGATGATTCTGAATGTAGCTGTAACTGACGGTATCGGTGTTGGCCTGCCAGTATTTCTTTTCCTCCTGCAGGGCCTGCAATGCCTCGCGGTATTCACCGACCTGGTACAGATATGGGATGGTCAGCTGTCCGGCGTCGGGCGTCTTGGCGTAGTCGGTCGCAAGCAACTGTTTGTATTGCTCGCGGGCTGTCTCCTTATTGCCCATGATGGCATGCAGGACTGCCGCCATGCCGTAGCCGCTGGCACGGCGCATGTCCACAAGGCTTTCGGGAATGTCCGGTTTGGTCTCCAGTCGTTTCACGGCGTCGTTGTATCGGGGCATCAGCGCTATGGCTTCGTCGTACCGACCCTCGTTGCGCAACGAGCCGATCAGGATGGCGAGGCTGTACGTATAGTTGTCGGCTGTTTCCCACGTGGGGTCTTTCCTTGATTCCCCGTCCAGGATGTCGACCGACTGGCGGTAATAACGGAATCCTTCGTCCTGACGGCCCAGAATCAACAGATTGCGGCCCAGGTCGAAGCTCAGGCCGGCTTCGGAGCCCTTGATCATGCTGTCCTGAGCCAGCTTGATTCCTTCTGTGCAGAACTTGATGCTTTGAGGATAATCGCCGTTGAGGTAGTATTGGTCGGCGATTATTTCGAGCAGCCGCACAAAGTTACGGGTATTCCTGCGTGCCGATGGTGATTTATATGCTTTCAGTGCGTATTCCAGCGACTTGATGTTGTCGGATAAACCGTTATGATATACGATTGCCCGCAGCCGGTTGATGTCGAAGTCCGACATGCGGTCCAGCTGTTCGGCCGAGTCGAGGATAGCCAGCGCTCTGTCCGGTTTGTCAATCGACAGCTCGCAGACATATGCAGCGCTGTAGACGTTGTCATCCGTCTGCGGCTGCTCCACCTTGTCCCTGCAGCCGGACAGCCCGGCTGTCGTTGCAAGCGCCAGTCCGAACACTGATAAGAGATATAGGCATTTCTGTATGATATACATGGTTTGTCGTTATGATGTCGATGAGACAATCGCAGACATAAATAAAACGCCAAAATCGACAGATTTATGATTTCAGAGGTTTCTGTACCGTTTTGGCGAGGTGGCGGCGGACGGTGCGGATGGCGCAGAGAAGACCGGGGGAGAGTGTGCCGCGTGTCATAAGATCCATCTCGAGACGAAGCTCCTCCAGGAGCTCAGGGTAATGGCGGCACATCCGGAATGCCTGTTTCAGACTCAAGGCCCGGATGGCGTAGGGAGCGGTAGAGTTGGTTTTCGAAAGACAGAAGTCCAGATAATCGGTCCGGATTTCCTCCTTAGGGATGACAAGATGTTCCAGAAGCGTCAGTATAAGGCGCTGCTTGCCTACGTGCTCGGTCTTGAGCAACATGTCTATGAGAGTGTGGCGCCTGGTTTCGAGCCAAATGATATCCTGGGTCCGGAAGTGCGTGAAAACCCAGAGGGCATTGTATGCGATCCTGTCATC
Organism: Bacteroidales bacterium; assembly: GCA_019416425.1. GTDB lineage: Bacteria > Bacteroidota > Bacteroidia > Bacteroidales > Muribaculaceae > Lepagella. Next base: position 23,820 of record DXXK01000091.1, read on the forward strand.
CTTATGGCAAGCCAGGGTGAACAACAGTTCCTTGGCTTGGTCGTTTTCGGAGCCTCTGCATTCCAGGCATAACGCCCGGATGTCTCCGAGCCTCATTCTTCCATTAAATCTTTCGATTTCCATAGCGGTATCTAAAAGCAATCTGTCAGGATGTCAGAACCGCAGGTAGCAGGCTACGGGGTCGAACCGCACAGAGAATGGAGCCGAGCGGCGCGAGGGTGCGCTCTTCTCGTAGTGGAAGGAACGCTGGGTGTCCCATGAGCGGACATCGGTCTTGCGGGTCTCGTTGGGCGGGATATTGCAGCTTAGCCTCAGGAACAGCTTGTGCAGCTGGCGTCCGTCGGGTGTAAGGTACTCGATATACAACGACACTCCGGTCAAGGTGCGGTTAGTATTGTTGGTGATGAAGAACGATTCTGTCGAGGAGTTCCCCGGTTTGTCGAAACCTGAGAATATTATCTGGTCCAGAGTATAGCCGTTGTTGCAGTCCTGGCATTGCGATGATACCATGAAAGAGCCCCGGACCATACCGGAGTTGGATTCTTTCCTGTCGGTCTTGTCTTCGGTGAGCTTCAGAGATACCTTGCGTGCCGACGCTCCGCCGCACAGCAGCAAAACGGCCATAAATATTGTAATGATTCTACGCATATGTTACAGATAGACAGGTTCCAGGGATTTGCTTCCGTATGGCACCGGGTACACACGCACCATACCCTTGGGAATCTCCACATCGTTGATTTTGAATCGGAACATGCGCCAGAAACGCGGCAGCAGGTAGAAGCTGCCGATATTCAGCGATAGTTTACGTGTCGTGAAGGTCAGCGAGGCCTCGTTGTCGGCGAGTCTTGCCCTGCATTTGCCGGGGTCGGTCAGGACTCCTCCGACCTTCTTGCGCGATATGGCAAGCTCATAGGTTCCCGGGTCGGCGGTAGGCTTTGCCGAACCTAAGATCATACCCGGTATCAGTCGGCAGTCTGCACTCTCCACGACCACCATGTCGTAACGGTTGTCGGCAGCATGACGTTGGATCAGAACGCGAGTCTGGTCATCCGGGAATTCCCAGATGCCTTCGATGCGGTGCAGTGTCGTGGTGTCGCAATACGTGCGGGCCTGGCCCTCGTCGCAGATGTCGGCTGCGGACACCGCCAACGGCGTCAACAGCGCAACCGTCAAGGTCAATATCACCCGTAATCTCGTTTTCTTCATTTGGTGGAGAAAGTGTAGGACAGGCCGACGCTCAGGATCTCCTTGAGCATCCATTTCTTCCACTTCGGGTCAATCTTCGAATCGGAAGCGGTATCGTAACGGAAGTAGAAGTAAAGCTGTGTCGAGAAATACTTGCTGAACTGGAAGTTCAGCGTGTTTTCCCAGTCTCCGTTGAAGTTCTTGTAATCAGTAAACAGGAACAGACGGCTCTTGTAGGAGATGTTGCTGCGGAAAGCCACAAGGAAGTTCAACTCGGCATTGCTACCATACTCGTGCAGGAAATCCTGACCTTCCTTCATTCCGAGCGACGCACGGTCGATTTTATCGTCAAGACACATCTTCAGGTTGTAGGACAGCGGAGCGATTGATGCCGAGAAAGACAGTTTCTTGTTGGGCTTCTCGTAGTTGTATGTCATACCGAGGCCTACGTTGACCGTACCGGGTGACAGGAGACCGGCCTTGAGGTCCTGGGAGTTGGCCGGGTAGCTGTTCAGGAACTGGGTCTTGAACAATCCGTTGATGGAGTAATACCAACGGTTGGCGGCCTTGTAACCGAACTTGGCGTTGTACTGGAACAGCTCCTGCGAGACGGAGTACTTGTGGTACTGGTCTTCGTTTGTGGATGTGATGGCCAGCTTATAGTTCAACGTGCTCTGGAACATGACGCGGGGATGATAGACCGAGTTCAGCTGGACATCCCATAGGAAATTTCCGAAGAAGGCCAGGTAATCGTTGCCACCCTGATACCAGTTGTGTGAGATATAGGCTTGTGACAGTTGTAGCGAGAGGTTCAGCGTATGCAGCCAGTTTATCTGCTTGAGTTCACCCTTGGGATCGATTCTCACCTCGTCCATGTCGACCTCCGGCAGGTTGAGGTTGCGGATGTAGGCCATGAATGAATGGTCCTCCTCCGGAAGCGTCGGGGGCACAGGCAGGTCCCACTCCGCATATTGTATGTAGTTGGGGTACTTGACCATGACCCGGTACATGAAATCATCGGCCACGCTACGCTCGCGGATAGCTTCGTGCAGCCATACAGGGATGTTCAAGCCCCATGGGTCGTCGTAATCTATTCTCTTGTTCTGAGCATGGCGGACCATGCTGGTCGAATCATTGAATGAAGGAATCAGGTCGTCGAAGTTCACGATTTCGGAGTCTTCGACTATTTCCTGAGCGGACTCCGGCACGGTATCGATTACCTGTACGCCCATTGCGCGGAGGCGATCGTTCAGCTCCGCCTGTCGCTGAACGCGGATGGAATCCTCGGCCGCACGCCATACCGACTGTGTGGCATGCAGGGTGGTGTCGGGCAGCCACTGCCGCGACAGACTGTGGTAGCCGGAGAAAACCCAAGGCAAAGCCATCTTGCTGACCTGAGCGGATGTCAGGCCGGTTACGGCGCAGAGCGCCAGCAGGGTTATAATAGATGTCCTGTTCATTGTCAACGTTCTGTGTGGCAACTTAATGCCTGATATGGTTTTAGTTGTTACAGCTGTTAAAGTAATTTAAGGAGCGGGGGAGTGTAGACGTAAGCTCACTTCGGAAAGGAGAGCTTCTCATCGTATTCCGGACTGTTGATCAGCCTGTATGCCTCGCGGAATATCGGGTCGTACTGGTTGTAGACCTTGTAGTAGGTGGGATTGTCGAAGATGTCGCGACCTATCAGACCCTTCAGGATGGTCTTGAACAGTTCCTTGCTCTGCTGCGCCTCCTTTTCATTGGGTTTCACACCATCCTTCTCGGCCATAGCGTAGAGTTCGCTGAGCATGTCATCGGTGACCTGGAAATTTTTAAGATACTCCGTATCGTTGCGATAGAGTTTCTTGATTCGGGCACGGTTGGCATCCACATATTTGACGGTGAACTTGTTGAGGGCTCCCTTGGCCATGACGTCACGGTAGTAGGGGGTATAGTCCATTGTGTCCAGCGGCACGAATACATCCGGACTTATTCCTCCGCCTCCGTAGATGGGACGGTTAAGGCGCAAGGTGTTGACGCGCAGGGAGTCCACATACTTGATGCTGTCCTGGTGCATCAGCTCGCCCGAACTGAGGCGGTCCAGAATGTCGTGGGCGTATTTGTCGGCCTTGCCGGCGGTGTAAGGTTTCTGGATGTCGCGGCCGGTAGGGGTGTAGTAGTGTGCCACGGTGAGACGTATCATCGAGCCGTCGTTGAACGGGAACGGACGCTGCACCAGACCTTTGCCGAATGTGCGCCGACCCACGATCAGACCGCGGTCCCAATCCTGGATGGCGCCGGAGGTAATCTCGGACGCGGACGCCGAATACTGGTTGGTCATAACCACCAGACGGCCCTTGTCGAACAGGGGCTTGGTCCCGTGCGGCGAGCTGATATGGTCGTAGCGGGGTGAGTTCAGACCCTCGGTATATACCACGGCGCTGCCCGGCTCCAGAAGCTCGCCGACAATCTCGACGGCTGCGTTCAGATAGCCTCCTCCATTGTCGGTCAGGTCAAGAATCAGCTGCTGCATTCCGTGCTTTTTCAGGTCGCGGAGAGCGTCCTCCACCTCCTGACGGGTGTCGGCGGCGAAACGGTTGATGCGGATGTAACCGGTCTTCTTGTCGACCATGTAGGCGGCGTCGACGCTATAGATTGGAATATCGTCACGGGTGATGGTGAAGTCGATGGTGTCGGGAACGGACTTGTTGCCGTAGCGCAGCACCTTGACATCGACGTCGGTGCCCTTGGGACCGCGCAGCATCTTCATGATACGCGAGTTCCTGGTCTTGTTGCCGGCTATGAGGGTGTCGTTGACCTGGATGATGCGGTCCCCTGCCAGCAGTCCTACCTTCTCGCTCGGACCACCGGCGATGGTCTGGATTACGTACAGCGTGTCGCTGGCCATGTTGAAGCTGATGCCTATGCCGCTGAAGTTGCCTTCCAGAGGTTCGTTCAGCTCGCGGGTCTCCTCCGGGTTGCTGTAGGCCGAATGGGGGTCCAGCTTGTCGAGCATGCCGCGGATGGCGTCCTCGACAAGTTTCTCCTCGTTGACGGTGTCGACATAGAACTGGTTGATCAGAGCCTCGGCCACGCGCAGTTTCTGTCCGGGGGCCACCTGGGCCCTGAGCGCGGTCACGGCCACGGTCAGGATGGTTGCCGATGCGAGTATGACGTATGGTAATTTCTTCATAATTCAGTCTATTGGTGGTGTTCAGGGTAATAATTCATGTGGGTCGTAGCCGAAGCGTTCCAGCTCGCGTGCCGTCGATGATGAGATCCACGACAACTCGGGTAGCGTCGGCAGTATAACGGTTTCGATGCCGAATAAGTTGCGGTTTGCGTCGGCCATGTTACGTTCATATTCAAAATCGGCCGCATTGCGGGCGCCTCGCAGCAGGATTGCAGCTCCAGTGCGTCGGGCCAGCTCGCCGGTGAGTCCGGTGTAGGTAGTGACTTCCACACGTGGCTCCGTATCGAATATCATCCGGATGGCTTCACAGTTACGTCCGGCATCCTCGGGGTCCTTGCCGATGTTGACGCCGACGGCAATCACCACGCGGTCGCAGAACGTCAACGCACGGCGTACCAGCGACTCGTGGCCGCGGGTAAAGGGGTTGAAACTGCCCGGGAACAACGCCACACGTGGCTCAGATTTCGGAGTCATCTTCGATTACCAGGTTATTGATGATGAAGTCCTGACGTTCGGGGGTGTTCTTGCCCATATAGAACTCCAGCAGGGAGTCGTAGGCGTCCTCACGTTTCAGCTTGACTCGGTCCAGACGCATGTCCGGGCCGATGAACTCGGCAAACTCGGTGTCGTTGATCTCGCCCAGTCCTTTGAATCTGGTGATCTCGGCATATTGTCCGAAGCGCTTGATGGCGTCCTCGCGTTCCTCGTCGGTGTAGCAGTAGTAGGTGTCCTTTTCCTTCTTTTCCTCATCCTCCGTCCGGGCGCGGCGGGACTTGTTGTTCTTGCGTCGGACGGCACGCTTGTCGCGCACGCGGAACAGCGGGGTCTGCAGGATGTAGACATGGCCCTTTTTGACAAGGTCGGGGAAGAATGTCAGGAAGAAAGTGATGCATAGCAGACGTATGTGCATGCCGTCCACATCGGCATCGGTAGCTATGATCACCTTGTTGTAGCGCAGGCCTTCGATACCCTCGCCGATGTTCAGTGCGGCCTGGAGCAGGTTGAACTCATCGTTCTTGTAGACCACTTCCTGAGTCAGTCCGAATGCGTTCAGGGGCTTTCCACGCAACGAGAATACGGCCTGGGTCTCGGCGTTGCGCACCTTGGTGATGGTTCCCGATGCGGAGTCGCCCTCGGTGATGAATATGGCGGTGTCGTCGCGTCGGTCCTCCTTGGCGTTGGCCTTGAGCGTGTCGGTGTAATGTATGCGGCAGTCGCGTAGCTTGCGGTTGTGCAGGGATACCTTCTTTGCCTTCTCTCGGGCCAGTTTGGCGACGCCGGACATTGCCTTGCGTTCCTTCTCGCTGGTGGCGATCTTGGCCATCATGGTATCGGCCACGTCCTTGTGCTTGTGCAGGTAGTCGTCGAGTTCCTTCTTGATGAAGTCTCCGACGAACTTGTTGACGGTCAACGTGGAGTCCGGTGCGACCTCCTTCGAGCCGAGACGGGTTTTGGTCTGGCTCTCGAACACAGGTTCCTGTATGCGCACGGACACGGCAGCCACCATGCCGTTGCGGATGTCGGAGAATTCGTAGCCCTTGCCGCTGTATTCCTTGATGGTACGGCTCACGTGCTCGCGGAATGCCGTGAGGTGCGTGCCTCCCTGGGTGGTGTGCTGGCCGTTGACGAAGCTGTAGTATTCCTCGCCGTTCTGGTTGGTGTGGGTCAGTACCACCTCGATGTCGTTGCCTTTCAGATGGATGATGGGGTAGAGTGGCTCGGCGGTCATGTTTTCGCGCAGCAGGTCCAGGAGACCGTTGCGGCTCTGGTATTTCTTGCCGTTGAACATGAGGGTAAGGCCGACGTTGAGGTATGTGTAGTTGTTGACCATCATCTCGATGGTCTCGGGGTTGAATCGGTAGCCTTTGAACAGCTCCTCGTCGGGGGTGAACTGCACCAGTGTGCCGTTAGGCTCGTCGGTGGGGGTAGGTTCGGACTGCGACACGAGGTCGCCGCGGTCGAACAGTACGGTTACCTTCAGTCCGTCGCGGACTGACGCCACGCGGCATGTGCGCGACAGGGCGTTGACGGCCTTGAGGCCGACGCCGTTCAGCCCTACGGACTTTTTGAAGTTCTTGTCGTCGAACTTGCCGCCGGTATTGATCTCGCTGGCTACCTCCTTGACCTTGCCCAGGGGGATTCCGCGGCCGTAGTCGCGGACGGTTACGGTGCCGTCTTCGGTCAGGGATATGTCTATCTGTTTGCCGACGCCCATGTTGAACTCGTCGATGGAGTTGTCGATCACTTCCTTGGTCAGCACGTATATGCCGTCCTCGGGATGCGATCCGTCGCCTAATTTACCGATATACATACCGGGACGCCGACGGATATGCTCGTTCCATTTCAGGGTCTGGATGGCATCGTCGGTGTAGCTCCCGGCAGTCGATTCGGAAGCGGATGTAGCCTCGGTTTCCGCGCTGTCCTGCGCGGATTCCGGTTGAGTTATTTCTGTAGTGAAAAGATCTTCTGTCATGACACTACAAAATTACAAAAAAACTAGAAAATGAACAAATATCGCGAAAAATTTGTAATTATACTGCAATTTGTATTAATTTTGCAGTACAAATAACGAAGATATGTCACAGTCTACCATTTCTATCAGAGTTGATCAGACTCTAAAAAAGAATTTCGATTCGCTATGCGAGGCATTTGGATTGAGTGCAACCGCGGCTTTCAATATATTCATGAAGGCTGTGGTTAGGGAACGACGGATTCCATTTGAGATCAGAGCTGTCAGCGAGGATACCTCGCGTCGGAGAGGACTGAATGCATTTGAGGCAATGAGACACTCTCTGGCCGATTCAGGTATGCCAGAGATGTCGCTCGATGAAATCAATGCAGAAATAAAATCCGCGCGCGATGAAAGAAGAGACAAGGATTTACGCGGTAATTGATACCAATGTTCTCGTATCATCGCTGTTCTCGTCCGATGGTTCATCGTCTCCTGCCCGTGTCGTTCGTTCAGTACTTGCAGGCATCATAACGCCTATTTACAATGACGAGATAATAGAAGAATATAAGGATGTATTATCCAGAGATAAATTTAAATTCCCATGTTATTTAGTGGAGGATTTGATATCTGTGTTTACTGATTATGGATTGGAGACTTCCCGCACGAAATCTGAGGAAAGTTTTCCCGACAATGATGACGTTGTGTTCTATGAAGTCGCAATGAGCGTTGAGAATGCGTATTTAGTCACCGGTAATATCAAACATTTTCCACAGAAATCCTGTGTCGTGACTCCATCGCAAATGGTGGAAATCCTTAATGAAAAAGGATTGCTGAAGAAATTCTGATTCAGTAATAAACTATTATAGCAGAGAGCCGAGGCATTTGCCTCGGCTCTCTGCTATCTCTATATGAGCTCGCTAAGATGCATTAATCAGCGGCGGCGACGGCGGACGGAGCGCTCGGCGTTGGAGGCAGGGCCGTTGCTGTTGGAAGCCTTGCTCTTGATGGTCTTGGGCTTGCGGGTGGAACGCTTGCGGGTGGACTTGCGTGCCGACGGTTTCCTGTCATCGCTTGCCTTCACGACCGTGCGGTCGGGAATGGAGTCGCCCTTGGCCAGGGCTTCGGCATCCGCAGCTTCCTTCTCCTTCATGGCCAGATATTCCTCCTGGGTCGGAACCCACAGGTTCTTTCCATAGTTGTGCAGGCGGTTGTCGATGCTGTCCTGAGCACGCGTCAGATCGTCCGGATCCGGATACATCTGCATCATCGACAGGTTGCGCAGGTTCTTGGTCTTGTATATGTCGCCCTTGTACATGCCCAGGTTGAAGTAGTCGTCCAGACTGTACTGCGGCAGATTGTTGTCGTCCGTCAGGAAAACATACTCCTGTGCCAGCCAGGGACGGATCTGGTCATACTTAACCCAGAACATAGGGTACTTGGCGTCGCCACCGAAGTCGCCCGCACGGTTCAGCACCGGACAGATGGCCTCCACACGCGTGTGCATGCGGTTGGTGCGCTTGTCGAACTCCCACTTCTCGATGATGTAGTAGTTCATCACCTGAGTGGTGGGGACGTCGGCCTCCTCGATGACATAGTTCGGATTTTTCTCCGAATGGCCTTTGCCGGTGGTGTAATATATTCCGAAACGGTCCAGCATGTCGCCGACCTTCACCTTGTACTGGTCGGTGAAGACCTCGCGGCCGTCCAGATACTCATAGGCCGGGATCCTGCCGGACACGACCAGGTCCAGGATGGTACGGAACAGGTTCTTCTGCCCGTCGATCACATCCTCCGGGAAATAGAGCGGAGTGTTCTCCGCCTTCGAGAGGTCGATCTGACGGTAGATCTCGCGCATGTACTGCATGTCGGCGTCGTGCGGCTCCTTGACTGTGTAGAAGTCCTGCATACGCTCGGTGATGCCGGGCTGCGCGTTCTGCTGCTGGCGTTTCTCCTTGGGCGAGCGACGGCGCACGCCGCCGGCGGACTCAACCTGCGCTATGGCTCCGGCGGCAACGATGCCTGCCAGACTCAACAATATTATTTTGCGGTACAGTTTCATATTCTGTTCATTTTAATGGCAGCCGTCAGTTCAGGGCCACCTCCATGGGCGAGATATCGCGGGTTATGCCGTCAGGACCCTTGGCCTTGACGTCGGAAATAAAGATGGACCTGCCGGGACGCAGACGCTTGAACTGCTCGCGCTGGCGGGCGGAGAACCTCGCGCCGTCGGAGACCTCGGGGATGGAGTTGCCCATCTGGTCCAGTACAACGGTCTTGAACGATACTACGGAGTATGTCACGTTCAGGATGTCGTCGTCGATGGCGGCACCGACACCCTCGGCGCTCATCAGCATAGCCTTGCTGATACGCTTGGGGCTGCCCTTGTAATGCGTCACGTTGCCGTCGGCACCCTTGACAGGGAGATAGACGGTGGGATCGGGAAGCTTGCGCACGCGGAAGGTCATGGAGCCTACGTTCTGCGAACGACCCTCCAATTGAGCCGTGACGGTAATGACCGCCTCGGAACCGACCTTGCCGGGATGTGCGCTCCATGTGTCGCCGTTACGTGTCAGCGTACCGTTGGTCATCGTGGCGCTGATGGCGTTCATGGGCACACCGGGAACCGAAATCGAGATCGGGTTGCTGATGCCGGCGTACAGGACGTTCATCAGCGTGGGGGAGATGGTGGCCATAGGCTCGATTACGGTGTACGACGACTTGAAAGGACGCTTGTCTATACTTCCGTCGCCGCGGGCCACCTCGATGTAGCCGGCGAAATCGTGTGTGCCGACCTGTCCCGGAACGAACTCGTACAGGCCGTTCGGATTGTTCAGTTTGGCGCCGTTCACGTATATGGCGGGACGCTGCGTGGTGTCGATGGCGGCCAGCACGATGTTGGCGGAATACTTGCCGCCACGGATTATCATGTTGGAGTTCGGGATGACATATGCGTTGAGCTCGTTGACGCGGACGTCACCGATGTCGACGCTGGTAATGAGCGATGACAGCGCTTCGGACTCGGCCTGGCGGATATCGTTCTGCAGTTTGGTCAGCAGAGTCACCGCCGCCACGGCCGGCATGTTCTCGAACATGCGGCGTTCCCAGGGCAGGGGAGTCACCGTGCCTGGCGCCGGGGTGTCCTTGGTGGCCAGCATCTCGATCACCGCCTTGCGCTTGTCATCGTCGTTGATCAGACCCGACACGAAGGTGGCGTACTCGCCCAGGACCTTGCGCAGCTTGGTGCCCTCCATCGTGGTGGGATTCAGCATCACAACCGACGATGACTCCAGGTTGTCGTTGTTCACCAGCTTACGGTAGTCGGCGTCCTCGCCGTCGGCGTTCCTGGCGATCAGGACCTTATAGTTCTCGATCTGATTGTACAGGTCCTCGGAGCGGCGCTTCAGGTCGCTGCCGCGCTGATAGGCCTGCCCGGCCTTGGCGGGATTCTGCTCGTACAGACCCTTCAGGTAATCGAACTGGATGCCGTTGCGCGCGGTCATGTTCAGGTTGGTGCGGTCAATGCTGTCCTGCACCTGGCTGAAGCCGTTCAACACGTCGCTCGACACATTGAGGGCCAGCATCGCCGTCAGCACGATGTACATCAGGTTGATCATACGCTGACGTGGCGACATACGCGCCACATTGTTGCTGCCTCCTGCCATAGCTTACTGTCTGTTAACCGATTCGTCGAAAGGATTGACGCCGCCGTCCATCCGGCCGCCCATCATGGTGCCCTGCATGTTGATGGTCATGGCGGTGATCATCTTCTCGTATACGGAGTTAAGCTGCTTCATGTAGCGGGCCATCTTCTCGGTCTCCTCGCAGTAGCGGCTGGACTCCTGGGCCGACTTCTCGTACATGTCGCGGATATCCTTCAGGCCGCGGTTCACGCGGTCGATGCTCTCCAGCTGTGAGGCGATGCTCTTCAGCTGGATCTCGTAGATGGTGTTCAGTCCCGCGATGTTGCGGTTCAGGTCCTCCATCTGCGACACATATCCGTTGGAGTTGGCCGAGATGTTCTCCGAGTTCTCGGTTATGGCGCGATACGAAGCCAGCAGCGTCGCGCTGACCTCGTTGAGCTGCTGTGTGGTCTCGTTCAGGCTCTTCATCTGGTCGGCGATGCCCTGCATTCCGGTCAGGTAATCCTGGGTGGCCTGCGCGAACTCCTCGCCTCGCGTCAGCTGGTCGCCGTCGATGGGGAAGGGGCTTCCCGAGCCGCCCTGCAGATTGATGACGCCACCGTTCAGGCCGTCGCCCTCCACGGTCAGGTCACCGCCGCCGGTGCCACCGTTGATCACCACGCCGCCGCCACCGTGGCCGAAGTCGGGACGGTCCTCGGCGTTCTTGGAATCAAGGACGGGGAACACATCCTCCCAGGCGTACTCGCGCGGAGGACGGTCAAAGGCCGTCAGAATGAACATCATGACTTCCGTACCCATGCCGATGCACAGCAGCGTGCTGCCGCCCGGCAGGTGAAGGATCTTGAACAACGCTCCCCAGATCACGATGGCGGCGCCGATGGAGTATGCGAAATTGAAGAAACGCTGGCCCTTGGCTCCGTGCAGGAACCGTTCGATGCCGTTGGCGTATTTTCTGATCTTTACCATTTTGTTATCTAATTTGGAACGTTGTTATTTCTTCTTCTTGGCCTTGGACTTGTTGCCGCGGGCGAAACCGATCTGCGAGCGGACGTTGCGGAAACCGATGTAGCTGCGCTGCTCGTTCTGATACTCCCAGGCGCGGAGGTCGGAACGGACGTTCTGCGCGGCATCCTTCCAGGAGCCGCCGCGTACAATCTTGCGCTTCATCTTGTAGGGATCCTCCTTGGCCGCGTCGTAGCGGTACTCCGGGTTGAGGTCCGAAGTCAGACGGTCGATGCTCTCGGTGTAGGCCGTCGAGGTCCATTCCGAGACGTTACCGGCCATGTCGTAGATTCCAAAGTCGTTGGGATTGTATGTGCCTACCTGCGACGTGATGACGTGTCCGTCCAGCACGTAGTCGCCTTCGCGAGGCTTGAAGTTGGCGTAGAAGCAGCCACGCTCGTCCATGGGGAGTGTCTCCTCCCAGGGATACATGCTCTCGGAATTACCGGCACGTGCGGCGTATTCCCACTCGGCCTCGGTGGGTAGACGGTAAGGCTCGATGTAGACGCCCTCGCGGCCCAGCGAGCGCTTCAGATAGTCCGTGCGCCAGTTGCTGAAGGCGTTGGCCTGCTCCCAGCTTACGCCCACCACGGGATAGTCGTTGTAGCCGGCATGTGCGAAGTACATACGGGTATAGGGCTCGTTGTAGGCGTTCTCGAAGTCGTTGATCCAGCAGGTGGTGTCAGGATATACGTTGACGATGTATGTGTTCAGGAAGTCGTAGTCGCCTGTCAGCGGACGGCTGACGGTCTCGCGAACTATCTGTCCCTCGTCGGTCAGGTAGGCCGTATCCTTGGAGATCACTGGCAGGTCCGTCGGCACGGGGAGGTCCGTGTTGTACTCGCGGCGCTCGGCCTCCAGACGGTTCTTGCGCTTGGCGGCGGCCGTGTGGTTGTAGATCTCGTAGCGGTAGTTCATCTGTGTGGGATCCAGCTCCCGGTGCCCGGTAATGGGATTGGTGCGGTACACGCTCTCGATGGCGCGGGCCTCGTCCTCGTTGGCGTTGCGCCATGGAATCGGCTTGTTCCAGTTCAGGTAGGGCCTGATGGGATTGCCCTCGCGGTCCTCCTCAATCTTGAAGGCCTCGTTGCCGCCGTAGGCCGGGTCGGCCAGACGCTCGCGGATGATGCTGTCGCGCACCCAGAACACGAACTGCTTGTACTTGGAGTTGGTCACCTCGGTCTCGTCCATCCAGAAGGCGTCCACGGATACACCGCGAGCGTTCTTGCGGATACCGGCAACGGAATCATCCTTGGCCGGCCCCATGGCTATGTTGCCACGGTCCACCAGGACCATCCCGTAGGGTGCGGGTTCCACCATCGAGCTGCCCCCGACACCGGTCACCTCGCCTCCGGCGCCGGTCCGCTTCAGACCCGCGCACGAGCTCAGCAGTATCATCCCCGCAGATATGGCTGCTACTCCTATGTTGGTTTTTTGAAATTTATTCATTGTCGTTACATTATGCGAATGGAGCGATGTTTGTTTCTGTTCTTGTCCCCGAAGTTGAGTTTCACCATATATCCGGCGACTATCTCGTGGCTGCCCGACGAAGCCCTGTTGATGGGTGAGAGCGGGTAGCTGTAGGCGTAACCCAGGAAGAAGTTCTTGAATTCGGCACCGATCATGGCGCTCAGGGCATCCTTCCAACGGTAACCCAGTCCGAACGAGATGAATTGCTTGTAGGTGCTCCGCATTGTCACCTCGGCCGAGAAGTTGTTGAAATCGGTGCGGACCAACAGGGAGGGTTGCAAAGAAAATAACGAGTTCTTAATGGGAATATTGCCGTCGGCGGTGAAATACATCTGGCGTGGAACGGTGGCCGAAAACTGCGATGTCTCAGTCTGCTGGGCGTTGTCCTGCCGCAGCTCGATCTTGGGCTCCATTATGTGCAGGGCCGAGATTCCTACCGAGAAGTATCTGTGGGTATAGCTGATACCGGCCGAGAGGTCGAATGCCTGCCCGGCCACGTCCTCGCGCGGCAGGGCCTCGTCATCGGGCTGGTGGTAGTCGTCACCCTCGGGGATATATACATCGGAGCCCTTGAAGGTGGTGCTGTAGTACGCGGGCTGCAGGGCAATCGAGAAAACGCCTTTCAGGGCACGGAAACGATAGGCCGCCTGGCCGCTGACCCATATGTTGCGGTATAGGCCGATGGACTCCTGCATGGCGCTGATTCCGACGCCCAGCGGCTGTTTCTTGCCTATTTTAACCGGCATGTCGGCTGTAGCGATGAAACTCTGCGGCGCGCGCTTTATGCCCAGCCACTGCAGGTTGGCGCCCAGACGGATACGCACAAATTCCTTCTGCCCGATATAGGCCGGATTGTAGAATGCAGGCACAGCCCAGTACTGTACGAACTGAGGGTCGTTCTGGGCCTGGACCTTGCCACCGCACAGCAGGAGCAGCAGGAGCAGTGCAAGTATCGCTGTTATGTTGTTTTTTCTGCCGGACATCATTCAAAGAAGAAAGTAATCATAACCATCCGCGACTGTACCTTGTCGATGGCCTGGGTGGCCCGCAGCGTCAGCTGGTCGTCCTCCAGATCGGGACGCTTGTGCTGCAGGATGTCGCTGAGTCCGAAGCAGAACTTCACTTCGGGATTGAGTTTGAAGTATGGGAGGTAGAAGTCGCATCCCAGACCGACGGTCAGGTAGGCGTCGGAGGTCTTGAACTTCAGGTAGTCGTTGCGCTTTTTGCCGACGTCGAAAGCACCCATTGCGCCGACCGTGACGTAAGGACGGGAGTTGTAGTAGCGGTTTCCGCTGATCTTCAGGTCCAGGGGCAGGAGTACGTATACGCTCTTCACATCCTGACGCAGGCGTTCCTCGCTGGTGGGCGACATGAATTCCACGGTCTTGGAACCGAACGACATGCCGGGCCAGAACCGGAGGTTGAAATGCTCGGCCAGCCGCAGGTCGGCCAGCACGGTTACGTCGATGCCCGGTCCCCACGACGGTACGGAGGCATACCATTCGTTGCCGTCAACGGTGGGCTGACCGTTGTTGGTGAACACCAGGTCCTGCATCGAGAACCCGACCGAGAAGCCCAGATGCCAGCGCTTCTGGTCGGCGTAGGGACGGTTCAGGATCTTGTCGTTGAACTTGGCTTGGACGGGTGCGCAAAGGATGCACGCCATGATCATGACGAGCATCCCTTTCAATATCTTTGCCCTGCTTAGTTTCCGCATTTATTTTCCAACAATTAATTAATAAACGACTGTAGGTTTCTATTATTGTCGGAAAACCTGCGGGTTCCGTTGTACAGATTTGGTTACCAATGTCCGGAAGCTCCGCCGCCACCTGTGGAGCCGCCGCCGAACCCTCCTCCGAAGCCTCCTCCGCCACCACGGCCCATGCCGGAGCCTAAGATCGCCCCCGCCGCTAAGGCCGCCGACGGATCCTCCTTCTTGGGGATGCGGTAATGACGGTTGTCGCGGTGATGGCAGAACTCGCATTCGTAGGTCTTCACGCCCAGGCCCTCGCGGCGCACAGTGGGTTGCTGGGTCACGATGTCCGACACCGGCTTCATGGCGATGGTGCCGCATGCCGGGCACTGAGTGTACTTCTTCTGGTCCACCTTGAAGGGGAAACGCTCGATTGTGCCGCAGTCGGGACATACCCAGACGTCGTAGTCGACGGTGTTGAGTCGTTCCTCCAGGTCCTGCGCCGGGTTCAGGTACTCGTTGTCCTCCTTCTCGTCAAGGCGTTTCATCCTGGCGCCGCATGTGGGGCACTTGCGGCGGTGCGTCCTGGTGGAACGGTAACGCCACAGCGCCAGAAGCCAGAAAATCAGACCGGCACCCAGTGACAGAACTGCGCAGAGCATATAGGTCTTCAGGTGGTCTCGCCACATCAGCGATTTATGGTAACCGTCCAGTTTGCGCCCTCGCCACAGGTCGTGGCAAAAGAGGCCCAGCGACAGCAGCAACATTAGCCAGACCACGTATTCGACGAATTTCCAGAAGATCGATGAGTCGATGGCGGTGATGTGGCCCTCGTAGTTGTCCGGTTGCCGGGAGCGCAGCTCATCGGCAACGGCGGGGTCGGTCAACGCTCTGGATATCATGGCGGTGGCGTCGTTGACGGCGGCGTCGAGATTGCCGTCGCGCATATTGGGGATTACCTGGCGTCCGATTATGTTGTTGCAGGCTATGTCGGTCAGCACTCCCTCGACGCCGTATCCTGTCTGGATGCGTGTCAGATGGTCCTCGGTGACGATGGCGAACAGGACACCGTTGTCTTTGTCATCCTTGCCGATACCCCATCGTGTGAACAGCCGCTCGCACCAGTCCTCGATCGGTTCGTCACCGATGGACGGCACCACCGCCACGGCCACCTCGCAGGTGGTCTGCTGACGCAGCCGGTACAGCCGATGGTTCACGCTGTCGGTCACGGCTGGACTCAGCAGGTGCGCCGGGTCGCAGACAAAGTCGTAACGGTTCGCGATATTGGGATTGGTCAGCTGGTCGGGTTCGAAAACCTGTGCCGACATCCGCAGGAGAGTCGGCAGAAGCAACAGGAGCAGCGTTATTATTTTTTTCATAAATATAAGCATCTTTAATAGCTAAACGGCGGGGAGGGAGTGACCGTTCAGTTTGCGGTACAGGTCCAGGGCGTAGACGTCGGTCATCCCGCTGACGTGGTCCAGAGTGGACTGCAATCGGGTGTACGGGTCGTCGGCACGGGTGTCGTACTGCTTGGGGATGATGTTCAGCAGCAGTTTCGAGGAGTTGCGCTCAGGGTGCATCACGGCGTCGACCAGCTCGCCCATCAGGTAAGTTATGATGCGGTTGCCGGCGATCTCGATATCCACCACCTCGCGGGCGCAGTATATCTTGTCCCAAGCAGTCTGCGAGCAACAGGCGTACGCCTCGCGCAGGTTCGGATTGATGGAGTCCAGCAGGCAACCCTGGAAAGTGCCGTTCAGGATAGCCTCCTCGTTGTCCAGGAACGCGCGTGCGGAATCCGTGACCAGCGACCCCACCACTGACGAGCGCAGATAGGCTATCTTCTCATTCGGGTCATCCAGACGTCCCATTGCCCTTTCGGCGCGGGTGCGGCCCTCGGCGTCGAAGAACCCCAGCATCAGGTCAGTCACCTCGGCCGTGCTGAGGATTCGGAGCTTGTGCGCGTCCTCGATGTCCATGATCTGGTAGCAGATGTCGTCGGCGGCCTCCACCACATACACCAACGGATGGCGTGTGAACCGGCCCTCCTCGACCTCGGGTATGCCAAGCCGTCCGGCTACGCGGCGGTAGATCTCGTCTTCGCTTTCGAAGAAGCCGAACTTGCCCTTCCTGCCTGCGTGCATGGAGGTATAGGGATATTTCACCACGGAGGCCAGCGTGGAGTAGGTCATGGCCATTCCGCCCAGGCGGCGCCCCACGAACTGGTGGGTCAGGAGCCTGAAGGAATTGGCGTTGCCCTCGAAGAGTATCAGGTCGTTCCACTGGCGTTCAGACAGCATGCCGCGGAATTCAAGCCCGGGTCCCTCGCTGAAGAAAGTGGAGATGGTCTTCTCGCCGGAATGTCCGAAGGGAGGATTGCCCAGGTCGTGGCACAGGCATGCCGCGGCGACGATGTCGCGGATGTTGTCGAAGATCCCGGTGGGATCGCCGTGGCGTTCGCGCAGTCCCAGGGCGATCTCATGTCCCAGACTGCGGCCCACCGAGCTGACTTCCAGAGAATGTGTCAGACGGTTGTGCACGAAGATGCTGCCCGGCAGCGGGAAGACCTGTGTCTTGTTCTGCAGACGTCGGAACGGCGAGGAGAAGATCAGCCTGTCGTAATCGCGCTGGAAGTCGCTGCGCGTATGGACACGCTCGTCATGGTATTCCTCCAGGCCCAGCCGACGGTCGCTGATCAGCCGGCCCCAGCTCATTGCGGTTTCTGGTCCCTTGCTCATATCGGTTTCGGTTTTGTGAACGTCCGTGTCAGAAAGTTTTGCGGAGACGGAACGACGAGTTCAGGTAAGGCATCTGAACGGTCATCATGTCGGGTTCCTTGAACTCGGCCTTGACCTCCGATTGGATTGGATTTCCGTCGGCGTCACGCCACTTGACGTTGTAGATGTTGCGGAACGATGTCGGCGTCATCTCGCCCTTGACCATTCCCGGCTGCCATGTGTTCACGTTCTTGGAGGCACCGCCCATGTAGACCATATCGTAGCCGTTTGAATTGTTGGCGATTACTGCCAGACGGTACTCGCCGCCTGGACGCACGTTGTTCTCGTCGAGACTGCGGTCGAACATCTCCCAGAATCCCTCCACCGGATCGGTGGAATGCGTGTAATAGCTGATCAGCTCATCCTCGTCAGGTGCGTAGAACACATCGGCCAGCTCCCGGTCCGCGCATTCCAGCTCCAGCCAGTCCAACTCGATCATTCCGACCGGATTGGTGCTGAAGTGCAGTTCCGTCGCACCGAAGGACAGGTCCCATTCCGCCACGTTGGTGTATTCCCGCTCGCCACCCTGCAGGATCCATTTCTTGCCGTTATGCGACAGTCTCCATGAATTCCAGCCGGTGAACCAGTCCACATGGTCGCGCATCCCGGTCTCGGCCAGTACCTTGCCGTTGCGGGTCACGGTCACGCTCAGGGACTGCGGACCCAACGGGTCATGGACATCGTCGATGGTCTTGAACGTGATGCATACCGAATCGTTGTCGGGAGCGTTCAAGGCCACGAGATTCCACTCGGGATGGCTGACGCCGTCGTATCTGCGTCCGGCCTGGTTGTTGAGGTTGCGTGCGCGAAACCGGAAATCGAAATCCCGGTTTCCCAGTGGCAGCGACACCTGCCGTTCCTTGCTGGCAAGCAGGACGTTGCTGCCGGTCAGGTTTCCGAATCCGCGTCCGGAATTCCAGTACTGGGGCTCGGCGGCGTTGGCCAGGCCCATGATGGAGGTGACGATTCCCACGACGCCGAACAGCATGATGATTGAGCCGGTGATCTTGTTGATCAGCCACATGGAGCGGAGGTTGAAGTGCGCGCGGACCTTGTCGACGCCGTAGGTCACGATCCACCACCAGCCCAACGCGCCCAGGATGATGCATATGAAGCCGATGATGTATTGGTAGAAGGTGATTTCCGGCAACAGAAAGTTGAACCGTGCGAACAGACCGATGATCAGGAAGATAATGAGCGGATTCGAGACGGTGAACAGGAATCCGTTGATAATGTCGCGTTTGGGTGATCCGGCATCCTCGCCCGGCTTGCTGATCCGGCGCGAGGGATTGGACAGGAACAGGTACAGTCCGAAGGCTATCAGGACGAGCGAGCCGAAAAGCTGGATCATGTTCTGGTTTTCCTGCAGGAATTCCTCGATGAAGCTGAGTCCGAAACCGGTCAGCAGACAGTAGAACAGGTCGGAGATGGCGGCGCCGACGCCGGTGTAGAAACCGGCCTTACGGCCCTTGGACAGGGTTCGCTGCACGCATAGGATACCCACCGGACCCATCGGGGCGGAGATGATGACGCCGATTGCCAGGCCGCGCCATATCATGTAGAATATCCATTGCAGTACGTCCATCTCCGTCAGTTCATCTATTGGTCACCAGATAACCCCCCATGCTGTTGACGGCAGGGAGGCAGACATACATCCGCAGACCGTAGTTGTCGTCCCGGGCCGGGCCGGAGATGGGTCGTCCGCCGCCCTCGATCACGTCGTACTGCGACTTACAGTCAGGGCATTGGGCCACCGGGAGCGGACGGCCCTCGGCGTTCACCATCGACACCCGGATGGAGCTGTTGCACTCCACCGGACAGGCCAGGTCGTAGGCCAGCGGCACGTTTGCCTCGGTGGTGAAGGGGTCGACCCCGCACACCAGCAGCACTCCTCCGTATCCGGTCATGGTGCGTTCCAGCCATGGGAAATTGGATGGCTCGCGCAGCTCGCGGATGAACCGTTGAGACTGGCCGAAGTATGTCACTCCGTATGTCTGCCAGTTGGCCAGCGGTGTCAGGTTGATGTTGACCGCGTAATTGGGAATACGGTCGGAGTCGATTGTGTTGCAGGAAGTCAGGGCCAAAGACAAAACGACTGCAAGCACCGACACGAAGCCGGTGCCTGTGGTTGCGGTCTTATTCGTTATGTGTTGTCTGCGTCCTGTCATCCTTGCGGATCAAGAGCCGGTGTTATTTATCTGCCGATGGCCCTGAGGCTGTTGGCCACCTGCTCAACAAGGTTGTTCATCGGGCCGTTCAGCATGGGTTTCATAATCGCGGGGATGGAGATGTTTACTTCCACAGTAACCTCGCATGTCGTGTCGCCGGTGGGCTGGATATGCGCAGCCATCACCAGAGGCACGGGTGTGCCTTTGCCCTCGAAACTTACGTATACCGGCGGGGTGCAGTCGCTCTTCACCAGCGTGACGCTGCCCACCGGGCCTCCGGGAATCTCGATGGTGTCCTCGTCGATGCGGATGCTGTTCAGCATCTCGCGCTTGTCCTCGGGAACCTGGTCGGCGGGCACGTTGGTCAGTGCCTGGGCCAGTCCCTGCATGTTGGTGAGCCGGTCGTATACCTCCTGGGCGCTGCGTCCCAGGGTCACAGGGTTCGATTTATATTCTGCCATAATTATATCTTATTGTCGGGAATCCAGTTGGCGGGATCCTTGCGCCACTCTTTCAGGGCCTCGACGTCGCTCTCCTCGATGTAGTCAGTAGCGAGCGCGGTCTCTATCATCACGTTGTAGGTGCAGAGCGACACCATGTCGATGTTGGCGTTGTTTAGACGTTTCACGGCCATGGGGAACTCGTAGTTGAATATGGCAACTCCGCCCAGGACCTCGCATCCTGCCTGACGGATTACCTCGGCGGCGCGGAGCGTGCCGCCGGCGGTGGCGATGATGTCTTCCAGCATCACTACCTTCTGGCCGGGGCGCAGGTTGCCTTCGATCAGGTTCTCCAGGCCGTGGTCCTTCGGGGTCTCGCGTACGTAGACGAAGGGCTTGTCGAGCGCGTCGGCCACGATGGCTCCGATCGAGATGGCGGCGGTCGATACGCTTGCAATCACGTCGGCGTGGTCGAAATGCTCAACTATATGTTTGGCCAGCTCCACCTTCACGAAGTTGCGAACGTCGGGATAGGAGAGTAGGCGTCGGTTATCGTTGTAGATCGGCGAGTTCCAACCTGAACCCCAAACGAACGGCATTTGTGGTTGCAGCTTGATGGCGCTGATATTCAATAACTTCTCTGCCAATAGGCGGTCAGGTGCTGTCATAACTATCTATCGATTTTCTATAGGTATTAGTTTTGGGGGCAATCATTTATGTCCTTAACCAAATTACAAAGTTACTGCTCTGCCGTCAAAAATGCAAAAAAATCGTAAGCAGTTAACATATTTTTTTGTTGAAAGGAGCATAATCGCTAATTGTACAATGAGGTTGGTGTTTTTGATTTTTATACAGTTGCCGGACGTAAGGGCCATCGGAACGATTCTGATGGATTCTGCTGGTACCATTCAGGAAACTCTCCAGAATTCTGCTAAAACGCAAAACTGACAAATGACAGGCAACCGCAACACATTTCTGAAAACTCTTGTGTCTTGAGATTGTTTCAGATATAGGAATGTCACGGTTATTGCAGGCTGGATATTCCCGAACCAAACAACTAAATATATCTGACAATGGATGACAAGACAAAAGTTTTAGACGCCATGCGCAAGGCTGGCGAACCTGTGAACGCCGGCAAGCTTGTGGAACTCACCGGACTTGACCGCAAAGCAGTGGATGCTGCCATGAACGCATTGAAAAAGGAGGGTGCAATCGTATCGCCTGTTCGTTGCAAGTGGACCGTCGCCTGACAGCCGGTTCCTACCAACCACAAACCATTCCTATCAGGGATTTACTGCAGATCTGCAGTAAATCCCTGATAGCTTGTATATATACTGTATGATAATGGTATATAAGGATTAGAATGTGTCTTGTTTTGATGGTATGTTCGCTGTCATTGCGCATTATGCATTGGATTCGATGATCCAGCTGTCGATGTTGCGGGTGCCTTTTGAGATGTTTACTCCGACTTTCACTATAGATTTCCTGTTCAAGGAGTTCTGGAACGGCAGGGCGTACTCCTTCTCGTTGATCTGGGCTAAAGCCTCCTCGGGTGTACCGCCGTACTTGAATTCGATGATGTAGATGGACTTCGGACCTTCCAATACCATGTCCATTCGGCCATGCGATGTGCGTCGCTCCACATCGACGTTGGCACCGACCAGACGCGCTGTGATCAGAATGTCCTTCTGCCACTGCGGCTCCGTATTGGTGCCGTTCATGTACGGTATGCCCGCCAGGAACGACTGCAGCTCGCGTAGGAATCCCTCGACGTCGTCATGCCTTATAAAGAGTCTCAGCGACCGCACGAAGTTCTGCGACTCAGTGGAGTTCCACCCCCTGACGGCCTGCATGAGGTAGTTGAAGAAACCGGTCCGCACCTCGGTGTTGGGATAGCCTAATACATATTCCCCGAACTCCTTGTCGTATTCCTTAATCGTTAGGTAGCCGGCGTAGTAGCAGGCTAAAGCCAGGTTGTTGCCCAGTACATCGCCACTCTCAAGATCGGATCCCGTCACATAGGTTCCCTCCAGGTCCGGCGTCCCCCAGTCGTTCTCCAGGAACTGCTTCACTAGACGCGTCGGCGTGCCGGACTGGAACCAATAGTCACGTATGTCACGGTAATACAAGGCTTTGATCAAGCTGTACGGGTTATATACATCCACCATCCTTTTTGAAAAGTGGTAGCCATCATATTGCTTTTTAAGCATCTGCAGAGCCAGTTCCGAAGTCTTATCCATTTCTTGTCCCAGCTCATCGATTCCTTCTTGAAAACAATCGTGCAGTTCCTGCGTGGTGATTCCGCAGATGGCTGAATATCTTGTGTCAAGGGATATGTCGGTCAGGTTGTTGAGCCCGCTGAACACATTAATCTGTCCGATTTTGCCAACACCGGTCAGAAAGACGAACTTCAGGTATTTTTCGTTGGCCTTCATCACGCGGTAGAAGTCGTGGAGCGTCCTGCGGTTTGCATCCTCCAAATCCGGTTTGTCGTGGGTGTCCACAATCGGACTGTCATATTCGTCAATCAGGATTACCACCTGGCTTCCTGTCTGTTCGTAGATATCCCTGATGACCATGTCAAAACGCCAGTCAGAAGTCTGGTCGGGATGCGAGGTGCCGTATTCCCGTTCCCATGCGTCCACCACCTTATTAAGGAATTTAGGCAGGTCCTCTGGATTATTGTATCCTCCACGCGTGAAGTCCAGGCGCAGAACCGGGTGCTTTGTCCATTCCTTCGGCTCGAGTTGGTCTATTGCTAAGCCGCGGAACAGCCCTCGCTCACCGCGGAAGTAGCATTCCATGGTTGAGATGAGCAGACTCTTACCGAAACGCCGAGGCCTGCTCAGGAAGAAGTATGTGCCGGTCTCCACCAGCTGGTGGATATACTGGGTCTTGTCCACGTACATAAAACCTCCATTTCTGATTTCGCTGAAATCAGCCTTGCCTAACGGATACTTAACCATAAACTTCGCGTTTTAATGAATCAACCTACAAAAATAACAATTTTCCGATTAAAACGCAAAAATACCATCGACTCAGCCGGGATGGAGATAGAAGTGAAAGTTTTTTCGGTCAAGCCTACTTTGCTGACGCGTGACTACAAGGTGGTTCCGAGTTCGGTGGATCTGCGGCCTTATTGTCCCACCGTGCGGAGTCAGGGCCAGTACGGTACATGTACAAGCTGGGCCACTTCCTATGCCGCCCGTACGATATCTGAGGCTATCCTGAATGGCTGGACCGACAAGACAAGGATAACCCGCGAGGCTTTCGCTCCGAATTTCATCTATACGCAGATCAAGTCGCCGGGTGATGCCAACTGTCAGAAGGGATCCTGCATTGACGATGCCCTGGATGTGATGAGCGAGGAGGGTGTGCCGTAACTGCATGAGTTCGATGTTATGTGCGTGCTCTACTCCGCGTCGCGTCTTGATATAGATGATATCAACAGAAGGATTGAGAATGCCGCCGGACGGTTTGTGCAAAGAGTCGAGAATGTTCTTGGCTCAAAATGTGTGTCTAATCCCGATTTCAGTTCATCATCCGTATCGTTCAAGGCTCAGAGCAACGCCTCGGTTGTCCCTGTATTTGTCAAGAGTGTCCATAAATAAGGTAAAAGTCCTGAAACTGGGGTGTCAGAAGGTGACGGCCAGGGAGAGGATGCAGAGACGGCCGGCGGGGTAGGAGACGGCGGTTGCCAAAGGCTCGGCGGCTGCCGTCAGGGTGGCGCCGGTGGTGCAGACATCGTCCACCAACAGGATGTGCTTGCCGGACAGACGCTCAGTATTGCGGACCACAAAGATGTTCTTCAGGTTCTCCAGCCGCTGGTCATGGTTCAACGCAGTTTGCGTGCGGTGGCCTCTGACGGCACGCAATGAGGTGTCGACAGGTATGCCAGTCACCTTTGAGATGCCGATGCACAGCTGCTCTGCCTGGTTGTAACCGCGCCGGGCCTGCTTCCACCAATGCATCGGCACCGGCATCAGCATGTCCACACCGTTGAAAAAGCCGGTGTTAAGCAGTTCCCGGCCCATTACCTCGCCCATATATCGCCCCAAGTCGCGGAACTTACGGTATTTCATGTCATGAAGCACCGACGCCAGCTCGGAGTTGGGTGTATACAGCAGGAGTCCGGTACACCGATCGTACGGAACGATGCCCATGAAGCGCTGCTCCATCGGATTGTCCTTGACGCGATGGAAATTGGAGCGCGGCAGCTTCGTCAGACACCTCCGGCACAGGTACCGCTCATCTTTGCCTAACTGCCGTCCACAGATGTGGCAAGTCCGCGGCAGGATATATTCCAACAGCGCATTCATGGTTAGTCATCACTTTCAGGAGTATCCTCCTCTGGCAGACGCTTAACGATTTCCTGGACCATCCTGATGGCCAGATTCGACTCGAAACCACGCGACATCAGATGCTTCAGCAACTTTGTACGATGGTCAAACTCCTTAAGGTCCAGCATCTTGACCTTGGCCTTCGCCACACGTATCAACGCCTCTTTGTAATCCTGCGGATCAATTTCGGCCAATGCTGCCTCGATCTCCGAGGCCGGTATGCGCTTCACCATCAGCTGCTGGCGGATCTTCATCCTGCCCCATCCGGCAAAGCGAACCTTGTCGCGGGCCAGAGCACGCGCGTAACGAGAATCGTCCAGGAACTTCAACTCCCTCAGCCTGGCCAATATATCCTCCGCGTCAGCCGGGGCAATCTCCATCTTGCGCAGTTTCTCCGACAGATCCGCCGTACACTGCTCCGAGCGGGCGCACAGCGACGCCAGACGTTCCAGCGCCTTCTCAGGTGTAATCGGTTTCTTCTTCTTATCCTTTGGTTCCATCGGCAAAGCGCTTTCGGTTCTGCGAGTCGCGTGAGATGGTCACGTCACGGAATCCATTGTCCTCCATCAACCTTACCATATCGTCGGCAAAGCGGGGATTGATTTCAAAATAGAGATGTCCGCCTTGCGGCAATGCCGTCTCCGCCACCTCGGTGATGCGCCTGTAATAACGCAAGGGATTGTTGTTGGGGACGAACAGAGCCTGCGCCGGCTCAAATTTCAGCACGTTGTCATCCATGTCGGCCTTTTCCTCCTCAGGTATGTAAGGAGGATTGCTCACGATAATGTCGAACGAGTCCGGTTCCGGCTTCCAGTTGAAGATATCGGCATGAATGAAATCGATTTTTGCGCCCAGCCGCTCCGCGTTCTCATGAGCCACAGCCAGAGCCTCCTCCGAGATATCCATGGCGCTGACGTGCGCGAAGGGGAGGACCCGGCTCAGGGCGATGGCTATGGCTCCCGAACCGGTGCCTATGTCCAGAACTCTCAGGTCGGAATGCTGGTCGTAACGGTCAACGATCAGATCTACCAGTTCGGCTGTTTCCGGACGCGGAATCAGCACCGCGGGGGTTACCTTCAGATCCATGCCGTAGTACCGTGCCTCTCCTAATATATATTGCAAGGGCTCGTGATGCTCCAGGCGTGCCAGGATGTTGCCGACGGTCTGCAGCATACGCTCGGACACCGGCAGCTCCGCGTTGATTATCAGCGAGGTCGGGTCCCACCCCTTCAGATGATGGAATATCAGGCGAGTCATCGCGTTCGCCTCGTACCGGCCGTAGACAGGTGCCAGACGGTTCACCAGCTCCCTTCTCAGATCATTAACTTTCATAACTTAAGATTGCTTAACTTTAAAACAGAACTTTTAATATGATATTTTCTTAAACCCTCAAATAAAAACGCGGTCTTAGAGTTTGAAATAGAAACACACTAATAATTGTATTATAACGAGAGAACATAGAGATGAAAAAATTAATGACCCTGTTGGTGATGCTGGCGGTAGGCGTATGCAGCGCCATGGCGTTGCCGTTCGACAAATACACGGTTAACCGCAGCGAGCTTCCTGAAGAGGCCCAGAAATTCCTGACGACTTACTTCCCGAAGGCCAAGGTAAGCATGATCAAAGTCGACAAGCATCTGTTAAAAAAGACTGATTACGACGTCAAGCTGACCAACGGCATGTCCAT
Organism: Bacteroidales bacterium; assembly: GCA_019416425.1. Classification (GTDB taxonomy): domain Bacteria; phylum Bacteroidota; class Bacteroidia; order Bacteroidales; family Muribaculaceae; genus Lepagella. The sequence continues at coordinate 49,850 of DXXK01000091.1, forward strand.
CGAGTTCAAGAACAGTGGCAAGTGGGAGGAAGTGGACTGCAAGGGCAAGGAGGTGCCGGCAGGTATCGTTCCCAAGCGCATTCAGACGTATGTGTCTAAGAATCATCCTGATACGTTCATTACAAAGATTGAGCGCACCAATCGCGGCTTCGAGGTCGAGCTCAACACCGAGGTGGAGTTGAAATTCGACCACTTAGGCACGTTCAAATCGATGAAAATCGACGATTGAAACGTTTCAATCGTTAATTAACATACGTTAAATACGGTCAAAGACACACTAAGAAATTAAACATACGGCGCTAAAGACCGTTCTAATAAGCGATGAAAAAGATTAGCATAACCATAAGCATCGCTGCCGTGTGTCTGCTGATCGGAGCCGGGATTCACATCCGGGCCCAAGAGCAAAAAGATTCAAAAGAACCTGTTGTAATAGAAGATACTGTAAAAAAAATCACGACGGCGGCGAAGGCGAATGATGCTATCGCCGTCGATTTGTTTGAAGAAGCGGTAGCAATCATCAAGAAGTACGAGGGCTCGCATCAAGCCAACATCTGGCCGTTCGTAGGCTACGGGCACAAGGTGCAGCCAGGCGAGAAATACACTCGCAGGACCGTTCTGTCGGAGAAGAAGGCCGACGAACTGCTGCGCAAGGACTTGCTTAAGAACTGCGCGCAATTCAGAGAATTCGGAGCTGATTCGTTGCTGTTGGGCACGTTGGCCTACAACATCGGCTCCGGCAATGTGAAACGATCGTCTGTGACGCGAGCGTTGCGCAACGGCAACCGCGATATACGCGACCTCTATCTGTCTCATTGCCGATACCGTGGCAAGCGTCTGTCTCAGCTGCAGCGTCGGCGCGTTGAGGAATTCGACCGTCTGTATATCGAGGATATCGAGAGTTTAAATGATTCCACGGCCGACGCTCATGCGGTGCTGGATAGCCGGAAAACCCTGATCAGTCCGGAATTCAGCCTCAACAGTCAATCAATGGTCGCATCAGTAAGACTATTTTGAAATGAAAGCATATCTTACAATAAGCCTGATGTTTCTGGCATGGGGATGCTCCGGATGCACCCATTCCAGGGCCAAGGAAGTGGCTGTGACCGCACAGGGCGACACAATCCCCGACGAGGTCAGGCAGGTGGTGCATGCTGTCGAGTCTGGCGATACAATGGAATTTGCCGGACGTGTCAGCTATCCGTTGGCGCGTCCATATCCGCTGCACAACATCGAGAACGAGGAGCAGATGAAGGAGTACTACAGCACGCTGGTGGATGACTCGCTGCGGAACGCCATCGCCTCCGATGCCAAGGATTGGAGCCGATACGGCTGGCGTGGCTGGTCCGTGCGCGACGGACAGTTCCTGTGGATTGACTCGTTGATCTACGACATCCCGTATGTGTCGAGTCGCGAGCGAGTCAATCTGGATTCGTTAAGGCATAAGGATATCCTGACCCTCAAGCCTGACCTGCGTGACGGCTGGCAGCCTGTGGCAGCCTACCGGGGAGACAACGGTGAGATTGTCCGTATCGATGCCCGCGACGGAATGCAGCCCACGGATCCCGATGCCTTGAGGATGCTGCTGTACGCCAAGGGCATGCAGTTGACAGGCGAACCGACGCGTACGGCGCACGGCACGCTGGACCTGGAAGGTTCCGCTCTGAGCCCGTCATATCGTTTCACCGACAAGGAAGGCGAGGTCTGGACACTGGAAACGGAACCAGCCGACAGCTCGCGTCCCATGATTTACTACGAGGCGCCCGACGGATCCGTATCAGAAATGCCCATCACTTCCGTTTATTGGTTAGACATTGTCCATTGACCGGCATCGACGCCGCTCTACGGACATTGACCAAGCCAACCGTAGCCGTCCGCAACCGAGTTTAACCAGGGCGGCTTGCATAACAACGGACGATGGAACAGAAATACACATTGGAATACTTTTTATCAGCGGGGGAGACAAACGCCGAAGCGGAGTTGTCTCTTCCGCTGCTTACGTCAAGGATAATCGACATCTCGACGGCGCATGCCAACTTGCTGCACATCGGCAACCCGGACATGGCCGACCGCGGATGCGGGTGGGTGCTGTCGCGCCTGGCGCTGGAGATGTACCGCTACCCTAAAGTAAACGAGCGCTACCGCCTGACCACCTGGATCGAGAGCTACAACCGTCATTTCTCAGAGCGCATAGTGCAGGTCTCAAGCGAGACCGGCGAGCCGTTGGGCTATTCGCGTGCCGTATGGATGATTCTGGACTACAACACCCGTGAGTCCGTGGGCCTGTCGCATCTGCCCATCCCGGAGGACCTGCCGATTCCGGGCGAGTGTCCCATAGCGCGGCAGGGCAAGCATGTGCCGGTGCTTCCGCAGGATTACGATGGGGAACTGCCGCGTGGAGCCGTACGGGCCACGGCACAGCCCTATGAATACCGGTTCAAGTACTGCGACCTGGACTTCTACCGTCATGTCAACACCGTCAAGTACATCGAGCTCCTGCTGAACCGCCTGACGCTGGCCGACTACGACGCTACCCGTGTGCGCCGCATGGAACTGGCGTTCATGCATGAGGCTACCTACGACCAGCAGTCCCTTGTCCACCGTGCGGACCAGGGACTGGAATCATACTTCAGCATCAACAACAAGGATACCGGAATCCCGGGACTTATTGCCCGAATAATAAGGGAGGACAGACAGCTTGAATAAACAGTTGGCGCGGTTCATGTGTTTAAAAGAGTAAATTGAGAAATTATTTAATCAGACAAACTATGAACACAGCACCACTTCAGGGAATAAAAGTGATTGACTTCACGAGCGTGCAGTCCGGTCCGTCATGTACACAGATGCTTGCCTGGCTCGGCGCCGATGTCATCAAGATAGAGCGTCCCGGCTCGGGCGACGCCACCCGTAAGGAGCTCCAGTTCGACCCCGACTGTCCCAGCTACTACTTCCTGCAGCTCAATTCCGACAAGAAGTCGCTGACGCTGGATGCCGCAACCCCCGACGGCAAGGAGATTCTGACATGTCTTGTCAAGACCGCCGACATCTTCATCGAGAACCTGCATCCAGGCGCCATGGATAAGCTGGGCTTCAGCTGGGAAGAGGTTCACAAGCTGAACCCCAAGTGCATCTACGGCACCATCAAGGGTTTCCCCGTATCGTCCAAATACGCGCACCTGAAGGCTTACGAGCCTGTCGCACAAGTTACGGCGGCTGCCGCCTCGACTACGGGATGGTGGACCGGCGACAACGCCGTCCCTACGCAGTCCGGCGCCGCCCTGGGCGACTCCAACACCGGTATGCACATGCTGATCGGCCTGTTGGCCGCCCTGCAGCAGCGCACTCACACCGGCGAGGGCTGCTATGTCTACCAGTCAATGCACAACGCATGTCTGAATCTTTGCCGTATCAAGACCCGCGACCAGCTCACGCTGGACAAGATCGGATACCTGACGCAGTTTCCGCAGTATCCAAACGAGAAGTTCCCCGACTATGTGCCCCGTTCCGGCAACACCGAGGGCAGCGGCGTACTGGGCTGGACCTATAGGGCCAAGGGCTGGGAGACGGACCCCAACGCATACGTCTACATCATCTTCCAGCGCGGCAAGAAGGACTTCGAGAAGGCCTGCGCTGCATTCGGCTTCGAGGACTGGCTCACCAATCCCGACTTCAACACCGCCGACGCTCGCGACCGCCACAAACAGGAACTGATCGAGCGCGTGCAGAAGTGGGTACTGGATCATGATTACGACAAGTATCAGGTCACCGACATCCTGGCCAAGGCCGATGTGCCCGTGGCTCCGGTGCTGAACACCAAGGAGATCATGGACGACGAGAGCCTGTACGACGGCAATACGCTGGTACGTATCAACCAGCCCGGCAAGGTCGGCGAGTTCGTCACTGTCGGATGTCCGTTCACCATGAGCAACTATACCCCCACCTACGGGCCGTGTCCCACCTTGGGAGGCAACACGGCGGAGGTCCTGAAGGCTTACGGCTACACCGACGACCAGATCGCCGAATTCGCTAAGAATGGTACAACCGCGCCGCTACCCGACGGCCAAATGTGATTACCGCTATGGATACTGACAAGAATACATGCAGCTGCAACTCCGCGCCTGCGCCCAGGTATCCCGATCAGGTGACCGGCATGTGGATTCTGGCGCAGAGCCTGAAACGCATCGGCGTCAAGAACGTATACGGCCTGGTGGGCATACCCATCACAGAAGCCGCCTACATAATCCAGGGCGAAGGCATCCGCTTCGTCGGATTCCGTCACGAGCAGCAGGCCGGCATGGCCGCCGCCACCGACGGTTACTGCACCGGTTTCCCGGGGGTGCTGATGACCGTTTCCTCGCTTGGCTTCCTGAACGGGCTCACGGCCACGGCCAACGCCACCGTCAACTGCTATCCGATGGTGCAGATCTCCGGCTCGTCGGTACGTGAGCCTATCGACCTGGAACAGGGCACCTACGAGGGTCTGGACCAGCTGGCCGTAGCCAAGACACTGGTCAAGGGCGCCTATCGCGTCAACCGTGCCGAGGATATCTTCACGGGAGTGGTACGCGCCTTCCGCGCCGCCATCTCGGGCCGTCCCGGCGGAGTATATCTGGACATCACAACCCCGGCCATGGGTCAGATCATGGACCGTGACAAGGCCGAGGCTCTCTTCGGAGACCCCGTCGACCTCTGCCCGGCGATGGTTCCGTCGGCCGAATCCGTGGAACGCGCCGTCAAGCTGCTGAGTTCGGCCAAGAAGCCCGCCATCCTGATCGGCAAGGGTGCCGCACAGGCACAGGTGGAGGACCTGCTCAAGGAGCTTGTGGAGCGCACCGGCGTACCGTTCTATCCCATGTCGATGGCCAAAGGCGTCCTGCCCGACAAACATCCCCTCAGCGCGTTGTCCGTACGCTCCACCATCATGGAGGACAGCGACGTCGTGATGCTGGTCGGCGCACGCCTGAACTGGCTGCTGAGCCGCGGCCACGGCAAGTGGAATCCCGCAGGCAAGTTCATCCAGCTTGACATCGACCCGAAGGAGATTGACTGCAACCGTCACATCGACGCGCCCGTAATCGGCGACCTGCGCAGCTCGCTGCAGGCCATCCTGGACAAGCTTCCCGCCAAGGAGAGCTTCGCCATGGATCCCCGGTGGGTCCCGGGCATTCAGAAAGAAAGCGCGGAGAAGAACGCCAAATTCGCCGAGCGTCTGGTGCCGCAGACCGTTCCGATGACGCACTGGAGCGCCCTGTCGGCCGCCAAGAAAGTCATGGAGGCGAATCCCGACGTGATCCTGGTCAACGAGGGAGCCAATACACTTGACGATACGCGCGACACCATCGACATGGCATTGCCGCGTCACCGCATAGACTGCGCCACCTGGGCCATCATGGGTATGGGTATGGGTTCGGCCATCGGAGCCGCCGTGGCGACCGGCAAGAGCGTAGTGGCCATCGAGGGTGACTCCGCGTTCGGTTTCTCGGGCATGGACTTCTCAACCATCTGCCGCTTCAAGCTCCCCGTCACCGTTTGCATCTTCAACAACGGAGGTATCTATAACGGTATCGGCGAACCGATGGACAAGACCACCGACCCGGCGCCGACCACGCTGGACATCAACGCACGCTACGACAAGCTCGGTGACGCGTTCGGCGCCAAGACCTACATGGTGACTACTCCGGCCGAGTTCGAGACCGCCCTGACCCAGGCCATCGCTTCCAAGGCTCCCGCTCTGATCGACGTACAGCTTGCCGCCGACTCGGGCAAGGAATCAGGTCATATCGGATACCTGAATCCTGCTCCGCTACAGAAAATCACAGTTTAATGAACTCGGGGATGGGCCTGCAACCCGTCCCCGGCTATAAACTATACCGCTATGAGTAATATGGTGCATATTATGCTGTATGCCATCGTCCCGATTATCGTCGTGATGCTTTTGGGATACGTGTCGGGCAAGAAAGGAATATTCTCCAACCGTGACGGCAAGGCCTTCAACAAGGTCGTGCTGGACTACGCGTTGCCGGCAGCCTTGTTCGTCTCCATCGTCGACGCCGACCGGCAGATGCTGGTCGAGGACATCAAGCTGAGTCTCATCTCGCTGATAGTCATTATGGCCTGTTTCATGGGAGTATACTATATCTACGCCAAGTGTTTCAAGAATAACACCGGAGCCGAAGGGGCCATCATGGCGTTGGTCAACGGTTCGCCGACAATAGGATTCTTGGGTTTTGCAGTCCTGCAGCCAATCTTTGGATATGGCGCGAGCGTAGCTCTGGTTGTGGCCATCGTGGGTATCGTCGTGAACGCCGTGGGCATTCCGGTTGGGCTGTCGCTGCTTAACGCCGCCCAGGACAGAACCTCAGCGTCCCGGACCCTGGCTTCCGGAGGCACCGTCGCCGCCGGAACTACGGCTGCGGCAGCTGCCAAGGCTAAGTCACACGGCTCTTCCGGCTGGAAAGCTGTGCTGCACGCGCTGGAACAGCCTGTGGCCTGGGCGCCTATACTTGCTGTGATCTGGGTGATCTGTGGCATTCCATGGCCCAAGTATCTGAGTCCGTCGTTCGACCTGATCAAGGGCGCCAACGCCTCGATGGCTGTGTTTGCCGCCGGTATCACGCTGTCGGCTTATAAGATTCAGATCAACTGGGCCGCCATCTTGGGCACGATCCTGAAAATGATTGTAATGCCCGCTTTGCTTCTGATCGTAGGCCTGATATTCCACATGGGCGAGAAGAACCTGGCCATGATGGTGATGGCAGGGGCTCTGCCCCCTGCATTCTCCGGAATCATCATCGCTGACGAATACAACTGCTATGTGGCTGAGTCAACCTCGTCGCTGGCGCTCTCGGTGATCACCTTCATCGGCTTCTGCCCATTCTGGATGTGGTGTACAGACTTCTGCTACCAGCATTTCTTAGGATGAATTCTGGACGCACGGACCGTGTCTCCCTACAGTATGGATGAAATTCGGGCCGCTCCTTCGGGGGCGGCCTTATCTGTCAGGTCGGTCTCCACTCGGATTTCGGTGATGACGCCGTCGTGCGTGCGGTACAGGCGGGGAATGGTGTAGGTGGCGAAGAGATTGTAGACGCGGCGGTCCGGTTGCGGGGAATAAGGGAGTGTCAGGCCATTCTCCCTCCAATAGGCGGCTATGTGTCCGGCATCCTCCTCGCGCGCGATGCAGGCCATGCGCAGGCGCCGCTCGGGCGTCAGCGAGTCATAAAGCCTCTGTATGCCGGGCAATTCACGCTGACAGTCGGGGCATTCGGTGCTGAAGAATACGATTATGCCGTCGCCGGTGCGCAGCAGTTCGGACCCGAACGTCCTCCCGTCGTCAAGCGTCACTCTGAACGACGGCAGACGGTCACCCACCAGTAGGTCGGCACCTTTCGGCTCCTCTTCGGTGATGCATCCGGTCAGTCCGCTGCATATCAGGACCAGCAATATTACCAATATAGTCTCTCTTCCCATGCATTCTAAACGTGGACAATCCCCTTATTATTGGAATATTCACGCACGTTTGAGTGTATTTGAATGCAGGAACGTATTCTATATTTTATAAAATAATAAAAGAAATGCGTAGAAATTTGGAACTATTGCATTCTTTTTCTTAAATTTGCACTATGAGAGCAATTCTGACTGTCCTGATATGGCTTACGACGATGCTGTCCCTGTACGGAGCGGCGGACTTGCGGCTTTTATCCAAGTCCAACGGACTGAGCGACGGACAGGTCAACACCATCTTCAAGGATTCCACGGGATATGTCTGGATCGGCACCCAGCTGGCGTTGGACCGGTTTGACGGCAACCATATCCGTTCGTTCCAGTTTCCCGGCTCGGATAGCGGTACGGGATTCGTGCATGCCATCACCGAACTGCGGCGCGACGAGATCTACGCCGGCACGCGTAACGGTCTGTATGTGCTGGATTCCAAGAAGAACGGACTGCGGCAGATAATGCCTGAGAAGCTGAACGTTGCGGTCAACGCCCTGGCCGACGACGGCAGGAGATATCTCTACGCCGGTACCGACAACGGCGTGTTCATTTATGACGCAGTCAAGAACACGCTTAGGCAGCAGCTGTTGGGACATGACGTACTGTCGCAGGACAATTCCGTCCGAGAGATTTTCAACAGCAGCGCGCTGGGACTGTGGGCGTCCACGGCGCACGTGCTTTACAACATCGATCCATCCAAGGGGCGGACGCTCAGCTTCAAGCTGCCGGTCAACGGCACGGTGACGCGCATGGCCGAATACCAGGGGATCCTGTATATCGGCACTCGAGGATCCGGAGTCGTGCCCTTCGACATGGTGCGTCACCGCTTCATGGAGCCTCTGCATTTCGGCAACGACATCATCACTGCGGTGTGTCCCGACGGGCGTGGAGGACTTCTGGTGGCCACGGACGGCGAGGGTTTCTACAACTACGATATCCGCAAGCACAGCATCACGAGCCATGTCACCAGCGATCCATCGTCGCCGATGCCTTTGCACAGCAACTCGATCTACTCGCTCTATGTGGACGTACCGAGACAGTCCATAGTGATAGGATACTATCAGCATGGTCTGGGATATATGCCTTACCACGACCAGCTGTTCAGCATATACAGTTATCCCGGATTGATCGATACCCGGAATTACGCTGTCCGTGCATTGGCCATCGACGGGAGCGTAATGGTGATCGGAACGCGCGACGGACTCTACTACATCGACCAGGCCATCGGACGGACGGCCAAGTTCACCAGACCACAGATTCGCAGCAACCTCATATTCTGCATCTATAAGTACAAGGGCCTCTATTACATCGGAACGTACGAGGGTGGCATGTATACGCTGAATCCCGGGACGCTTCAGATCTCGTCGTACGATGCCGGCGGCGCCGTTTCAGATAAGGCATCCGTGTTCGACATGAAGGCCGACCGCAAGGGCAACCTGTGGATCGGCACGTCGGACGGTCTGGTCCGTGTCTCGGGCAACCAGGTTGTGGCCCATTACACGTCGCTGAACTCGCAGCTGCCGAAAGGGAATGTCTACGATGTGTTCTTCGACAGTCGCGACCGCGGATGGTTCTGCACTGAGAACGGTATCGCCGCCTGGAACGGCGCGGAGCTCCGTGCCGATAAGTTCCCGGAGGGCTTCATCAACGACAAGAAGGTCCGCGATGTGTTCGAGGATTCGGAACATAACCTCTATTTCGCGCCTGAGCGCGGACGCCTTTTCAAGTCGGACCTTGACCTGAGCAAGTTCGGCTACATCAACTACGGCGCAGACGATGCCAACTCGATGGTGACGTTCATCACCGAGGACAGCGACGGCTGGCTGTGGCTCGGTACCGACAAGGGCGTGGTGCGGTTCGACAAGCGCAATCGCTCGCGTACGTTCAACAACGCCGACGGCATGGTCAACGTGGTGTCGACGCTGTGTCCCGCCATCACCGACAGCCGTGGCGATATCTGGATGGGCAACTCCCAGGGACTGCTGCGCATGGACCGCAAGCATCTGCAGGAGATTCAGTCCGGTTTCAGCGACCCGCAGATAGTCTCCGACATCCAGACGCACGGCAAGAGCATTATCAACCGTCTGGAACATACCAGCAAAGGGACATACCGCCTGACGCTGGACAGCGATGAGAGCGAGCTGAAGGTGTACACCGCCAACCTGCGATATGTGCTCCCTGAATACTACTTCGTGGAGTACAAACTCGAGGGTGGTGTCGACGAGGAATGGCACCAGGTGTCGGGCAACACGCCGATCGAGATCCACGAGCTGTCGATAGGGGAGCGGACGCTTCATATCCGCAAGCCAGGAGACCCGGACACGGATGTCGAGATCGTGATCCGCAAGCATCCTGGCAAGCTGACGCTGATACTGTACGGTGTGGCGGGTCTGCTGGTCATCACCGGGGCGTGGGCGTTGGTGTCGATGGTGCTGCGCCGCCGCGAGCGCCGGGCCATCGAGCAGGAGCGCGAGGAGATGCGCGAGCAGCTCAACGCCGGAACAGTCGAGGAGGAGAAGTCCGCACGCGCCAGCTACAAGACAAGCCGACTGACCGATGAGGAATGCAAGCGTCTGATGAAACTGCTGGACGAGATAATGAAGCGCGACAAACCGTACACTAATCCTGACTTGAAAAGCAACGACCTGGCCAAGCTGGCCAGCACCACCGGACACTCGTTGAGCTACCTGTTCAATCAATATCTGGAGCGGTCCTACTACGACTACGTCAACTCCTACCGCGTCGAGGAGTTCAAGCGGCTGGTCCGCGACACCGACACGAGCCGCTACACACTGGCGGCGCTGGCCGAGAAATGCGGTTTCTCAAGCCGCGCCACCTTCTTCCGCCACTTCAAGGCAATAGTCGGAATCACCCCGGCCGAGTACCTGAAACAGCAGGGAAAAGGGTCAAAATGAGTATCAAATTATTGTGAGATTTAGAATCTCAATTTCTTAAACAATTGTATAATACCCGATTGTAATGAGACATGTCACACTAAATAAAGTGGGATAGATACGGCCCCAAAATGTTTTGCGCAGCCTGAAAACGGATGTAATTTTGCATCGTCGGAAACAGACCGAAACCAAGGTTCCCGACCTTACAAAACCAAACAACGTTAACTGCAAAAACTAATTGGGCAACCATGAATCAGAACGAAAGCTTCATCAGCAAGATGTACACTCAGCACCACGGCCGGCTGGTCAGCTACATAGTCGGCATCATCAACAAGCGCGAGGATGCTGAGAACCTGGCACAGGACGTATGGGTTCGCGTACTGACCAGCGACAGGGAGATGCAATCAGAGACCGGGGTGCCCTATCTGTACACCATCGCCGGCAATCTGTGCCGCGATTATCTGCGCCGAGTGTACCGCCAGCGCGGATATATGGAGGAAGCAATGTACACCGTTCAGGACAAGGCGTCGACCACTCCGGAGACGGAACTGTTTGCCGAGGAGCTGAGCCGAATGGAGTACCGCAGGGTCGAGGGTCTGCCCGCGCAGCGTCGCGCCATATATATAAAGAGCCGTTACGAGGAGAAAGCTGTGGATGACATCGCCAGCGAGATGCAGCTGTCCAAGCGTACGGTCGAGAATCACCTCCGCATGGGGCGCCGTGATATCCGCGACTTCCTGTGGGCCATTGCGTGACTGAATATTTTTAACAAAATAATATTGAGTGAAACCTGCTCGATATGCGAATTAGAGATAACTCATATACATTCTTAAGAAATTTTAATAATACACAACAATATTTAGAACCATGAAGCAATTATCAACAAGATGCAATCTTGCGGGAATTGCGCTGACAGCCATGTTAGGTGTCGGGATGCTGGCCTTGACCGGAGCACCCGCCAACGCCGCCCCCCAGGCCAACGCGCAGGTTTCCGCTACGGATGCATCCGGTATCGTGACTGACTCACAGGGCGAGCCCCTGATCGGTGCGACGGTGCTGGTGAAGGGAACCTCCAACGGTACCGCCACCGACATCGACGGTAACTTTAGACTGAAGAACGCCGCCGGAAAGACGCTTGTCGTCACCTACATCGGTTACAAGACCATGGAGGTGAAGGGAGCCAACGACATGAAGATCGAGCTGTCGGACGATACCGCGTTGCTGGACGAGGTGGTCGTAGTGGGCTACGGTGTCCAGAAGAAAGGCTCGCTGACGGGTGCCGTCTCGTCGGTAGGGGAGGCGACGTTCGCCGACAAGGGAGCTGTAACCAACCCGCTCGCCGACCTGCAGGGCCAGGTTCCCGGTATGTCCGTGACGCGTGGCAGCTCCGCTCCCGGCCGCGAAGGCTGGGAATTCAAGATCCGTGGCGAGTCCTCGGTCAACACCACAAACCCGCTGGTGATTGTAGACGGCGTCCCCGGTAACCTCAATGACCTGAACCCCGACGATATCGAGAATGTATCAGTGCTGAAGGACGCCTCCGCCGCCATCTACGGTGCGCGCGCGGCCGGTGGTGTCGTGCTGGTCACCACCAAACGCGGAAGCAACGGCGACAAGCGACCCAAGGTTACCTACAACGGAAACTTCACCTGGAAGGTCTCCGACCCGCAGGTGGAATGGATGACGCTGTCCGAGTGGGCCACATGCGTGGAGGAGATCATGTACAACGAGGGTATCTCCAGCGGAAACCTCACCACCTTCCAGCCCATCGGCGCCATGCCTTACGCCGCCATCTACGCGATGAAGACGCGCGACCCGCAGTACATGGGCACGGTGCAGCGTTACGCTGCACTGGGCGGTAGCGCCGACGCCATAGCCGATATCGGTTTCATTGATTCCGACCAGTACAGCGAGACATTCGGCAACGCATTCTCAATGTCGCACACCGTCGGTGTGACCGGTGGCAACGACTGGGCCAAGTATAATGTGAGCGTAGGCTACATGCAGGATGGCACTCCGCTGAAGTTCGACATCAACGAGAAGTCCAAGCGTTTCACCGCGCGTGCCAACAACGACTTCAAGATCGCCAAGTGGTTCGACCTATCCACAACGATCGCATACGCACGCCGTGACAACACTTTCCCCCTGAACAATCCCTCCGGCGTGAACGGCAACCCTCCCGGCTCGCCTATCTTCACTCCCGGCGGCAATGCATTCGGATGGCTTAACAACTACTCCGACGTAGCCGTGGCCAAATTAGGTGGTTCCAAGCGCAACATCTACAATGAGACCACGGTCAACGTCCGTCCCACATTTCACATCATCCCCGGTCTGGATATTGTCGGAACCATCGGCTACACCATCAAGGACTGGGTTAACAAGGAGTCCCAGTACAAGACGTTCATGTACACCTGGGACGACGAGAAGATCGAGACCATGATGCGTCCAAACGACAACCGTTTCACCCGTTACAACCGTTCGGCGCTGTATCAGATCTACCAGGGTTATCTGAACTACATGACGGACTTCGACACCGACGACAGCCACAACCTGACCGTGATGTTAGGTGCCAGCTACGAGCGCGAGGACAGCGAGTCCACGCAGAGCAAGCTCCTGAACCTGGCCGACGGTTTCCTGCCTTCGCTCAGTTCTTCCTACAACCCCGAGACTTCCAAGGTGGAGTTCAGCGACGACAAGTGGACCACCGGTCTGGCATCCTACTTCGGACGTATCAACTACGACTACAAGGGTCGTTATCTGATTGAGCTCCTTGGCCGTTACGACGGCAGCTCCAAGTTTGTCCGCGGCAAGAAGTGGAAGGGATTCTACGGTGTGTCCGGCGGCTGGCGCATCAGCGAGGAGAAGTTCATGAGCAACATCGATTGGCTGACAAACCTGAAGATTCGCGCCAGCTACGGCGAGACGGGTAACCAGAACGGTATCGGCACCTACGACTTCATCGGTAACCTGAAAACCAGCGTCAACGGCTCCAATACCACCAGCGCAGGCATTTTCGGTCCCACCGGTTCGGCAGGCGCCCTGACAACACTGTGGCAGGACAACGTAATCAGCCTGGACCGTACCTGGGAAGTCGTGAAGAACACCAACATCGGTCTTGATTTCGCTTTCCTGAGCGGCCGTCTCAGCGGTTCGTTCGAGTACTTCTGGAAGACCAACGACAACATGCTTGTCAGTGTGGCGTATCCCGGCGTATTCGGTGCCTCCGCGCCCAAGACCAACAGCGGTAAGCTGCGCGTCAACGGTTGGGAGCTCCAGCTGAACTGGCGCGACCGTATCGGCAACGTCACCTACGGCGTGGGCTTCAATATCTCCGACGCCAAGAACAAGCTGGTCTCCATGCCCAACACCTCGGGTTACGACCAGAACAAGATCACCAAGTACCGCGAGGGCTACCAGCTGAACTCCATGTTCGGATTCGAGTTCGTGAAGCTGATCGAGAACCAGCAGGAGCTGGACGCCTACAAGGCCATGGTCGACGCGGCCGACGGCCAGAGCCTCGGTGTCGACACCTCTGTGATGGGTATCGGTGACGCAATGTACCGTGACCTTGACGGCGACGGCAACATCGACTACGACGACATCAAGCTGCTGGGCAGCCGCAACCCGCGCTACAACTTCGCGCTGAACCTGAACGCCAGCTGGAAGGGTCTGGACTTCACCGCCATCTTCCAGGGTGTGGGCGAGAACAAGATAATCCGTGACGTGACTTCGCTCACGTCGCCGGGACGGAACACCTATCAGATCCAGGGTGGCCAGTGGTACGACAAGACATGGGGTTACGGAATGGGTCAGGACGACCGTCTGATCGGTCAGGACATTCCCTATTTCAACGTCGGCGCCGACGGCAACCTGGAGTCCACAACAGTCACTACCAAACCTTCCGACTACCGTACGCCCAGCAACGACCCGTACAACTCGGCTCCCCGCTGGCACCGTGGCATGACCAACTACAACTACCTATACAGCGACGCATGGTACCGTCTGCAGAACATGGCCTACTGCCGTCTGAAAAACCTGACAGTCGGCTACACGCTGCCCGACAAGTGGACACACAAGATCGGTCTGGACAAGATCCGCTTCTCGTTCACTGCTACCGACCTGTTCACCATCAAGTTCACCAAGGACGGTTCCGATCCTGAGAATATAGACACCAACCCTCTGGGAGGTACTTCCGGTTCGAGCGCTTATCCTTTCTACCGTTCCTACACACTGGGTGTCAACTTAACTTTCTAAGCCCCTATACAAAATGAAAAATATATTCAAGACAATAGCAATAGCCTCCATCGGGGCGATCGGACTGACCGGTTGCGACGATACCCTGGATTTCTACCCGGAGATCAGCACCAACGAGTCCAACACAATGGACAGGATAGAATCCTACGAGGCCGAGGTGAACAACTGGTACGGCTGGCTGCCCAAGTTGATGAACAATGGCAATATCGAGGGATTGGCCGCTCGCGACGGAGACTGCGATTTCGGCACAGGCATGTCGGGTGCCATCTCGGCGTCCAAGATGTCGCAGCCTGAGACCAGCGGCCGCTACACCGACTACTACAAGCACATCCGCTCCATCAACTATCTGGACTACTATGCGGAGAAATACTGGAAGGGCGACCAGAATGATCTGGATCCCTACCGTGCCCAGGCCCGTTTCTTCCGTGCCTACGAGAGCTGGCTCTTCTTCCGCGACTTCGGTCCCGGCACAATAGTGAAGCGTGTGCTGGATCCCTCGTCCGACGAGGTGATGGCTCCGCGCAACACCCGCGATGAGTTCGTGGACTTCATCATCGAGGACCTC
This sequence comes from Bacteroidales bacterium, assembly GCA_019416425.1. Taxonomy (GTDB): domain Bacteria; phylum Bacteroidota; class Bacteroidia; order Bacteroidales; family Muribaculaceae; genus Lepagella. Next base: position 65,054 of record DXXK01000091.1, read on the forward strand.
GAGGCCGCATTGGAGTACGGTCTGCCCAAGGAGGCCGACATCCGCAGCACCGAGAAGGAAGGCCGTATCACAACAGGCGCCGCTTACGCTCTGCTGGGCCGTGTATGCCTTTTCGAAGGAACATGGCAGAAGTACCACTCCGAGATGGACGAATATCCCGCTGCAAACAACCCCACAACCTCCGGCAAGCGCGCCGAGCGCAGCAAGTATCTGCTGGAGAAGGGTAAGGCTGCTCTGGAGAAGGTTATCGCCGACAACAGCTACGAGCTGTTCCACAACGACAAGCTTGGTCAGGCTTCCTACAAGTACATGTTCATCCTGGAGTCCTCGGTGGCCCGCAACCCCGCCGGTGTCCTGAAGGCCGCCAACCATGAGTACATCCTGGCCAACCGTTTCGACAACACCACCAAGCTGGCCGGTCAGAACTGGGTTCACGCTTACAGAGGTTCCGGAATCGGCCGTCACCTGCTGGAGAGCTTCAAGACCAAGGACGGCAAGCCCGCGTCCAAGGACTACTCGAACCCCCGTTACTGGTGCGACGAGAATGTCGACCCCCGTCTGTCCGAACTGGCTGTAACGTTCATGGCTTACCAATGGACCTACTCCTGCAAGCGTGACAGCTACGAGGATCTCGGCACGCCGACCATCAACACCGGTATCTCGTTTCTGCCTGCAGTGAGCAAGTGGAGTGTCGAGACCACCTGCGGAGCCAACGACGCATCGTACGATGTTCCCGTAATCCGTCTGGGCGGTGTATATCTGGATTATGCCGAGACACTGTGCGAGCTGAACGGCGGCGCCCCCATCTCCGTAAGCGAGAACCAGCATATCAACCTGCTGCGCAAGCGTGCCCACATGCCCACCCAGGCCACATGGACCCTGCAGGACATCCGCGACGAGCGTGCCTGCGAGCTTTATCTGGAAGGCTACCGTGTGGACGATGTCCGCCGCTGGGCCAAGGGTGACGAGCTGTTCGGCGACGACCTTGAGGGCCCGTACATCGGCAAGACCGAGGCTGAGCGCAAGAATGTCTTCATCGCTTCGAAATGCTACACGGTTCTGGTGAAGAATCTGACATGGGATATCGTGAACAACTACAAGTGGACCCGCATGGAGAACGGCAATGACCATCTGTACGTGTTCTGTGACCCGAACAACAAGCCGACTTATCAGCAGGTGGTGGCCAAGAAGGGTCCCGACGGCAAGACCTTGTTCACCAATGTGGCCGATCCGACCAAGACCATCAGCAACGGCGTTAAGATCAGCGATGACGGTCATTTCCTGATCGAGGCGGCCGCCGACCGCAAGTTCGAGAAGCGCACCTATATGATGCCGCTTCCACTGCAGGAGATGATCCTTAACCCCAACCTGGTTCAGAACCCCTTCTGGAACTAATTCCCCTGATCAGACAGGAAACTGTCTGATAATTTATACACTCAAAGAAAATTGAAAAAATTTTCAATTTTCTTTGAGTGTTTTTTTATTTCGTGCGAATTACATGACAGAGAAAACCTAAAACAAAACAACAAACAGTAAGAGACATGAAGAAATTTACTATTTTCGCGCTTGCAGCAGTAATGCTGGCCGGTACGGCCGACGCCAAGCTGCGCTGGAATCCGGAGAACTCCTGGTCCATCGGTAACGGTGCCACTATCCTTCCGGTAGGCGAGGACAACAAGACCGTGATCAACGCTCTCGGCAAGCTGGACAACGGCAACTGGCGTAACGACATACGTTTCGCCCAGCATGCAGTCTTCACCGAGGACGAGCCCTTCTTGGTTGTTCAGATCACAACCGATGGTTGCGCATGGAACCTGAACGACTACAAATTCGAGTTCATGATCCAGCGCAAGCTCTCCGAGGGGCTGAACGAGGACGGCAGCGTGAAGTGGGGCGGCAACACCGACTCCTTCCATGAGAAATGGCCTTCGTTCCGTGGCGACAAGCTGAAGGTGGTCGATGAGTACGAGGCAGAGCTGTTCCAGCTTCTGGGTTCGCGCGTCAACAACGGTACCGAGGATGTCTACACCGAGGACGTGATTGTTATCGACCTGAACAAGGTGCGTGCCACTGACGAGGACAAGACCCAGGGTCTGCTGTTCAGCGCCGGCGATGTTGATTTCCCCAACTACAACGCGTTCCAGACAATCGTCGAGCCCGATGCCCAGGGTATGAACGGCGTTCAGCAGCGCAGCTGGTTCGGCTTTGTCTGCATCGCCAAGCCCGAGACCGTAACCGTTGACCAGCCTACGTTCACCCTCCACTACACCGGTACCGTTGCCGACAGCAACGAGGCTCTGGAGGTTTGCGAGAACTATGCAAACAGCGAGGGTGGCCAGGAAGTACGTGAGGGCGAGGAGTCCGGCATCGCCGACATCGTGGCCGGTGAGAAGGATTTCAACGTATATCTGCGTGGCGGCAACTCCGTCGTAGCCAACGGTGCCGACCTGCAGGTCTACACCGCCGACGGCAAGCTGGTGAAGGCCGGCATGAACGAGGTTGAGCTGGAGAGCGGCCTCTACATCGTCAAGGCCACCAAGAACGGCGTAAGCAAGTCCGTCAAGGCCCTGGTGAAATAACAAGCCTATAATCATGAAGACAGGGCCGTGCCGGTAACGGCGCGGCCCTTGTCATAACCTCCCGAGATATGAAAAAAGCATTAGCGACAATTCTTGTGGGCATGGCGGCGCTGACAGTCGGACTGCCGGCGGGAGCGCGGACCTTCGTGCATCCCGGACTCTCCTATACACAGGGCCAGATCGACCGTATGAAAGCCATGGTCGAGGCCAAGGAGGAACCCTTCTACACCACATTCCAGAACATGCTGTCCACCGAATACACGGACCTGAACCGCAAGGTCGACGACCGCGGCACTCAGATCAAGGAGGGTCAGTTCAACGGCACCGTCGGCCGTGACGGACGCTGCGCCCACGACCTGGCGCTGGTCTGGAAAATCACCGGCGACCGCCGGTACGCCGACAAGGCTGTGGAGTTCCTCAACGCCAACAGCCATTACAAAAACACATCGGCACGCGGCACAGGTCCGCTGGACAACGGTAAGGTCAACCTTCTGATCGAGGCCGCCGAGCTGATGCGCGACTATGACGGCTGGGCCCATGAGGACCAGCAGCGCTTCAAGGACATGCTGACGTATCCCTACTACTCCAACACCGAGGATGTTTGCGCCAAGTACGTCAACTGGAGCGACGATTCCAAGAACGGCATCACATTCTACTGGAACATCTTCAACGGCGATGCCGGCCGTCACGGCAACCAGGGCATGTTCGGCATGCTGGCCATGCTGTCGATGGGTGTATACCTGGACAACGAGATCATCTACGATCGCGCCCTGCGCTATGTGTCCGGTCTGCCTCACCGCGCCGATGACCTGCCTTATCCTCCGGGTCCCCCCAACACCAGTTCAAAGCCCACCAAGACCGGTGAGTATATGGACGAGTATTCTCTGAACGGCCGCAAGAACGATATCGAGGACTACGGCTACGATGAGTTGCTGAAATACTATTTTTATCCCAACGGTCAGTGCCAGGAGTCCTCGCGCGACCAGGGTCACGTTCTTGCCGGCGTACACAAGTACATCGAGTTCGCCGAGATCGCATGGAACCAGGGTGACCGTTTCTACTCCCTGGAGGACAACCGCCTGCTGAAGGGCATCGAGTTCAACTACCGCTACAACCTGTCGAACTTCATGTCCTACCCGGACCAGACCGCTCCATGGGAACCGGCGGCTTACACCACCAACCCCGATGAGGTGACGCTGGAGAACAACATGTATCTGCAGACCCGTACCCGCAGCGGTCGCTGGTATTCCAAGAAACCGAGTCCCGACGGACGCGGCAGCATCAGCAACGTCGGCTCGCGTGAATCGGCCTACGCGCACTATATCTACCGCGCAGGCGAGAGTGAGGAGGCCACCAAGTGGCTGCGTCGCACCCGCGACTATACAATGGACAAGTACGGCTTCGAGACCTGGGGCTCCGCTCCCAACTGGTACTACGAGTGGAACGGTTGGGGAACGCTGACCAAGACGCTGGACACCTGGATGGCAGGCGACCCTGTTAGCTATGCTTCGGGCCAGCGCGTGTCGGGTATACATTATGTGCCCGGTTCTTTCAGCGCGGCTGACTATGACTATTACAACCAGAGCGAGAATGGCGAGGGCCATACCTATCACAAAGTGCAGCCCGCCACGGCTTCGGCCTATCGTCCCGACGGCGGGGTGTCGCTGATCAAGGTAGCCGATGCATGGGTTGTAAACGACTGCCGCGACGGTGAGTGGACGAGCTACACAATCGCTTCGCCTGTAGGCGATACCTACGATGTTGTCGTTACCTACAAGTCCGGTAAGGCTGTTACCTTGGGTGCGGCTGTGGCAGGTTCGGATATGGTTTCCGGTACGCTGCCCGTGGCTGCCGCCATGACCGAGGCCAAAGTGGCCAAGGTATTTGTTCCCGCCGGGGCGTCGGTGCTGCGTCTGTATGTCGTTGCCGGCGATCCGAGCCTTAATATCCAGTCCGTGAAGCTGGTCTACAACAGCTCGCAGGAGAAGAAGGCCGAGCTGACCGGATATCTGGATGCGCAGGCACGCAAGTTTGTAGCCGACTGGGAGTTCAGCGGTATCCTTGCCGAGAATGTCGAGGTGCTTCGCAGCGTTTCAGACAATGTGGAGGAGGCCGAGGTAATCTCGCGGGACAACAGCCTGGGACATTTTGAGGACAAGACCATCGAGGGTACAGTAGCGGGGTATGCTTATTGGGTTCGCTATACAGATAATGGCACCGTGAAACTTACGGAACCTGTGAGTTTCCTTTGGGGTGAGCTGAACGATACGTTTGCCAGCGAGGAGGAGAATGTCTGGGCTGTTCCCGGTGCCAACGGTACGGTGGAATTCGGAGATGGCGTGATGACCCTTACGGCCAAGGGTGACGGCACCGCCCGTCTGGGCCGCAGCTGGTCATTTCCATTCCATGGCGGCAACTATCCTTTCCTGGCATATTGCGTAGAAATGCCGGAGAGCACAGAGGTGGCGTTGTATTCCGGTGCGAATTCCTGGAACAACGGTTTCAACAAGTTTGCTGGCAAGGTGCCTGAGAACGTGTTCTACTACAACCTTACCGATGGTTCGTTCATGAACACCAAGGGTGAGGCCAAGACCGTAGTGGCCACGGACCAGACTACAGCGCTGCCCTTGCAGCTTCGTTTCAAGTCGCTGAACCAGCCTGCCAAGTTCCGCTGGGTGCGTACCTTCAAGACGCTTGAGGACCTGAAGGCTGCCGCCGCCAGCTCGGACGTCATCGAGATCGAGGGCGACGTAGTCTATGACGAGGATGCTCCGATCTACAACCTGACGGGCCTGTACTGCGGCAAGGACCTGAGCCGTCTTCCCGCCGGTATCTACATCCGCTCCGGCAAGAAGGTCCTGGTAAAGTAATTGATTGATACCCGGCCTGTAGGGACATCGCTTCCCGATGTTTGATTCCCATCCGGTATCCCGAAGCATGTCCTTACGGTTCGGATATCATCCAACCCACTTTCGTGTATATCATGGCTGCAATACAAAACTATAAAATAAACAAAAAATAAATACAAACTAAACAAATGAAGCAAACACTATTAGCAGTCCTGGTGGCCTTCACAACCCTCCTCGCCGCCGCCCAGGACGCACCGGAACCCACTAAGTTCGCCGATGTCGCCGACACCTGGATCAGAACCAATAATGAGAATTATAAGGGAGAGA
>DXXK01000092.1 GCA_019416425.1 Bacteroidales bacterium
AGCGTCTGGGGGGTTGCCCTGGTTCAAATTTTTTGTAGGATAGTTAGGGTAATTTGGAATAAATTCGTAATTTTGCATCATGGAACGAAAAGTACGAGTAAGATTTGCGCCCTCACCGACAGGGCCGTTGCATATAGGCGGCGTCAGGACGGCGCTTTACAACTATATATTCGCCCGTCAGAACGGGGGCGATATGATACTGCGTATTGAGGATACTGATTCCCATCGCTTTGTGCCCGGGGCCGAGGACTATATCAATGAGTCGCTGGCATGGCTGGGCATCGGTATCGACGAAGGCGTGCGCGAGGGCGGCGGGTTCGGACCCTACAAGCAGTCGGAGCGTCGTGACATCTACCGCGAGTATGTCAGGAAGCTTCTTGACGCAGGCAAGGCGTACATCGCGTTCGACACCCCTGCCGAGCTGGAGGCCGCACGTGCCGAGATTCCCAATTTCCAATATGATTCCTCCACACGTGGCCGTATGCGCAACTCGCTGACCATGCCGGCCGACGAGGTTCAGAAACTGATCGACGAGGGAACCCAGTACACTGTACGTTTCCTGATTGAGCCCGACCGCGAGGTTAAGGTCAACGACCTGATCCGCGGCGAGGTGACTGTCAACAGCAATATTCTGGACGACAAGGTGCTCTACAAGAGTGCCGACGATCTCCCCACATATCACCTCGCCAACATCGTCGACGACCATTTGATGGAGGTAACCCATGTGATCCGTGGTGAGGAATGGCTTCCCTCAGCACCGCTGCATGTGCTGCTGTACGAAGCATTCGGCTGGAAGGACACGCAGCCGCAGTTCGTGCATCTGCCTCTGCTTCTGAAGCCAGTGGGCAACGGTAAGCTGTCCAAGCGCGACGGCGACAAACTCGGATTCCCCGTCTTCCCGCTGGAGTGGCACGACCCCAAGAGCGGAGAGATAAGCTCCGGCTTCCGCGAGCGCGGATATCTGCCCGAGGCTCTGGTCAACTTCCTGGCGTTGCTGGGCTGGAACCCCGGCGACGATTCCGAGCTGATGACCATGGACGAGCTGATCCGCAAGTTCAGTTTCGACCACTGCAGCAAGGCCGGCGCCAAGTTCGATTTCAAGAAAGGCGAGTGGTTCAACCACGAATACATAATGCGTAAGGCTGACACCGAACTGACGGAGTTGTTCCGTCCCGTACTGGAGGAACACGGCGTCACCGGCTTCTCCGACGCATATATCGCCAAGGCCATCAGTATGGTCAAGGGCCGTGTAAACCTGGTTCCCGAATTGTGGGAGCAGGGCTCATTCTTCTTCGAGGCGCCGCAGGGTTATGCGGAGAAGGATGTGAAGAAACGCTGGAACGCCGAGACTCCGGCCATCATGGAGGAACTGATCGGTGTGCTGGAGGGCATTGACGATATGAGCTCGGCTAACGCCGAGAAGATCGTTCTGGACTGGATAGCCTCCAAGGGCTACCATCTGGGCAATGTCATGAATGCATTCCGTCTGGCGGTTGTCGGCGCATGCCGTGGACCGCACATGTTCGACATCACCGAGCTCATGTCCAAGGCGGAGGTGATCGGACGCATCCGAACCGCTATCAAGAAGATATGAGTTTCAGGGATTTCCGGAAGATAAGCGCCAACTGGGCCCGACGCAGTTTCGAGGTTCCTGTTTACTCGGCAGGCATCGCGCTGTACCGAATGGGAGTGGGTCTGGCCGGACTGGGCAACCACAAGGCCCATCTGCTTGATGCCGGGCAGCATCAGATCCGCAACACGATCAACGAGCATCTCAAGCCGGGCGACCGTGTGGTGTGGGTGCATGCCGCAAGTCTCGGAGAGTTCGAGCAGGGCCGGCCGCTGATTGAACGCATCCGGAAGGACAATCCTGAGTACAAGATACTGCTGACGTTCTTCTCGCCGTCGGGCTACGAGGTCAGGAAGAATTACGCCGGCGCCGATTGCGTATGCTATCTTCCCTTCGACACTCCGGTGCGGGTCTACCGTTTCCTGGAGCTGGTGAAGCCGGAGATGGCTATTTTTGTAAAGTACGAGATCTGGCGCAATTATCTGGCGGAGCTGTCACGGCGCAAGATACCCACGTATCTGATCAGCGCGGCCTTCCGTCCCAGCCAGAAGTTCTTCAAGAAGTCCTTCAGCTGGTACGGTGACTGGCTCCGTTGGTTCAAGACGATATTCGTCCAGAACGAGGAGAGCCGCAGGCTGCTGCACGGCATCGGCATCGACAATGTGGAGGTGACGGGCGACACGCGATTCGACCAGGTGGCCAACATCCGCGCCACCCGCAGACCGATTCCTGAGCTCGAGGCATTCACGGCGCCTGAGTATGGCATTAAGCCTATGGTGATGGTGGCCGGAAGCTCGTGGCCGCTCGACGAGGATGTCTATGTCCCGTGGATCAACGCCCATCCGGAGGTTAAGCTTGTGATAGCGCCGCACGAGTTCGATTCGCAGCGCCTGGAGCGGCTCAGGGCGCGTTTCAACCATGGAGCGGCACTGATGAGCGAGCTCAAGGACCATCCCGAGGCATCGCAGGGCAGGCAGGTCCTGATAATAGATTGTTTCGGGATTCTGAGCAGTGCATACGCGTATTGTGACGTGGCATATGTCGGCGGCGGTTTCGGGGTTGGTATCCACAACATCAACGAGCCGGCGGTATATGGCGTTCCGGTGATCTACGGACCCAACCACACCCGGTTCATCGAGGCCAACGAGATGGCCAAGGTGGGATGCGGGCTGCCCATCAGCGGCAGGGACTCGTTCGAGCTGATTGCCGACAGCCTGCTGAACGATGAGTCCGGGCGCCGAAAGCGCGGACAGTGGGCCGAGCAGTATATCCAGTCGAAACTCGGAGCCACCGACAAGGTGTACGAGGCGATATTCCGATCCGTGGATGAACGGAAGCCGGAAGAACCGGTAGCAGAAAAATAAAGATTCCAACAAAAATCAGTGTTATGGAAAACCAGATAACCGTGGACGGGCTCACATTCGTGCCGTTCATAACTCAAGACAAAATCCAGGAGCAGGTTAAGCGTGTAGCCGGCGAGATCCGTGCCGACATGCAGGGCAGGGCACCGCTATTCATCTGTGTGCTGAACGGCGCGTTCATGTTTGCAGCCGATTTGATACGCGAGTGTGGAATCAATGACTCGCAGATTTCCTTTGTGCGTTACAAGAGTTACGAAGGAACCAGTTCCACGGGCCAGGTCAAGGAGGTCATGGGCCTGACCGAGGATATAGCCGGCCGCGACATCGTGATAATCGAGGACATCGTCGACACGGGCCTCACCGCATCCATGATGGTCAACGACCTGCGCAAGCGCAATCCCCGGAGCATAAGGTTCGCGACTCTGCTCCACAAGCCTGTGAGCTCCAAGACAGGCTTCAAGCCCGATTACGTGGCTTTCGAGATCGAACCCAAATTTATCATAGGCTACGGACTTGACCTGGACGGCAAGGTGCGTAACCTGAAGGACATATATGTAATAAAGGAGGACTGACATGGCAGACAATAACCTTAATATCGTAATTTTCGGCGCCCCCGGATCGGGCAAAGGCACCCAGTCGGCAAGGTTGATCGACAAGTATGGACTGTACCACATCTCCACAGGCGAGCTGCTTCGCGACCATATCCGTCGCGGCACCGAGCTGGGCCGCACGGCCGATGCGTTCATCTCCAAGGGACAGCTCATCCCCGATGACCTGATGATCCGGATTCTGGACGACACGCTGGAACGCGAGGCCAAGGGCAAGCGCGGCGTGGTGTTCGACGGATTCCCCCGTACCATTCCCCAGGCCGAGGCGTTGAAGGAACTTCTACGCAAGCGCGGCACCGACCTGCATGCCGTGATCGGGCTGGAGGTTCCCGAGGACGAGCTTGTGGAGCGCATGGTAAAGCGCGGCAAGGATACCGGACGCGCCGACGACAACCCCGAGACCATCAAGAACCGTCTCAAGGTGTACCACGAGCAGACGCATCCCCTGCGTCAGTACTACGACAACGAGGGCAAGTACATTCCCATCAACGGAACGGGAGTCGTAGACGACATCTTCGAGGCCATTGCCGATGGACTTGACCGTATGGTCGGAGCCAAATAACGTTACCAGGCATTGAAGTCCAGGGCTGTGACCTGGAATTCCGTACGGCGGTTGATCTGATCAGCCGCCGCTTTGTTTTCATCGTCCAGCGTGTCGATGAATTCCTCGTTCAGTACCGTGCCTTCGGGGAACTGGGGGTATTCCTTGTTGATGCGTTTGGTGACGGTCTTGGGCACGCTTTCGCCATAACCCTTCCACGTCAGGCGGTCGGGCGAGATGCCGGCGGCGACAAGATAATCCACCACGGACTTGGCGCGACGGTCGGACAGACGGGCGTTGTACTCGTCGGTACCGACGCGGTCCGTGTGCGAGCCCATCTCGATCGTTACGCCGGGATTGTCGCGCAGCATCTGCACCATCTCGTCCAGGGCAGCCTTGGATTCCGGACGCAGGGTGGCCTTGTCGAAGTCGTAGAATATGTTCTCCACCACCTGGGGCTTGTAGACTGCGGCCAGGATGAAGTCCACGCCGTAGTCCTGGTCCTCCTCGGCGATGTCGCTCTCGAATTCCTGCTTCACGTTCAGGTATCCCTTGGCGCCGGCCATCATCACGTACTTCACGCCGCGCTGCAGGCTGAACTTGAACGAGCCGTCGTCACGCGCCACCTCCTTCTGGTTGGAACCGTCGTCGCCGACAATGCGGATCACTGCGTTCGGAACCGGTTCGTCATCCTTGTCGACGACCCATCCGGAGATGGTTACCCTCACCTCCGGGTAGTCGAAGCTGTAGATGTGGTCGTAGCCGCGGGCGTCGCCGCGGTTGGAGCTGAAGAAACCGCTTTCGCCCTGGCCGTAGGTGATGCCGAAGTCATCGCCGCTGGAGTTCATAGGCACGCCCATGTTGTCGACGCTCCAGCGGTCGCCAGTGCTGTTGAGGCGGGCGCGGAACAGGTCCAGGCCACCGAATCCAGGGTGTCCGTCGCTGCTGAAGTATAGCGTGGAGTCAGTACGCGCGTATGGGAACATCTCGTCGCCCGGAGTGTTGATCTGCTCGCCCAGGTTCTCCAGGCTTCCGGTGCGGTCCTGCAGGTTGATGCGCCAGATGTCCTTGCCGCCGAATCCACCGGGCATGTCGCTGGCGAAGTACAGGTACCGCCCGTCGGGCGAGACGGAAGGATGTCCCACTGCGGAGACTGAATCATTCAGGATCTCGAACTTCTGGGGTGCCGACCAGGTGGCGTCGCTGCGCTGGGAGGTGTATATCTCCACCGACGAGTCGGAGGCCGGGTTGCGCTTGGCCACGGTCAGGTACATGGACTGTCCGTCAGGGCTGAAGCACACTATGCCCTCGTCGTTCTCGGTGTTCAGCTCGCCGCCGGCGGGTTCGGGACGCTGCCAGTTGCCCTTCTCGTCCTTGGTGGCGAAGAAGATGTCGGATTTCTTGGTGCCCGTTATCTCGGACTTGTTGGTGCCGGTGGCCTTCTCGTTGCTGCTGGTGAAGTACAGGGTGGTCAGGTCCCGGTCCAGATACATCGGGGCGAAGTCGGAGCGGCGAGAGTTGAAGTTCTTGGCCAGTTTCACAATGTAGCGGCTCTTAGGCAGTTCCTTCTGGCGGATGGCTTTCCGGCATCCGCTGATGCCCTCCTTGGCCAGGAAGTCGCCGGGAGCGTAATGCAGGAATGTGGTGTAAGCGTCGATTGCCGGAGCGTATTTCCCCTCCATCTGGAGCGAGCGGCCCAGATAGTAGTAGGCTATCGAGTCATGGAAGTCGTAGCGCACGGCGTTCTGGTAGGCCGCCGTGGCGCGTGCGGCCATGTTGAGCTTGCGGTAGCAGGTGCCGAGCTGGTATGCGACCTGGCCGCGCAGCTCGCGGTCCTCCTTGGGTTTCAGCTTGTTGTAGACGGCCCGGTAGGTCTTGGCGGCGTCGAAGTATTCGCCGCGCGCGAATTGCTCGTCGGCCGTCTTCAGTTTCGGGGTCTTGCATCCCGTGGCTCCCACGGCCAGCAGCAGGAGTAGCGATATGCTCAGCAGGAGGAATCCCGGCTTATTCTTCATTTGATAATCAAGGCGGACTGTACCACCCGATTAATAAACGTAATCAGCGGGCCCTTATTGAGTAGGATGTCTCAGAACGAAAACTGGGCCATTGCGTTGACGCGTCGGGCCCAGACGGTGGCGCCGTCGGCGTTCCGTCGGCGTCCCAGGTCGATTTCGGCGCCGCACGAGATGCGGGGCGTCAGATACCAGTAGACATTGGCGGCCATGTACAGGCCCTCCTTGTATTCGTTCGGTTTCATGGTGTACTTCGGACAGTAGCGCGTGCCTCCGAATGTGCCGGAGATGAATATGGATGGGGTGATGTTGTACTGCACGCCGACGAAGCCGCCTACCACATAGGGAGAATATAGCTTGCCGGGTTTGTCTTGGTCGGGCACCAGGTCGTAGTTTCCCATCAGCCAGTCGCCGCCCAGGCTGGCATATCCGGCTCCGCCGTTGACTGTGCCGTAGAGTGTCAGCGGCCGTATCGGACTCCATAGCGATGACAGTTGCAGGCCCCAGCCGGGAGTATACTTGTTCTTGGATGTCAGCAGGTTGCGGTAGGACAGCGAGCGGTATATCGCCGAGAGCCGAATATGGTCGGAGGTGTTGAAGCGCCATTGCGCGAATACGGCCACGTCGGGGACGTACTGGGTCGCCTTGGCGGTCTGGTTCTCGACGGTCTCGATGCTCTGGTCGGGTGTCTCGAGCGAGGCGGCGATAGTGAAGCCCTTGGGGAGGTCGTGCATCCAGCGGACCAGTACTGAGGTGGCGCTCATCTTGGCGTTGGGGCCTGAGGCGTCGATGATCGGGGGGAGCGCCTGCGGATCGCTGAAGGTGGAGTTGGCGTATCCGACGGTCCAGTCGTTGATGGTTGCGTAGGCCTTCTTCAGATGGAAGTCGCGGGCCTGGTAGCCGTTGAAGTTTGCCTCGATGTATATCTGGTAGTTGCCGAGTTTCTTATTGGTGCCGATCACGCGGAAGAAGAGGCATGTGCCTGCCGGCGTGGTGCCGAAGTAGCGGTCGCGTGCCGGATCCTTCTGCATTGGAATCAGGTACGGGGCGAAGCCGGGCGAGGGGATTGAACCGTCCCAGTCGTAGTAGGCACGCATCCGGACGGCGCCTCCCATGCCCATGGCCAGCTTGGAGTCCTTGGACAGGAACAGGAAGTAGGGGGCCAGCGGGTCGGAGAAGTGGTGGAACTGGTTTTCGTAGAACTGCCGGATCAGGTTTGTGACGGTATCGCGGGGCGGTTCCTCGCCCTTGCCGAAGTATATCAGTTTATGACTTGTCAGCGCGGAATCCATCGCCATGTCACGCAGATTCTTGTTCTGGCCGAGGGCGCAGAGCCCCCCGGCCAGCATCATAAATACCCAAACCAAACATCTCATAGTGGAATCTTTTCTAATTCCAACAACTCCCCGCCACGCCCGGTTCACTCACGGCTCCGCCGCAATTAAGAATGCATAATGTATAATTAGCTACGCGAAACCGGTTTGACCGCGGAGCGGTCAGGCGGCTTGGTAAAACATGCCTAAGTCATGAGCTACGGGTCGGGTAGGGTCAATAAGGTCGGGTAGGATCAATAAGGTCAGGTAAAGTCAGTAAGGGTCAACGCCGTGGCGGATACCGACATACCGGACCTGACCGCGCTGTGGGATACAAGAAAACGAGCCTGGAAAGGCTCGTTTTCTTGTCCTGAGCGGTAAACGGGGCTCGAACCCGCGACCCTCAGCTTGTGAAGCTGATGCTCTACCAACTGAGCTACTACCGCATATCGTTGCGCAAAGTTAAGATTTTTTCCGCATAATTGCAAATTTTAATTGCAAACATTGCTATTGGATAGGGCTGGAAGGACAACATTGTGAAGCCATGTCCATACAGGTAGGATTATTTTCGGGCAGGAGGAGCTCGGCGATCTTCCAGTCGAGAGGGGTGTCGAGGTCGAGCGAGCGGAGGTCGTCCATGACGAACTTGCGGATCCTGCGGAACCGTGAGAGGGGCGAGGCCTTCAGCGACTCGGGATTGATGACATAGACCGCGCCGTTGTATTCCCAGGCCGGCGGAGCGTCCTGACGACGGACGTATTTGCCGTCACCCTTGCTGTGGCACAGAAATCCTTCCGCATCCTCCTCAAAACAGTTATAATAAGGATTCGCGGCAGCAGCCTTGACACTTACCACCATGTCTATATCGGAGCCGTACAGCTCCATGGCACCGCGGATATCGTCATCGTTTCGGAACGGTGACGTGGGCTGCAGCAGAAGGACGGCATCATAATGCCGCCCTTTTTTTTCGTAAAAATCCAGAGCATGCAGCAGGACTTCGTAAGTTCCGGCGGTATCCGAAGCCAGATAATCAGGGCGCAGGAAGGGGACCATCAGACCGTAATCCTCCACCGTACGGGCTATCTCCGGGTCATCGGTGCTGACGCAGATGTCGGCATCGTCGGCCACGGAACGGGCATTGTCGATGGCGTAGCATATCAACGGTTTGCCGCCCAGCGGCTTGATGTTCTTATGCGGGATTCCCTTGCTGCCTCCGCGGGCCGGGATAATGACCAATGTCTTCATTTCAGATACCTTTCCTTGAGATGTTTAATAATCTTGGCCGAACATTCGCCGTCGCCGAAATAGAGATCCGGTTCAAGATGACGGTCGGGAATGCGCGCTATGGCAGACGCGATGTCGTTCCGGGTGACGCCGGCCGGAGTAATGATGTTGTCGCAGAGATGGCGTCCCTTCTGCCGGTTGCCGATGTTAACCACCGGCACGCCGGTGAACGGTGCCTCCAGGATTCCGCTGGAGGTATTGCCGATCATGGCGTAAGCCTGCCACATCATGGACAGATATCGAGAGTGGCCCAGCGAATGGATGAACCGGAATCCCGGATGGCTGTCGCAGAACGCCCGATAGTAAGCGTTCAGTTCCGAACCGCCGGCATCGGCGTTGGCCGCGGTGACGATAATCTCCGCGTCGGGGATTGCCGTCATGGCCTCCATGGTGGATATGGCCAGCTCCATGCTGTAAGCCAACGGCTTCTTGGTCTCGGTGTGGAGCGTACAGAGAACCCATCGCTTTGCAGGGTCTATGCCTAACGATACCGCCAGTTCCTGACGCGACATCGGCTTGTGGCGGGCGAATGTCTCCAGGCCAGGTTCACCGACGTTGTAGGCCGGAGTGCATCCTCCGGTCATGGCGAGGACTCGCTGACACGACTCCTCCGTGCAGGGGAAATGCAAGTCGGACATCATGGTGACGGCGTTGCGGATCTGATTGTCGATGGCGCCCTCGGTGATGTCGCCGCCCGAGATGTGGGCGATGGGAATGTTCATCATCAAAGCTGTGGAGCAGACCGCCATCAGCTCGTAGCGGTCGCCCAGGACCAACAGGACGTCCGGCCGGATTCTGTCCAGCACATCGGCCATCGACATGGCGCACATGGCGGCAGACTTGGCAACGCCCGTATCGGTGGCGGTGGAGAGCAGGAACTCAACCCGTGCGGCAATTTCGTGTCCGTCGGACTCGATCTGACGGACGGTCATTCCCTGCTCGGGCGACAGGTGGCCGCCCCCCACAATTAGAGACAGGTCGATGTGCGGGTCACGCTCCATGTCGGAGATGATCCACTGGAACAGGCCGTACTCCGACCTTGCGGCGGTAAAGATGCAAACCTTGAGTTTTCTGTTACTCATCTTGGAATTTCCTGGCTAAACGGGCCGGATTGCCCACATAGAGGCCCGGCACGGTGATATTGCGGGTGACGACAGCCCCCATGCCTACGGATGCACCGGCACAGATGCAGACACCGTTGCGGACAATGGCACCGGCACCGATAAAGACATCATCGCCGACAGTGACCCCGCCGCACAGGATTGCTCGGGGTGCGATAAAGACATTCTCGCCGATACGGCAGTCATGCTCGATGATGGCACCGGTGTTCACCACGCAATGGCGTCCCAATTCAGAGCGGTTGACCACGGCATTGATCATGATGGCGCAACCCTGGCCGATCTTCGAGTTACGCGTAATCACGGCATGGTGCGAGAAGAGTGTGACGAGCTGAATGCCGTCGAAGAAATCGATGATCTTACGGCGTAATGTCAACCTGCATCCATCGTTGAATCCGATGGCGATATGTACGGCACAGTCCGAGTCCTTGACGTCATGGTCTGAGCCGATGTAAGGCACACCGAAGGGGACCGCAGCCTCCTGCAGGGCGGCATAGCCGCTGAACAGCTCCGGACCGAATTCCTCGACAACGGATCGGGCGTGACCACCGCCACCAATCAGAACAGCTTTCATAGCAGGTGAATCAAAGCGGCGTAAAGTATCAGGCCCATGCAGATGGTTATGCCTGTCCACATCTTGCACTGGCGTACGGCATCGGCCATCTGATTGCGGATTGCTTCCCGTTCGCCGTCGCTGTACAGAGGTCCGGATGACTTGGAGTCGCTACGTTTGGCCTCGGCCCAGAAGTTGCGGGCCTTGATAGCGAAGTAGACGGCCACTATGCCCGTGACGGGGAAACATATTAACGTGGCCAGGAGCGCCACTGGCAGCATGCCGGCCGGAGGAGGCGTGGCGGGGTCATGGTCGGCGGGGTCATGTTCGACCGGATCGGGAGCTGGTCCGCCGGCCTTGCTGACATAATAACGGAAGCGGGGAGGAACCGCGCTGTAGTCCTCCTCCTGTGTTGCCGTGATCTGTTGCGGGGCATCAGGCTCCGACGGTCCGGCCAATACAGGATGCCTGAGCCGGGAGAGGCGCTGACGGAAATAGCGGCAGATGTCGCCGTTCTCGTCGGCACGCCCCCAGTCGTCCATCCCTTTACACCAGATGTAGGTGTCGGGACGGACGCCAAGAGCAGCAAGCTGGTCCAACGTTATCGGACCAACCTGAGTCTCGCCAAGCATAGCGTAGTACATCATTCCTCTGCCGGGAGTATTACAGGTTCTGCAGATTGCTGAGATCGCTCAGCGCGCCGGTCATGAACAGGATTATACTTGCGAAGAATCCGACTACCGCCAGACAGAACGATATGATCGTCATGGTCTTGGCGGAAGAATTGTTCATGTCGG
Organism: Bacteroidales bacterium; assembly: GCA_019416425.1. Classification (GTDB taxonomy): domain Bacteria; phylum Bacteroidota; class Bacteroidia; order Bacteroidales; family Muribaculaceae; genus Lepagella. Next base: position 11,158 of record DXXK01000092.1, read on the forward strand.
CTTCCTGGACGTCGCCCATGGCATAGAGGCTGTTGGCCTTGTTGGCCTTGACAATGCCGATGATGCCGAATACGACGCCGATACAGCTGCACATGAATCCGACCACGGTGGCGACAATGGCCCAGGGCAGCCAGTTGGTATGGGCTACATTGTTGTACCCATTGTTGTATCCGTAGTTATATCCATTGTTGTATCCGTTGTTCTGCTGGTACTGACCATAGGACTGCTGACCATAGGACTGCTGTCCATACTGTTGCTGTCCATACTGTTGCTGTCCATATGGCTGCTGGTTGTATGGCTGCTGACCATGCTGCTGCTGCTGGACGGGCTGTTCAGTGGGCTGGCCGGGATTGGGCTGCTCGACAAACAATGATGCGAGTTCGGGAATAGTATTGGCCGCGGCCCATGCCTCCATACCCTCGCGCCACACATATGTATCGGGTTTCATGCCCTGCATCAGCAGGACCTCGCGTGGATACGGGCCTTTCTGCTGGCCGTCGATGATGATAAAATACTGTGTCTGTGTATTCATAAGAGATCTTAATAATTACTGGTTGCGTCCGCAGCAGTTCTTGTACTTCTTGCCGGAACCGCAGGGGCATGGGTCATTGCGGCCTACTTTCTGCTGGGCCTTGGCCGGCTGGGCCTTGGCCGGCCCGGATGAGCGGTTTACGTTCTTGGCGGCCTCACGCTGGGCGCGCTCGCCCTCGTAGGTCTCCTGGGTTGTGCTGTAACCGGCGTACGGGTTGTAAGCCGGGCGCTGAGCGGCGCGCTGAGCGGCGCGCTGAGCGGCCTGAGCGGCGGCCTGAGCGGCCTGTTCGGCCTCGGCGGCACGCTTGGCTTCCTCGAAGTCGGGCACAGCCAGCGAACCACGCATCAGCGTGCCGACAACCTTGGAGTTCAGTTCCCAGAGCATCTTCTTCCAGATCTCGAAGGCCTCCAGACGGTAGATCACCAGCGGGTCCTTCTGCTCGTAGGCGGCGTTCTGTACGGAATGGCGCAGCTCGTCCATCTCGCGCAGCTGTTCCTGCCAGGACTGGTCGATGCTGCTGAGCAGCACGGCCTTCTCCCACGACTTGGCCAGAGGCTTGCACTCGTTGCTGTAGCATTCCATCAGGTCCGAGCTGATGTTGAAGCGGTGACGTCCGTCGGTCATAGGCACGACTACCGGACCGGTCAGGTTGCGCTCCTCGACGAAGTTCTTGATCCAGGGATATGCCCCCTTGCAGATCTTGTCCTTGTTGCGGGCCATGGTATCCTTGACGGTGCGCGACAGGATCTCGGCGATCTCCTGGCTGTTCATTTTGTTGAACTCTGTTTCGGTGAAGGGGGCGTCGATGGAGAAGACACGGAGCAGTTCCTGACGGAAGTCCTCGAAGTTCTTGTAGCCCGCGGCGGCGATGTCGTCGCAGAGCTGGTTGGTCATGTTGTCGATGTCCAGACCGATACGCTCGCCGCGCAGGGCGTTCTGGCGCTTGTCGTAGACACCCTTGCGCTGGGCGTTCATCACGTCATCGTAGTCCACGAGACGCTTACGGATGCCGAAGTTGTTCTCCTCGACGCGCTTCTGGGCGTTCTCGATACTCTTGGTTACCATTGAGTTCTCAATCATCTCGCCCTCTTTGAAACCGAGACGGTCCAGCATCTTGACGACGCGCTCGCTGGCGAACAGACGCATCACGGTATCCTCGAACGATACGAAGAACACGGAGCTTCCGGGGTCTCCCTGACGGCCGGCACGACCGCGCAGCTGACGGTCGACACGACGGGACTCGTGGCGCTCGGTACCGATGATGGCCAGACCGCCTGCGGCCTTGACCTCCGGGCTGAGTTTGATATCAGTACCACGGCCGGCCATGTTGGTGGCGATGGTAACGGTGCCGGTCTGGCCTGCCTGAGCCACGATCTGCGCCTCCTGCTGGTGCAGCTTGGCGTTCAGAACCTGGTGCGGGATGTGACGCAGCTTAAGCATCTTGGAGAGCAGCTCCGATATCTCGACAGATGTGGTGCCGACCAGAACAGGGCGACCCTGCTTGACCATCTCCTCTACCTCGGCGATGATGGCGGCGTACTTCTCCTTCTTGGTGCGGTACACGCGGTCGTTCATGTCGTTGCGGATCACCGGTTTGTTGGTCGGGATCTCGATCACATCGAGCTTATAGATATCGTAGAACTCGCCGGCCTCGGTCATGGCCGTACCGGTCATGCCTGCCAGCTTGCGGTACATACGGAAATAGTTCTGCAGGGTGATGGTGGCGTAGGTCTGCGTGGCGGCCTCGACCTTGACGCCCTCCTTGGCCTCGATGGCCTGGTGCAGCCCGTCGGAGTAGCGGCGCCCCTCCATGATACGGCCGGTCTGCTCGTCGACGATCTTGATCTTGTTGTTGTCGATCACATACTCCACATCCTTGTCGAACAGCGTGTAGGCCTTCAGCAGCTGGTTGACGGTATGCACGCGCTCGGACTTGATGGAGTAGTCCTTTAGGAGCTGGTCCTTCCTGGCCTGCTTCTCCTCGGGGGTGAGGTCCTCGTTCTCCACCTGGCTCAGCTGGGAGGCGATGTCGGGGAGTATGAAGAAGTCGGGGTCGCTGGTGGTTCCGGACAGTACCTCGATACCCTTGTCGGTCAGCTCGATGCTGTGGTTCTTCTCGTCAACGACGAAGAACAGGGGCTCGACGGCTTTGGGCATCTCGCGGTTGTTGTCCTGCATATACTTGGCCTCGACCTTGAGCATGAGGTTCTTGATACCCTCCTCGCTGAGGTATCGGATCAGCGGGCCATGCTTAGGCAGCGCCTTGTAGACGCGGAACAGTGCCAGGCCGCCTTCCTCGGTCTCGCCGTTGCCAATCTTCTCCTTGGCCTCCAGCAGCAGTTGCTGGGCCAGCTTGCGCTGGGCGTTGATCACCTTCTCCACGTTAGGCTTGAACTCGTTGAACATCTGGTCATCGCCCTTGGGGATAGGACCGGAGATGATCAGAGGCGTACGTGCATCGTCGATCAACACGGAGTCGACCTCGTCGACTATGGCGTAATAGTGCTGCTCGCGCTGTACCAGGTCCTCGGTGGACACGGCCATGTTGTCGCGCAGGTAGTCGAAACCGAACTCATTGTTCGTTCCGAAGGTGATGTCGCAGTTGTATACGTCACGGCGCTCCTGGCTGTTGGGCTCGGTCTTGTCGATGCATCCCACGGTCAGGCCGTGGAACTGATACAGCGGACCCATCCACTCGGAGTCACGCTTTGCCAGGTAGTCGTTGACCGTGACAACGTGGACACCCTCGCCGGTCAGTGCGTTCAGGAACACGGGGAGGGTTGCCACCAGGGTCTTACCCTCGCCGGTGGCCATCTCAGCTATGCTGTTGGTGACCTTGCCGCCGTTCATCATTCCGTGCAGCACCATACCGCCGATCAGCTGGACGTCGTAGTGCACCATATCCCACGACACCATGTTGCCTCCTGCCAGCCACGATGTGCGGTACGTGGCTTTGTCGCCGTCGATGGTGATGAAGTCCTTGCCCTGGAGGGCCAGCTTGCGGTCGGCGTCGGTGGCGGTCACCTCGATGGTCTCGTTCTCCTTGAAGCGTCGGGCGGTTTCCTTGACGATGGCGAATACCTCCGGCAGGACGTCGTCCAGATCCTTGGCATAGTTGTCGAACATATCCTCACGGAGCTGGTCGATCGCCTTCCAGTATGGCTCGCGCTGGTCATAGGGGAGTTCCTCGAGCTGTTTGCGCTGCTCTGCGATCTTGTCGCGGTATTCCTGGGCGTTGGCGTGGATTCGCTTGCGGATGTCCTGGGTGCGCTGGCGCAGCTCGTCGTGGCTGAGTCTCTGCAACTCCTCGGAAACGGGGTTGATTTCTTTATTGAGTCGGTTCCACAGCGGGCGCACGGCGCGCTCGGACTGGTTGCCGAACAGTTTTTTCAATACGTTGCTGAACATATCTTGTTAATTTCTTTTAGCGTGTATGAAGTCCCGGCTCCGCGCCGGGGTAATGGGTTATGTAAATAATGCGGTTGTTATCTGACGGGAAGAGCCCGAGAGCGGGCGCCGTTCGGCGACCGGATGCGGAGTATGTCGGTGATGGTGGGCGCCAGTGCCGTGGCGTCTACAGTCGTATTGACTTTGGTCTTGACGACTTCGGGTGCCAGTATGAAAGCCGGAGTCATGACCGGCATCTGGCGCATCGGTTTGGTACGCTGCGTGGCGCCGTTCTCGTCCTCGACCACGGACCATCCGGGCGAGAGTCTAATCAGGACGTCGCCGCCATATTTGGGATCATAGCCTACGTTCAGGGCTACTGTCTCGGGCGATGTGGGCGACAGAATCTCGGCGCGTGTGAAGGTCTGCTCCACCCCGCTCATCTGCGCCAGGAACTGACGGGCCTCGTCGGCGATTGCGTTGGGATCCAGGTTGCGGGCCTCCAGCGCCTTATGGTCCAGATATAGGTTGCCGCTGCGGATGGATGAGATGTACTCGCCGTTACCGTGGCGTGCCACAAGGTAGGAGTTCAGCAGCGACTTGGCGCGGCGAAGCGAGAACTCTCCTCCGGGGATGCGGTAGCGCTTATCCTCGTTGGCCACGGCGTCATAGTAGCCCGTGGAAGTGAGCCAGATCACGGCGTTCTCCTTGCCGCAGTACCTGTCGACGGCCTCGATGAGACGTCCGATCTGGGCGTCGAGCCGCAGATATGCGTCGGTGCTCTCGGCCTCGCCGTCGCCAAAGGCATACTTATACGGCGCTACGGTGTAGGCCACGTTGACCATTCCCTGCTTGTCGGGGCCGACGGGAAGCTGGTTGATCAGCTCGATGGCCATGTCGGTGACGGCCTGGTTTCCGCCGGGTGTCAGCGCTATCTTACGGTAGACGTCTCGGTCGGCGCGAGTGAACTTATAGTCGAACAGACGTCCCTTGGCAGGATTACCCTTTAGCTTGGAAGTGGCGGTGAGGGGACGCCATACCATCGTATCGACGCGCTGGGTCACGGAACTGCGGGAATTGATCCGCTGAGCGGCGTTGTTCAGGATGCCATAGTATCCCGATGTGGCCCAGTGTCCGGAAGTGTTGTTCAGCCAGATTGCGTTGTCGGCGGCGTGACCTGCCAGAATGACAGCCTGCTGAGGATCGGCGGCTACGGAATATATTGAGGCTTTGCCGTCGGCGGCTATGGCCAGTTCATCGGCGATAGTGGAGAGACGCAGGGCCTCGGGGGTGAATGAGTCGTTGCCGAGGGCGCCGGTGGTACTCGGTTTGGCCAGCGGAGGACGCATGGCATGCAGCTCGCTGTCGTAGACCATGGCGGCCGGGATGCCGTTGTAGGAAGGCCAGGAACCGGTCATGGCCACGGCGGTGCCGCTTGCGGCATCGAGTCCGGAGGCCTTGAAGTCCACGTCACGCAGGTACAGACCATCGCGCATGAGCTGCTTGAACCCATTCTCGCCGAATAGGTTCTGCAGCTGCTCCATATAGTCGGTGCGCAACTGATCAACTACGATTCCCACCACGAGACGAGGCTTGGCGCCCTGAGCGTCGGCCGTTTCCGGACACGCCAGCGCGACCAGACCCAGTAACCCGGCGGTTGCTAACCTGTGCATTTTTCTTTTTATTATCCTTATTATTATAACTCTGCTTAGTGTCGCATATTGCGTAAGTTACAGCCAACATGAATGTGGCTGCCATCGGCGCGAACACCGCCGGATTGGCGCATTGCGGCTGCAGAGGCCATATTATTAACAAAATTCCGACAACAATGATGTTGTACCACGCCATAATCCTGCCTACGGGACGCCAGGGTTCCCAGAACAATCCGATGACTGTAAGGAACTGCAAGGGGTTGAGCCACAGGATCAGCATGTTGGGGCTTGTGGCCTCGTGCGAGGACGCGAACACCAGGAAGGTGATTATGCATCCGGCTGCGGCCAGCATCAAGAACCAGCATCCGTAGATGGTTGTCCATACCCGGCGTGGCCGATATGGTGCGCCTGCAATTTTGGCGATGCTGAAACCAATTGCAGTCAAGGAGATGACACCGAAGATGAACAGAGGTGTCATCCACCATGGAGTGGGGGGAAGAGAGGCGTGGCCGCTGTCGGGCAGCAGCTCGCGTGTGTCGGTCACCAGCTTGCGGCCGTCGGGCATTACGGCTGCGCCATACCGCTGAGACATGACCATGGGTACGAACATCTCGTCGTCGGGATGCAGGTCACGGTCCAGCCCAGAGCCCAGAGCCAGGTCGATGCCGAACTGGTACCAGGGGTAATCGTGATGGAACGCCCGCATCTCCTTGCGGAAGGTGCCGTACTGAATGCTGTCGGGGAAGTGGATCTTACCGCCCACGGCATCGGACAGACGGGCGGTGATACGAGTGGCGCAGTTGTCGCGCACATAGTTGTAGCGGTAGGTGCGGTTCTCCGGCAAAGCCTCCGTGCGTAGCAAGCCGCGTAAACGGTAGGCCTCGTCCTGCGTCAGGTTCAGATCCTGCTCCAGAAGGCGACGGCCGGCTTCGGCGTATTCCGGAAAGAAAAACGCAGTGGGATAACCTGCGACCATATAATCCGTCTCGCCGCGGACAAATCGGGCTACAAAATTCGGTTCGTTGAAGTTGAAGACACCGTAGTTCCATACGGAATCGCATGTCAGGGGGTTGGTAACGTTGCGGATGCGCAGGGCGCTGTGTCCGCACAGTTCATAGACCTCGCTTCCGGGCCATGCGGTGAGCAGGCTCACAACGAGGGAATCCCGCCCTTCGGAACCCCTGACGGGGAGACCGAAGAGCAGGATTGTCAATAGCGTGAATATTAGGGAATTGATTCGTCTCAACGTGTCAATACTCGCAATTGTTCGGGTAACGGGGGAAGGGAATCACGTCGCGGATGTTCTGCATGCCGGTGACGAACAGCACCAGACGCTCGAACCCCAGACCGAAGCCAGAGTGGGGCACCGTACCGTAGCGGCGTGTATCGAGATACCAGTCCATGCCGGTGAGTCCCAGCTCCTTGACACGATTGTTCAGCTTGTCGAAATCTTCCTCGCGCTGCGAGCCGCCGATGATCTCACCAATCTTGGGGAACAGTACGTCCATGGCGCGGACGGTCTTGCCGTCGTCGTTCAGCTTCATGTAGAACGCCTTGATCTCCTTGGGATAGTCAGTCAGGATGACTGGACGTTTGAAGTGTTCCTCAACCAGGTAGCGCTCGTGCTCCGAAGCCAGGTCTACACCCCAGTAGACGGGGAACTCGAACTTCTTGCCGCTCTCCTCCAGGATCTTGATGCCCTCGGTGTAGGGGAGGCGTACGAAGTCGTTCTTGACCACGAAGTGCAGACGGTCCACCAGTTCCTTGTCGAAATGCTCGGCCAGGAACTCGATGTCGTCGGCGCAATGTTCCAGAGCGTAGTTGATGCAGTACTTGATGAACTCCTCGGCCAGGTCCATGTTGTCCTCAATCTCGTAGAAGGCCATCTCCGGCTCTATCATCCAGAATTCCGACAGGTGACGGGGCGTATTGGAATTCTCGGCGCGGAAGGTGGGCCCGAAGGTGTAGATGCAGCCCAGCGCGGTGGCGCCGAGTTCGCCCTCCAGTTGGCCGGAAACGGTCAGGGAGGCCATCTTTCCGAAGAAATCCTGGCTATAGTCCACCTTGCCGTCCTTGTCCAGGGGGAGCTTGTCCAGCGGCAGTGTGGTCACCTGGAACTGTGCGCCGGCCCCCTCGCAGTCGGAAGCCGTGATCAGCGGGGTGTGAAAATAGTAGAATCCCTTGTCGTTGAAGAACTTGTGGACGGCGAAGGCCAAGGCGTGGCGGATGCGGAGCACGGCGCCGAACGTATTGGTACGGGGACGCAGATGAGCCTTCTCGCGCAGGAATTCCAGGGTGTGTCCCTTCTTCTGCAGCGGATACGACTCGGGAGCGGCGGTGCCGTAGAGCTCGAACTCATCGGCCTGGACCTCGACGCTCTGGCCCTTGCCGGCGCTGGGCACCAGCTTGCCCTGTACGTGGATGGAGCTGCCCGTGGTCACGGCCTTCAGCTCCTCCTCGCCGGTCCTGGCGAGGTCGAACACAATCTGCAGGTTCTTGATGGTGCTGCCGTCGTTGAGGGCGACGAACTGTACGTTCTTGTTGCCGCGTCGGGTGCGCACCCAGCCCTTGACGTCTACTGTCTTGTTCTCAAACTCGCCCGGGTTGGCGAGAATCCCCTTTATGGTGGTTCTGCGAATCTTTTCCATTGGTTAAATTCGAATATTACTCGAAGGCTCCCTGTCGCAGGATGTTGACCTCCTCCTGAGTGAGGTAACGCCAGCGTCCGCGGGGCAGGTTCTTCTTGGTAAGACCGGCGAAGTAAACGCGGTCCAGTTTGGTGACACGGTATCCCAGATGCTCGAAGATGCGGCGAACGATGCGGTTGCGTCCGGAGTGGATCTCGATGCCGGCCTGGTTGCGCTCGTCGCTGACGTAGCTGATTGCGTCGGCGTGGATCTCTCCGTCATCCAGCTCGATGCCGTCGGCGATGCGCTGCATGTCGTCTTCGCTGATCTCGCGGTCGGTCCATACGTGGTAGATCTTCTTCTTGACGAACTTGGGATGTGTCAGTTTGGAAGCCAGGTCGCCGTCGTTGGTCAGGAGCAGGACACCGGTGGTGTTGCGGTCCAGACGTCCGACGGGATATATACGCTCGGTGCAGGCGTTGCGGACCAGGTCCAGCACGGTTGTGCGTCCGTTGGGGTCGTCGCTGGTTGTGACGCAGTCCTTAGGCTTGTTGAGCAGCACGTAGCACTTGCGCTCGGGCGTAACGACCTTGTCGTCGTATTCCACCACGTCGTTGCGTGTGATCTTGGTACCGAGCTCGGTCACGACATTGCCGTTGACCTTGACCTTTCCGGCCTGGATGTATTCATCGGCTTCGCGACGGCTGCAGAGGCCGGCGTTCGCCATATACTTGTTCAGACGGATCTCAGCATTCGGATCGATGTCTTCCAGAACGTAGTCCACCTGCTTGGGACGCGGCGTGAACTGGCGTTTCTGATATCCTTGCTGATTGTTGCGGCGCTGGAAACCGCCCTGCTGGCGGTTCTGGTATCCCCCCTGCTGGCGGTTCTGATATCCGCCCTGCTGGCGGTTCTGGTATCCGCCCTGCCGGTTCTGATAGGCGCCCGGCTGTCGGTTCTGGTAGCCGCCCTGCTGGCTGCGCTGCTGATAGGAGCCGGACTGACCCGGCTGACCCTGCTGACGGTTCTGGTAGCCGCCCTGCTGACGGTTCTGGTATCCGCCCTGCTGCCGGTTCTGGTATCCGCCCTGCTGCCGGTTCTGGTAGCCTCCCTGACGGTTCTGATAACTTCCCTGACGTTGCTGGTAACCGCCCGGACGCTGCTGATAGCCACCCTGCTGGTAGCCATAGGGACGCTGCTGGTAGGGGCGCTGTGTACGTTCAGCGTCATGTCCTTCACTTCCCTCGCTTCCTGATGCATCGGCGGCAGGGTAATTTACTTTTTCATAGTGGGCATTGTCATTGTTTTGGGTATAATCATTGGCAATGTTCGCGCTGCTGACGCCAATGCGCGGGCGTTTAGGTTTCTTCGCTTCTTCCATAATTGTTTCAGTGCAGACACTCGGCATCGCTGCCTGGGTGTACCCTTTAGGTTTCGTGTTTAGGAATTTGTGTTTAAATTTAAGTGGAGACCAATTTCTCGATTTTTTTATACAAAAAGAATTCGACTTGATTGGTGTCGGTGAATATTCGGTGCAAAAATAACAATTTTATTCCAAACTACAAAATTTTAAACAAAATCATCGCGTTTTATGCTGATTGAGCGTGTCATGACGTTATATAATGCGACCGGAAGGCCATTTAGAATGAGCGATTCGGGATTTCCGAACTGGATGTACCTCACCATATCCGCATCATTAAAACAGCATCGTCTTGGAATCTAAGTTAAAACAGAAAACGGCCAAAGGACTCCTGTGGGGCAGTGTGGGCAACGGTACATTGCAGTTGCTGAATCTCTTCTTCGGGATTTTCCTGTCGCGTCTCCTTACACCATCCGACTACGGAACCATCGGTGCCCTGACGCTGTTCTCGGCTGCGGCAGGCATGTTTGCCGACAGCGGTTTCGTACTGGCCATAGTCAATAAGAAAAATGCGGACGACAACGACTACAACGCGGTGTTCTGGTTCAATCTTGTCTCAGGAACCATGTTCTATTGCCTGCTGTTCGGGTTGGCCCCACTGATAGCGCGGTTCTACCGGCAACCCGAGATGACTGCGCTGTCTCGGTTCCTGTTCCTCAGTTTCTTCCTGGGGTGCGTGTCCGGTGCGCCGACGGCCTATCTGTTCCGCAACCTGATGGTGAAGGAGAGAAGCACCATAACGATAATAGCCATCATGGTGTCGGGTAGTGTGGGTGTCCTGTGCGCCTACAACGGATGGGGGTATTGGGGTCTGGCTGTCCAGACCGTGCTCTACTCCGGCATCAGCTCCCTGCTGATCTGGCTGCGTTGTCCGTGGCGTCCCAGCCTGCGGATAAATCTAAATCCGATCCGCGAGATGTTCGGATTCGGCGTGCGGCAGTTGCTGACGTCGCTGTTCACCCACATAAACAACAACGTCTTCGCATTGCTGCTGGGCCGGTTCTACGGAATGAGGCAGACAGGATACTTCACACAGGGCAACAAGTGGACCACCATGGGATATTCTACACTCTCTGGCATGACCAACAGCGTGGGGCAGCCTGTGCTTCGCGAGGTGTCCAACGACAATGCGCGTCTGCAGCGAGTGTTCCGCAAGATGTTGCGTTTCATTGCTTTTCTGTCATTTCCGGCAATGCTTGGACTCGCATTGGTGTCGAAGGAGGTGATAGTGCTGACCATCACCGACAAATGGCTCCCATGCGTGCCCGTGATGCAGATACTGTGCCTGTGGGGAGCGTTCATGCCGATGTCCACACTTTACGGCAATCTGTTCAACAGCCAGGGACTTCCCCGCATCTACATGTGGTGCACCATCGGGCTCGGCGTCATCCAGCTGGCATGCATCGTCGCCTCCTATCCTTTCGGACTCCACACAATGCTCGTCGTGTACACTATGGTGAATATCCTGTGGCTGTTCGTATGGCAATACTTTGCACATAAGCATACCGGCCTCAGGCTGGCAGATGTGCTCCGGGATATAGTCCCGTACTTTCTGGCCGCTGCCGTGGTGATGGGCGTCACCTGGCTGCTGACCCGCGGCATCGGGTCAATGATTCTGTCCCTGGCGCTCAAGATCGTTATTGCCGTGGCGCTATATTCCGGAATCATGTGGATATCGGGCTCGGAGATATTCCGCGAGAGCCTTCAGTATCTGTCCCGTAGAAACAAAGGTTGATGCCGGCAGCGTCAGCGGTTCTTCAATCCAAGAAGGGTGAATTGCGCCAGAGGCTTGAGAATGCGCAGGGTGGGACGGTAACGCAGGGAGCGGCACATGGCTTTCCATGCCTGGCTGTACATCCTGTGCGCCAGACAGCGGCTCATCCTCATGTTGTGCCACCGGGCCACATATTCCCTTAACCCTTTGGTGTCGGGCGAGTCACGATACAATGTCTGGAGTTCCCGGCCCACCACATCGTCCGTTTCAGGAGGACGGGGATTGCTGAAGCCATGGTTGTACAGAGCCGTGGACCTGACGCTGTAGGCGATTCCGTACCTGCAGGCCAGGCGCGCCCAGGTCAGAAGGTCCTCGCCGGACTTCACGCCTTCGGGGAATCCGCCGATGGCGGTCAATGCATCGCGGCGAACCATTACAGCCGATGTCCAAAGCGGAGGGACCGAATCGCAGGCGGTCTCGAAATAGTCCTGGATGACGCCGCAGTCCCCCTCGAAATCCAGGCACTTAATGCTGTTCGAGACAATGCGGCCATCGGACATGACGTCATCATAACCTGTTGCGAAAACCGCGCATTGCGGGAAAGCCTCGGCAAGTTTCCGGAGCGTTCGGATATGATCGGGCTTCCATTCGTCGTCGGCGTCTATAAGGGCTATGTATTCGCCGGAAGCTTCCGCGATGCCCCTGTTGCGTGCGCATGCGACTCCGGCGTTCTCCTGCGGTACGATGCGGAAGTCCTTAAGGCCAAGCTGGTGTGCAGCCGTAGCTGCAGTCTCGGCGCCGCCGTCGGTCGACCCGTCGTCCACCACAATAATCTCACAGTCCCGTGTATCGCCTGCGGCGACGGACCTCAACGTCCGTGCGATCAGGTCACGCTTGTTATACAGAGGAATCACGATTGTTATCATACTTCCGGTGGTTGGCGGTTCAAATCCTGTCAGATCTTAGCCACGTCTGCTCAATCTCGTCGAGGAGGTCCAGCAGTTCCTGCTCCTTCTCGATCCGGAGCATGCGGATGCGTGTCTGCCGGAAGTCGGGGAGACCCTTGAACAGCGGGGATGACGCCAGATGGCGACGGATGTGGAGGATGCCCCGGTATTCGTCGATACGGTCGATGCTCTCGCGGATCTGACGTTTCAGCAATTCCAGTTTCTCAGGGACAGAGAGGGGGGTATAGCTTCCGGTGTCCAGCATCTGGCGTACGTCATGGAAAATCCAGGGGGCGCCGAAAGAGGCACGGCCGATCATGATTGCATCGACGCCGTACGTGTCGAAGGCTGCCTTGGCCTGCTGGGGAGTGGTGATGTCGCCGTTGCCGATGACGGGAATATCCATGCGGGGGTCGGCCTTCAGCTGTCCGATCAGGGTCCAGTCTGCGTCGCCTGTGTACATCTGGCTGCGGGTGCGGCCATGGACGGCCAGGGCCTTGATGCCGCAATCCTGAAGCTGCGGACCCAGGTCGCAGATAATCTTGTTCTCGCAGTCCCATCCCAACCGCGTCTTGGCTGTGACGGGAATTGACACGGCCTGAACCACACGTCGGGTGATGTCCAGCATCTTAGGGATGTCACGCAGCATGCCTGCTCCGGCACCCTTGGCGGCGACCTTCTTGACAGGACAGCCGAAGTTCAGGTCGATGATGTCTGGGCGAGCCTCCTCGACGATTTTGGCGGCCTGGACCATTGCTTCGGGTTCACGTCCGTAGATCTGTATTGCCACGGGACGTTCGCGGTCATCGATGGTAAGCTTGCGTGTTGTTGACTTGATGTCGCGTACCAGGGCCTCGGCCGACACGAATTCAGTGTAGACCATCGCTGCCCCCTGCTCGCGGCAGATCAGCCGGAACGAAGGGTCGGTCACATCCTCCATCGGCGCGAGCAGCACAGGGCGCTCGCCAAGGTCAATATCGGCTATTTTCATGTCAGGATAAGTCGTGAGAGTGTTTGAGAGGCCACCAGTTCGGCGGCGTTGCGGAGCTGATGGGCCGTGACGGCACGAACCTGCTCGATATTATAGTCAAGACCGCGTACCTCGCCGTACATCAGCAGTGACCGGCCCAGGCTCATCGCGCAGTTCTCGCGGTTGTCGCTCAGCACGCTGAGTTGTCCGCAGAACTGGTCGCGTGCCTTGGCGAATGCACGTGGGGACAATGTGTCCTGGGCCAGCCGGTCGATGGACTCGCGCACCAGACGCGTGCATTTGTTCACGGTTTGGCGGTCGGAACCGAAGTAGACTGTGAACGTACCGCAGTCCGACATCATCACCACGTTGGACTCAATGGAGTAGACCAGTCCGCGGCGTTCGCGGATCTGCTGGCAGAGTATCGAGTTGATCGCCGGGCCTCCAAGCAGGTTGTTGAACAGGGTCAGCGGATAACGCATAGAATCGTAGCGGTCCGGAATCCTGACACCCAGCAAGGTGTTGGCCTGTGAGTTGCCACGGTCACGGGTTACGTCGAAAGGATCGACCACCTTGGGAGTGGCGCGCAGTGTAACGGCTTGCGGAAAATTCATATCACCGAAATATCGTTCCGCCAGCTTCATGGCGCGTCCCGGGTCGGCATCGACGCAGTATAATGTCATATTGCGCGGATTGTAGAAACGGTCCAGGAATCTACGGGCGTCACTGCCTGTGAGCCGACGGACCGATTCCTCGCTGCCCAGTATGTTATGGGCCATGTCGGACCCGGCGTAGATCAGCTCATCGAACTCATCGAATACCGCTTCCGAGGGATTGTCCCTGTAGGAGTGAATCTCCTCGATGACGATGTCACGTTCGCGCTCAGTGTCGGGAGCGGGGAAAGAGGCGTTTTTGACCAGGTCGCTCAGCAGTTCCAGCGCCCGGCCGGCATAGCCGGTCGGAGCGATGGTGTAGACCATGGTCATTTCCTTGGTGGTGAAAGCGTTCAACTCGCCGCCTACGGACTCCATGCGGTTGGAGATATGCCAGGCGCGGCGGTGTTTGGTTCCCTTGAATATGGTATGCTCAACGAAGTGGGCCTGCCCGTAAATGCCGGTCTCGTCGTCACGGCTCCCCGCATTGACAGCAAGCCCGATGTAAGACACCGGGCCAGCACTGTGCTCCGCCACGCAGCGGAGACCATTAGCAAAATTTAATATTTCCATTTCTCAGACCCCGTTCGACATATAGGGGGGTGGGGTCTTCGAATCACTTGCCTGTACGGGCTTTCTCGCGAGCGATATAGGCGTCCATGCTCATTCCGTTGCCGAGCTGGAACTGTGGATATTCCTTCTTGATCTGCTCGTAGCAGCCCAGGGCCTCCTGATATTTCTTCTGGCTGTCGTAGACATTGGCCATCTTCAGGAGTACGCGGGGTACGATCTGGTCGTTCTTGCCGGCCTTGGAGATGGCCTTCTGAAAGCAAGCGATGGCCTTGTCGTACTGCTTCATGTTGACGTAGCAGTCTCCGGTCAGGACAATAGCGCTGGCGTTCAGGACAGGCTCGGAGCTGCTGAACTTCTCCAGACACTCCACTGCCTCCTTGTACTTACCCTGGTTGAAGTAAGCCTCGCCTGCGGACAGAGCGGCGAGCTTGCCGGCTGTGGTGCCGCCGTTCTCGTCGGATACCTTCTTGTACTGGGATGCGGCGATGGAGTCGTTGCCCATAGCTGAGATCTCAACCTGGTTGAACGCCTCGAACGCACGGTTCTGGTGCGGAGCGCGGTACAGGAACAGGTATGCTATGATGGCAGCTGCGATCACTGCGATGCTGCCGATGGTCCACCAGATGATGCTCTGGTTGTCGGATAATTTCTTTCCCGCTTCAGTGAGAGTGTCATTGAGGTTCTCGATCGCGGTTTTCTCTTCCGGTGTGTTGTTATTATGTGCCATTATGATTAATTTTCAAAGCTATTAACGCGCAAAGTTAATAAAAATCGGGGGAATAGCCAAATAAATCGGGCTCTTCGGAGCCTCTCCCTGCTGCATGAGGAGCTTTCAGGATTTGGGATTTCGGCTTATAAGTCTGCTTATCAGAGAGTTTATGTAGAACCAGAAGTCGAAGTGCATTGAGCGTAGTGGAGTAAGCAGGGGATGGAAGGCATGCCGTTTGGGGTCGACGAATAGGTTTAGCCGCGCCGGATGGCACTTGACACGGATCTGCTCGGGCATATATACGGGGTCGCCGTCCACATGCGCGGGACCGGGATGTTGCCTGATTACCGCCTGCTTGACGCGTAGTGTCTGTACCAGCACGTTTCGTTTAAGGTAACCTGTGAACAGGTCCACTCCGACGATGGCGCGGGTCAGTGGATTGCCGGCATGGATTATGGTTATGTCCAGCATTCCGTCGCGGATGGAGGCATCGGGAGCGATGTATGCGTTGTTGCCGTACTGCGAGGCGTTGCAGACCGCGATTAGAAACGCCTTGACCCGGACTGTCTTGTCGTGGGTGGTGATGCTGTATTCCTTAGGCGAATATTTGATATATTCCCGGAGTGCGGATCGGATGTAGGATGTGAGGCCGCGCCGTCTCATGGTGGCGAAATCATGGCTGACGGCGGCATCGAAGCCCAGACCGAACGTGCAGAAGAAAGGACGGCCGTTGGCGGTGCCGTAATCGCAAGGGACGGCCTTGTCGGCCATGATGACGCGCAGCGCCTTGTCGATGTCGATGGACATGTCCAGATGCCTTGCCAGTCCGTTGCCCGACCCGCGGGGCAGTATACCCATATTGACGGGAGTGTCGCGCAGTGCGGATGCCACCTCGTTGATGGTGCCGTCGCCGCCGGCGACGATGACGGCATAGAAACGACGTTTCACTGCCTCGGAAGCCAGGACTGCGCAATGTCCCTGCCGTTCGGAGTAGCGGATCTCGACCTCGCGGCCGTCACCTCCCAGCGCGGCGCGTACTTTCCGTTCCAGGTCCACTGGGGTCCCGGTGCCGGAAATGGGATTGATGATGACCATGTAGCGTTTTACTTTCATAGTTGACGTTGATACGGTGGCAGAGAGACTCCGCAAAAGTTAAATGCAAAATTAAAACAAAGTGTTCAATCTACAAAACGATGGAAACAGCGGTTTCTTTATAAGAAATTCATGAAAATTTATTTCGGGGCAATATAATAACCATTGGACAATGTGGGCGATGATGATCTGTCATGGCCGAAAATACGGATTTTAGAGGAGTAGGGATGAATATGGA
>DXXK01000093.1 GCA_019416425.1 Bacteroidales bacterium
CAGTGTGTCGATCACCTCCATGCGCTTGGAGATGTTCTCGCGGTTGGAACGGAACTGTTCCTTGGCCGCGTCCATGCGCAGGCCCTTGACCTTCAACAGATAATGGATTATGCGAAAACTCTCGATATTCTCGGCCGTGTAGTAGCGCTGGTTAGTGGCACTCCGGCGCGGAGCACACTCCGGGAACTCCGACTCCCAGTATCGCAAGGTCGACGTCGGAACGTCCAGCATGGCCGACACATCCCGTATCTTATAGTATTTCTTATCGAAAATCTCGTTATCCATAATTCCGTTATGCAACAATCAATTACTCAGTCCATGATGTCGCCGGCGTTCTCCGCCTGGGATACAAACTCGGCATATTCCTCAGGATCCAGGTCCGAGAAACCATAATTGACCGGGTTCTGGGCTTCGCCGCGGAACCGCACCTCGTAGTGCAAATGTGGCGCCGTGGACTTGCCCGTTGATCCAAGCCGACCTATCTCCTGTCCCTTTTCTACCCGCTGACCTGGCTCGACCGACATATGCGACAGATGCATGTAGCGCGTCTGATAATTGTAGCCGTGGTCGATCTCGATCATATTTCCGTAGGTATTACGTCGTTCGGCCACGGTGACCTTGCCGTCGGCAGTGGCATAGACCGGCGTACCGACCGCCCCGGAATAATCGAGTCCCGCATGGAACTTTGCCACGCCCGTGACCGGATCGCGGCGCATACCGTAGCCACCCGACAGGACCGTGCTCTTGACCGGTACCGGCAGGATAGACGGTATATGGTCCAGCTTACCCTTCTGCGACTGGGCCGTCTGCTTAAGCTGGTCGAACGACAGCGACTGGGCGTAGATCTGCCGCTCCAGCATGTCAACCTTCTGAGTCATGAACTTGATCAGGCCACCGTCCGAGACACTGTTCAGCTCGCGGTAACGCTTGTCGTTGTTCAATCCGGCGTAACGGTACATGTCGTTGACCGGCTCCATCTGCAGCATGACGCGGTACAGTTTGTCGTCGCGGTTCTGGATCTTGGTCAGCACGCTCTGGGCATTGTCCACACGGCGGTTCAGGATCTCGTACTGCTGCTTAAGCGTCGCATTCTCCTGCCGCAGCCGGCGCTCGCCCGGTGTGTCGAGGATATAATAGAATATAAGGAACAGCCCCACCCCTATCACTGAAGATATCAACAGATAGCGCCCCATACTGACCATCCGCCGCCGCAGCGTCGGAAACACCCTCTCGAAGTTGTCCGTCTCGGGATTATATCTGTAATATTGCTGATTACTCACGTTCTAACTTCATTGTCAAGTTGCAAAAGTAGTGATTTTTTGCTAATTTTGCAATTCAATTCGAAGTCAATAACATTCAATTCGAAGACAATATATATCAATATGCTTACCGCAAAGGAAATAAGAGAATCGTTCAAGCAGTTCTACCGCGAGCGCGGACATAAAATTGTTCCCTCGGCACCCATGGTACTGAAGGACGACCCGACACTGATGTTCACCAACGCCGGAATGAACCAGTTCAAAGACATCATCCTGGGCAACCGCGTACCCGAAAGCCGCCGCGTGGCCGACTCGCAGAAGTGCCTGCGCGTTTCCGGAAAACACAACGACCTTGAGGAAGTAGGCCACGACACCTATCACCACACCATGTTCGAGATGCTGGGCAACTGGTCGTTCGGCGACTACTTCAAGCAGGAGGCCATCGATTTCGCATGGGAATATCTGGTCGACGTACTTAAGCTCGACCCCAACCGTCTGTACGCCACCGTATTCGAAGGCTACGCTCCCGAGGGTCTGGAACGCGACGACGAGGCCGCCAGGATTTGGGAGAAGCATCTTCCCGCATCGCATATCATCAACGGTAACCGTCATGACAATTTCTGGGAAATGGGCGACACGGGTCCCTGCGGTCCCTGCTCCGAGATTCATATCGACCTTCGCGATGACGAGGAACGCGCCAAGATCGACGGCGCCGAACTCGTAAACAAAGACAACCCCCTGGTGATCGAGATCTGGAACCTGGTGTTCATGCAGTACAACCGCAAGGCCGACGGCCACCTGGAGCCGCTGCCCGCCAAAGTGATCGACACCGGCATGGGTTTCGAGCGCCTCTGCATGGCCCTGCAGGGCAAGAAGTCCAACTACGACACCGACATCTTCACCCCGCTTATCTCCAAGATCTCCGAACTGAGCGGCAAGAAATACGGCGTTGACGAGAAGGTCGACGTGGCCATGCGCGTCGCCGCCGACCATGTCCGCACCATCGCATTCTCCATCGCCGACAACCAGCTGCCCGGCAACGCCAAGGCGGGCTACGTGATCCGCCGCATCCTGCGCCGCGCCGTACGCTACGTCTACACGTTCCTGGACCAGAAGGAACCCACCCTCTACAAGCTCGTCGACACCCTGATCGCCGAGATGGGCGAAGCCTATCCCGAGCTGCCCGCACAGGCCGACCTGATCAAGCGTGTGATCCGCGAGGAGGAGGAGTCGTTCCTCCGCACCCTGGAGAACGGCATCAAGCTCCTGGACTCCATTGTGGATAAGACACGCAAGGAAGGCAAGACCATGGTCAGCGGCACCGACGCCTTCACGCTGTACGATACCTACGGCTTTCCCCTGGACCTGACCGAGCTGATCCTGCGCGAGCAGGGGATGGAAGTCGACCTTGAGGGTTTCCAGAACGAGATGCAGAAGCAGAAGGACCGCGCACGCCACGCCGCCACGGTCGAGAATTCCGACTGGGTCGAGGTCAATCCCGGCAACGAGGAATTCGTAGGCTACGACAACACCGAGGTCAAGACACACATCCTGCGCTACCGCAAGGTCAAGCAGAAGAACAAGGAATATTACCAGATAATGCTGGCCCAGACGCCTTTCTACGGCGAGATGGGCGGCCAGGTCGGCGACAAGGGCTGGCTGATAGCTCCGGATGGCGAGAAGATCGAGATCTTCGACACCAAGAAGGAGAACAACACGGCCGTACATCTGACCAAGAAGCTTCCCAGCGACGTCCACGCCGAGTTCACGGCCAAGATCGACGAGGAGGCCCGCGCCAAGACATCGGCCAACCACTCGGCGACCCACCTGTTGCACGAGGCGCTGCGCGAGGTACTGGGCACGCATGTGGAGCAGAAAGGCTCGCTGGTGACTCCCGATGGACTCCGCTTTGACTTCTCGCATTTCCAGAAGGTTACCCCTGAGGAGCTGCGCAAGGTGGAGCACATAGTCAACGAACGCATCCGCAAGGCCACACCGCTTGAGGAATGCCGCGAGCTCCCCATCGCCGAGGCACACCAGATGGGCGCCATGGCACTGTTCGGCGAGAAGTACGGCGACAAGGTCCGCGTGGTGAAGTTCGGTTCCAGCGTTGAGCTGTGCGGCGGCACGCATGTAGCCAACACCGGCAACATCGGTATGGTCCGCATCGTCTCCGAAAGCTCAATCGCGGCCGGTATCCGCCGTATCGAGGCCGTCACGGGCCAGGCAGTGGAGCGTTTCCTGGACGAGCTGCAGGACCTGATGGTTGACCTGAAGGGATTATTCAGCAACGCCGGCGACCTGCGCGCCACCATCCAGAAGACCATCGAGGAAAACTCCGACCTCCACAAGCAGGTCAACAAGTTCATGGATGACCGCACCAACGCCCTGACCAAGGACCTGATCAAGAACGCCAAGACAATGAACGGCGTATCCGTCATAATCCTGCCCGGCATCCGCATGGCCGAGGTGGTCAAGAACATAGCCTTCACGGTGCGCAAGGAATGCCCCGAGCAGACTGTGTTCATCGGACTGAATGTGGTCAACGACAAGCCGATGATAACCATCGCTCTGAGCGATGACCTTGTGAAGCAGGGCTACAACGCGGGCAAGATCGTACGCGAGGCAGCCAAGGCCATCAAGGGAGGCGGAGGAGGTCAGCCGTTCTTCGCCCAGGCCGGCGGTAAGGATGTCGATGGCCTTGACAAGGCCGGCGACATCATCCTGAACGAACTGCACCTAAAGAATCTGGATTAATGAAGTCAGGACAAGTCATCCTGCCGACCTCATCACGTTGGGGAGTATTCATATTCTCCTTCGTGGTGATGTTCATTTTCACAGGCATCAGCATCGGGCTGCTCGGAGGGCTCGGACTGTCGGAACGCGTACGCGTCCTGTCGGTGTCCGTGATCCAGGGCATCCTGGTGTTCGTGTTGCCCACACTGCTGACATGGATATTTACCTCTACCGAGCCGGCGTCGGAAATAGGCCTGCGCAGGCACGTATCAGGGAAACTATGGCTATGGGCCATCGGCCTCTACGTGCTGGCATACCCTGCACTGTGCCAGACTGTGTTCTGGAACGAGCATATGACCATGCCCGACTCCATGTCCGGTCTGGAACAGACGCTCCGCAAATGGGAGGCGGCAGGCGCCGAGACCACCCAGGCCATACTCTCGGTCAAATCCGCCGGGGCCATGATCGTCAACTTACTGATCGTGGGACTGTTCACAGGTTTCGTGGAGGAGATGTTCTTCCGAGCCGGCGTACAGAAACTGATGATTCGTTCCGGCATTAGACCGGTCGTGGCCGTATGGCTGGCGGCCTTGATATTCAGCACCATGCACATGCAGTTCTTCGGATTCGTGCCCAGGCTGCTGCTCGGAGCCATGTTCGGGTATGTCTATTACCGCTCCGGCTCCATCCTGATAGCCGCGTTGCTGCACGGCATCAACAATTCAGTCGTGGTGGTAACCTCATGGATGACCCAGCGCGGAATAATAAACGAGGACATCGATTCGTTTTTCATCAACGAGACCGGATTTCCGTGGATATTCCTGGTGTCAGCGGCCGTGACCATCCTGTTCCTGATGCTGACCGGCCCCAGGTCACCATTCATAAAATAAAATAGTCCACTATATCCTCTATATCCTCCAATGGCAGCAGTCACCGACCACCGCAAACTAATCACCGACATACGTGCCGGCAAGCTACAGCCTGTCTATATACTGATAGGCACGGAAACATACTTCATCGACCTGATAGTCGACGAGCTGGCGAAGCATGCCATCGCGCCTGACGACCGGGATTTCAACTACAACCTGTACTACGGCAACGACACGAACGCCGAGACGGTAATCAACTGCGCGCAGCAGTTCCCCGTAATGGCTGACCGCAAGCTGGTGATCCTAAAGGAAGCCCAGGGACTGCAGAACGCCAAAGCCGACCTGGACAAGTTCGTGCCTTACATCAGCCATCCCAACTACAACACCACCCTGGTAATCACATATACTGCCGAGAAGACAGCGGCGGTGACGGAGATTCAGAAGGCGGCCAACAAGTCCGATGCAGTGGTGTTCAAGTCGGAGTCCCCGCGCGACTATCAGCTGGCCTCGTTCATCAAGGATTACTGCCAGCAGCACCACATGGACATCGAGGACAAGGCCGTGGAGATGCTGGCCGACTATATCGGAACGCCACTGAGCAAACTGTTCGGCGAACTGTCCAAGTTGTTTCAGATCAAGAACGGCTCCGGCAGAATCACCGCGCTGGATGTGGAGAAGAACATCGGCGTGTCCAAGGATTTCACCAACTATGAGCTGCTGCGGGCCATATGCCGCCGCGACTATCCCAAGTGCTGCCAGATCATCAAGTATTTCCGCAGTAATCCAAAACCGAATCCAACCATCGTGACTGCGGCTATGATCTTCAATTATTTCAGCAAGATCACAATAGCCCACTTCATCCCCTCTAAGGACGACAATTCGCTGATGACGGTACTGGACAGGAAGAGTCAGTACTTCCTGAAGGAGCTGAAGGATGCCATGCGCGCCTATCCTCCCGTCAAGGCCGTGAACGCTATTCATTATCTCCGCGAATTCGACTCCAAGAACAAAGGAGTCAACTCGTTTGGCAACGAATATGATCTGCTGCAGGAGCTGATTTTCAAAATCATGACATGATTTTGTATTTTTTTGCGTCTACATCAAATAAAAGATTAATTTATTTGTTATACAAGATAGGGTTCATTTTGAGCCGCCAGACACGGGGCGACGAGGACCTCAATTTAAACTGTTGGTTAAATTGTCAATCAAGGACAGGAGAATTTCTGAAAGTAGAATATGAGACAACTCAAGATAACAAAGTCAATCACCAATCGAGAGAGTGCGTCGCTCGATAAGTATCTTCAGGAAATAGGCCGTGAGGAACTGATTTCCGTAAGCGAAGAAGTCGAACTTGCCCAGCGCATCAAGAAAGGCGACCAGGTCGCTCTGGAGAAACTTATTAAGGCCAACCTGCGATTTGTTGTTTCTGTAGCAAAGCAATACCAGAACCAGGGACTTAGCCTTCCCGACCTGATCAACGAAGGCAATCTCGGTTTGATTCGCGCAGCTCAGAAATTCGATGAAACCCGCGGTTTCAAGTTCATTTCCTATGCCGTATGGTGGATCCGTCAGTCCATCCTTCAGGCTCTGGCCGAGCAGTCGCGCATAGTTCGTCTGCCGCTGAACCAGGTGGGATCGCTCAACAAGATCACCAAGGAGATGGCCCGTTTTGAGCAGGAGAACGAACGCCGTCCATCAACCGAGGAGCTCGCCGAGCGTCTGGACATGTCCGTTGACAAGATTTCCGACGCCATCCAGGTCTCCGGCCGTCCCATCTCAGTCGACGCTCCCTTCGTCGAAGGCGAAGACAACTCTCTGCTGGATGTGCTGGCCAACGACGACAGCCCAATGGCCGACGCCGACCTCAACAAGGAATCACTCTCGAAGGAGGTGGACCGCGCACTGAAGCAACTCTACGACCGCGAGCGAGAGATTCTGAAGATGTTCTTCGGCATCGGTTGCCAGGAAATGACCCTGGAGGAAATCGGCGCCAAGTTCGACCTGACACGCGAGCGTGTACGTCAGATCAAGGAGAAGGCTATCCGTCGTCTGAAAGGCCAAAAGAGCAAACTCCTCAAATCATACCTGGGCGAGTAAGGATAGCCACTATCCTAACGCATTATACCACAACAATACAACATGTCATATCATAGCCTATGCCAAAGAATATACTTTTGACTATATTCCTTGTCATGGGCTTGTTGCTTTCCTCGGGAGGCACTCAAGCCCTGGGCAAAACCATAAAATACCAGGTCAAGTCCACATCAGGACTCAGTCAGATGACTGAACCGACGGACTCTGTGGATGAGTCGGAGCAGTTCTTCGACACCGGAGCGCTGGTCACCATAAAGGAATCCGAACATGTTGCCGAGAGTCTATTTCCAAAGAGTACATTCGATCTGGCCAAGTCCCATTTCACATGGGGGGCCGAGTTCGGATCATCAATCGACATGTCCGCGCGGAATATGTCCACATTTGACATCGACGTCAATATCGGATATAAGAACGCCTACATCAAGGTGGCTGGTATAGGTGCCGGACTGCACCGAGGCATCTCATCGGGACTGAATTTCATTCCTGTATACGCCCTGATACGTACCTCGTTCCGCAAGCGTCCCTCGCTGTTCTTCCTGAATGCGCTGGCAGGATACTCGTTCAACCGCATTCCAGGATCGAACGTCCACGGTGACATCATCGCCTCGCTGGGATGCGGAATAAATCTGACTCGGTCTCGGCATGCGAAATCCTATATCATCCTCTCGGCCGCTTCCCGCTACTTCGACAAGAAACATGAAGAGCTGACAGGCATCGACACCCGCTCCATAGTAATGGCGCGTCTGCAGATCGGCATAAACTTCTAAAACCAATAATACAACATGAGAAAAACATTCATCTATACAGCCTTAACCATCATGGCATTCGCAAGCACATCCGATGCAGCCGGCAACACCAATCCGCTGATCACCGGCACTACAACACTATACGGCACAATGCCCTTCTCCAAACTGACAGCCGCCGACATGGAGGAGGCGGTGATGGAGGGCATCAAGCTCCAGAACCAGGAGATCGACGCCATCGTAAACCAGCGCAGCGTCCCCACGTTCCAGAACACCATAGTGGCCCTGGACCGCAGCGGCGAGGTACTGAGCCGCGCAATCCTTGCGCTGAGCAACATCGAATCGGCCAACGGCACCCAGGAGATCATGGACGCCTACACCCGCGTCACTCCCGAACTGTCCAAGCACGAGACGGACATCATGCTGAACCAAAGGCTCTGGGACCGCATCAAGCAGGTACACGACCTCGCAGACAAGGATGAGTCGCTGACTCCCGAGGACCGCCGTCTGATCAACAAAACCTACGACAGCTTCGTGAACTCCGGCGCGAACCTGAAGGGCGTCGACCGCGAGAAATTCCGCAAGCTCCAGGCCGAGCTGTCGGACCTGAACGTGAAGTTCTCGCAGAACGTCACCAACGAGATGAAGGATCCCAGCCGCCGTATGTGGCTGACCTTGGACCAGCTGGACGGCATTCCCGAGACCATCAAGGCCGCATACCGTGAGGCTGCCGCCGAGGCCCTGAAGGCTGACGGCAAACCTGATGACGGAACGCTCTATCTGGTGACCATCTACCGTCCCAGCTACGCTCCGTTCATGACCTACAGCACAAACCGCGACCTGCGCAAGCGTCTGTACGACCTCAACAACACCACAAACATCGCCGGCCCATTCGACAACACCCAGATACTGAAGGACATCGCCAACATTCGCCTGGAAATCGCCCAACTGATGGGCAAGAAGAACTTCGCCGAATACAAGCTTCAGGACACCATGGCCAAGACTCCCGAGGCTGTCCAGGAGTTCCTGGAAGATCTAAACAAGAACTACACCGAGGCCATGCGCGGCGAGATCAACGAACTACAGGACTATGCCCGCAAAACCCAGGGCGCTGACTTCGTGCTCCAGCCGTGGGACTATTCCTTCTGGTATGACAAGCTGAAGAACGACCGCTACGCCTACAACGAGGAGGACATGAAACCCTACTTCGAGCTGAACAACACCATCAAAGGCGTACTTGGACTCGCCACGAAACTCTACGGCTATACTTTCAAGGAAAACAAGGACATCGACTTATATCATCCCGATGTTAAGGCATTCGAGGTATATGATCGCGACAAGAAGCTGCTCGGCATCCTCTACACCGACTTCTTCTACCGCGAGACAAAACGTCCCGGTGCCTGGATGACCGAGTTCCGCTCCGAGTCCAAGGACGAGAACGGCAACCGCATACTGCCGCTCATCTCCATCGTATGCAATTTCTCAAAGCCCGTGGGCGACGGGCCCGTCCTGCTGAACACCGACGAGGTGGAGACATTCCTGCATGAATTCGGCCACGCCCTCCACGGTCTCTCCAGCCAGGCCACCTATCCCTCGCTGGCGGGCACAAATGTGGACCATGACTTTGTGGAGCTCTTCTCGCAGTTCAACGAGAACTACCTGACCCGTAAGGAATTCCTGGACACATTCGCCAAACACTACAAGACCGGCAAGAAGATGCCCAAGGAGCTGATCGAGAAACTGATCACCTCCTCGCAGTTCGGCGCCGGCTACCAGACCATGCGTCAGCTGGGCTTCGGATTCCTCGACATGGCCTACCATACAATCGAGGAGCCGCTCCGTGCCTCCGCGTCAGTCAAGGATTTCGAGGAGAAGGCCCTGGATCCCGTCCGCATCTTCCCCGCTGTCGGTGACGGCATGATCTCCCCCGCGTTCTCGCATGTGTTCGCCGGTGGCTACGCCGCAGGATATTACGGTTACAAGTGGTCGGAGGCACTCGACGCCGATGCATTCGCAGCGTTCAAGGAGAACGGCGTGTTCGACCGCAAGACAGCCGACAAGTTCCTGAAGATGCTTCAGAGCGGAGACACAGCGGATCCCATGACCCTGTATGTGGAATTCCGCGGAAAGAAGCCCACCAACGACGCATTGCTGGAGCGAGACGGAATCAAGAAATAAACAATACCACACATATACCCAAAATGAAAACACGAGAAGAACTGATTGACGATCTCCTGGACCTGGCCTTTGCCGAGGACATAGGTGACGGCGACCATACCACCCTCTCAACCATCCCGGCGGACGAAATGGGCCGTTCGCACCTCATCATCAAGGAAGACGGCATCCTGGCCGGTGTCGCCATGGCCGAGAAGGTGCTCCATAAGGTAGACCCCTCCATCAAGATGGATATCTTCATCAACGACGGCACACCCGTCCGCAAGGGCGACATCGCCTTCGTGGCAGAAGGGCCGGTACGCTCCCTGCTGATAGCCGAGCGCACCATGCTGAACATCATGCAGCGCATGAGTGGCGTGGCCACCATGACAGCCAAGTACCAGAAGGAGCTGGAGGGACTGCACACCAAGGTGCTGGACACCCGCAAGACCACTCCCGGCATGCGCATCCTGGAGAAGGATGCCGTAGCCATGGGCGGAGGCAAGAACCACCGCATCGGTCTGTTCGACATGATTCTTATCAAGGATAACCATATCGACTTTGCAGGAGGTATCGAGAAGGCCATAGACCGCGCACGCGAGTACTGCAAGGAGAACGGCAAGGACCTGAAGATCGAGGTGGAGGTACGCAGCCTCGACGACATCAAGCGTGTTCTGGCTCACGGAGGAGTGGACCGCATCATGTTCGACAACTTCACTCCCGAACTGACCAAGGAAGCCGTGAAACTTGTCAACGGAGCCGCCGAGACCGAATCCTCGGGCGGAATCACGCTCGAGACCCTGCGCCGATACGGAGAGGCCGGCGTTGACTTCATTTCCGTCGGAGCCCTGACGCACAGCGTGAAATCGCTGGACATGTCGTTCAAGGCCATCTGAGGACGCATCCATCTTTATCCTGAATGCGTGCAAGAACAACATAAATGACAAACAGGCAAGAGCAAGGCGCCTCCAACCGCGAGTGGGGCGCCTTTGCTGAACAAAAAGCGGCCGAGTATCTCCGCACAATCGGTTACGTGGTGCGTGAGACAAATCTACGCATGCGCAATATCGAGATCGACCTGATCGCACAGAAAGGAAAGGTCATCTCCTTTGTCGAAGTCAAGGCCCGAAGCGGAGATGCACAGGATCCAGCCGAGGCCGTCGATAAAAAGAAAAGGAACAAGATGATAGCCGCTGCCGACATATACCTCCAGAATCAGGACCGCGATTACTACTGGCAGTTCGATATAGTGACATTGACAGGAACAAAGGATGCCTACACTATCGATTATCTGCCTGACGCCTTTTATCCCCCTTGCAAGACGGGCACCTCAAAGAAACATTAATCCGTCAATCCTGACGCTGGCGGAACTGCGCCAGCACTATGGCCGTGGCTATCGACACATTCAGCGACTCGCCATGGTTGGCTGTGGCAGGAGGTATGTTCAGTCCGACCGTAAGCTCACTCCGTATTGCCGGACTGATGCCTACTCCCTCATTGCCCATAACAATAAATCCGTTGTCGCCAAGAGATGCATGGTAGATGTCGCTACCTTCAAGCAATGTACCGTAGACCGGCATGGATGGGTGCTCGTGAATCACTTCCCCGAGATCACAATAATGAACCCTGACAGCTCCAAGAGACCCCATGGTGGCCTGCACCACCTTTGGATTGAAACAGTCCACCGTGTCGTAAGACGCAAATATATCGAAAATACCGAACCAATGGCATGTACGGATAATGGTGCCAAGATTTCCGGGATCACGCACCCCGTCAAGCATCAGGTACAGCTTATCCTCTTCTACAACACGCCTCTCGGCTTCCGGAATATGGAATACTCCCATCACGAGTGACGGAGTGCTGAAACAGGAAAGTCCTTTCATCTCAGCGGCAGTGGCATCGTAAATGACGGGTGCCTCGACACACAGCGCCGACGGTATCTCCGCTTCCGGACCCAGTATCAACGACTCCAAACGGAAATGCCGGGCCAGGTCGCTGACAGCCTTCTGACCCTCGGCCGTAAACAGTCCATGACGCCTCCGCATCTTAACGCTATGGAGGTTTCCGTACAACGAATATTTGGTTCTCGACAGCTTCATGCTGACAAAATTACAAATTGTTCTTATAAATTCAAAAATTATCATTAACTTTGTAGAAAGTAACGATGTTACAATTTAGAACATATTTATATTACGATTCGTAACACACCAAGTAACGTACCCAGAATTAATGAAATACATCGGAGCACATGTCAGCGCGCAGGGTGGAGTGCAGAACACGCCGCTCGAGGCACAACGTATCGGGGCAAAGGCCTTTGCCTTGTTCACGGGATTCAGCAACCGCTGGTCGTCCAAGAAACCTACTGCCGAGATCATCGATACATTCAAGGCCAATTGCGAGCTGGGAGGCTTCACACCTGCACAGATACTGCCGCACGACAACTTCCTGATCAACCTGGGAAGCCCCGATGCCACCAAACTGGCTATGTCCCGCAAGTCGTTTCTGGAGGAGATGCAGCGTGCCCAGATGCTGGGCCTGACCATGTTGAACTTTCATCCCGGCTCGCACCTGAAGAACATATCGGAGGAGGAATGCCTGAACCTTATTGCCGAGAGTATAAACATCACTCTGGACAAGACCCAAGGAGTGGCTGCGATACTGGAATCTACCGCCGGCCAAGGTTCCAACATGGGCTGGCGCTTCGAGCATCTGGCACATATCATAGACAGGATTGAAGACAAGTCCCGCATCGGCATTTGCGTCGATACATGCCATTCCCATTCCGCCGGTTACGACCTGGCCACTCCCGAAGGATATGAGGCTACATGGCGTGAGTTCGATGATGTAATCGGCATGACCTACCTGCGTGCCATGCATATCAACGACAACATGCGCACGCTGGGTTCCCGCATAGACCGTCATGCCTGCATCGGACAGGGGTCGCTGGGAGGTGAGTTCTTCACCCGGCTGATGCGCGACCCCCGTTTCGACAACATGCCCCTGATACTGGAGACCCCTGATCCCGACCTGTGGCCCGAGGAAATCGCATGGCTCTACAGCCAGACTGAAACAGACTGAATCAACAACCTTATAAATCTTATGAAACAAAAACCCGATTTAAGCTTTTGGAAGCTATGGAATCTGTCGTTCGGATTCTTTGGCGTCCAGATTGCCTACGCTCTTCAGAGCGCCAATGTTTCCCGTATCTTCACCACAATCGGTGCCGACCCCCACGACCTGAGCTATTTCTGGATTCTCCCTCCATTGATGGGTCTGATTGTCCAGCCGCTGGTCGGCATGTTCTCAGACCGTACATGGAACCGTTTCGGCCGTCGTCTCCCCTATCTTATCCTCGGCGCCACCATTGCCGTGATCGTAATGTGCCTGCTGCCAAATGCAGGTTCCTTCCATTTTACCGTCCAGAGCGCAATCCTGTTCGGTCTTGTCGCGCTGATGCTGCTCGACACTTCCATTAACATGGCCATGCAGCCGTTCAAGATGCTTGTCGGCGATATGGTGAACGAGAAGCAGAAAGGCAAAGCCTACTCAATACAATCATTCCTGTGCAACGCCGGATCCATCGTCGGTTTCATACTGCCCTTCGTGCTGGTATGGTTCGGTCTGCAGAACACTGCTCCGACGGGGCAGGTGCCTCAGACGGTAATCTGGTCATTCTACATCGGAGCAGCTGTTCTGATGGCATGTGTCGTATACTCGCTGGTAAAGATCAAGGAATGGCCTCCGAAGGTCTACAACGAATACAACGGCATCGTGGAGAATGCCGAGAAGAAGGAGAAGAAAGCCAATCTCATCACACTGCTGCGAAATGCTCCCACCACGTTCTGGACTGTAGGTCTGGTACAGTTCTTCTGCTGGTTCGCATTCCTGTTCATGTGGACCTACACCACCAATACCGTAGCACATAATGCTTTCAACACACCGGAGACTCAGAGCTATCAGGGAATCAATGTAGACGGCAATGATTTCGACGGCAAATATCTGATTGCCAACGACAATATCATTCTTATCGACCACGGCAAGAAAGTGAGCGACTTCCTGGAGACCAACCAGGGCGCTTCCTTCAAGCTGACCACCGCCGACATCGTGAACCGCACGCCGGACGGATCGCTCGATATGGGCGACATCCAGTCGGTTGTGATTCCGGCCGATGCCGACTGTCAGTACGTAACCAGAACGGTTCTGGATGCATCGAGCAACGAATATAACGAGGCAGGCAATTGGGTAGGCGTCCTGTATGCAATCCAGGCTCTTGGATCCGTGGTATGGGCCGTGCTGCTGCCCATGTTCCGTAGCCGCAAGTTCTCTTATACCCTCAGCCTTCTGTTAGGTGCAGCAGGTTTCATCATGACGGCGTTCATCACTAACCAGTATCTACTGGCAGTGGCGTTCATCCTGATTGGATGCGCATGGGCCGCTATGCTGGCATGGCCGTTCACGATCCTTACCAACTCGCTGCATTCGGGCAACATCGGCACATATCTGGGCCTCTTCAACTGCACCATCTGCATACCCCAGATCATCGCCGCATTGGTCGGGGGCTGGATTCTGACTTTGCTCAGCACACCGGGCCAGTTAGCGCCGGAGTACCTGATGATGATGATTGCCGGCATCTCGCTGATCATCGGTTCGTTCTGTGTCTTCTTCATCAAGGAGGGCGGCAAGAAGGAACCTGTCCAGGAAAATCCCGTGATATCGGAAAACATCTAATCTCAGATAATGGTCATGGGGATTGCTCCCCATGGCCATACCAATAAAATTTAATAAGTAGTAACTTAATAATGGATTATCGCAAATTATTGACACGGACTGTGTCAGGACTGATATATTGTCTTATAATCGTACTTGCCATCTGGTGGGGTGAGATGGGTGTATCGTTTATGGCCGCGCTGCTCTGCATAATGGCCTGTGTGGAATTCGCTAAGATCTCGCACGACTCCGATTCCGGATACAAGCTGACGTTAATCACAGACATAATCGCATGTGTGCTGTTATGTTTCGCCGCTCGATGGCCTCTGCTGGGATTCTTCTGGCTCCTGACAATCTTGATTCGGTTCATCGAGCAACTCTACATCCAAGAGGAAAATCCGGTGCGTGACCTGGCGCATTCAATGCTGGTGCAAGTCTGGATTGCAATGCCCATGTTCCTGATGACCCTGATAGCCTACTTCCTATGGACACCGATGCTGATTCTTGCGATATTCCTGTTCCTTTGGATAAACGATACGGGTGCGTATCTGGTCGGTTCCACTATGGGACGTCACCGTCTGTTCGAGCGCATATCGCCCAAGAAGTCGTGGGAAGGCTCAATCGGTGGTTTTGCTTTCAACATGGGAGCTGCGGTACTGTTCTACTTCTACGGCGGCCATTTCTTCGGCATTCCGGAGGCAAGCATATGGGTATGGCTCGGTCTCGCGGCCACGGTGACGGTCTTCGGCACCTACGGCGACCTGGTGGAGTCGATGATCAAGCGTTCGCTCCACATCAAGGATAGCGGAAATCTGATACCTGGTCACGGCGGCATACTTGACCGAATCGACTCCGCTCTGCTGGCCATTCCTGCCGCTTTCATCTACCTCTGTATCTGGCCAATGCTTGATTAAACGAGAACTATTAAATAAAAAACTCAAAAAAATATTTGCATAATTCAGGAAAAAGCAGTAATTTTGCATCGCAATTCGGGAACGATAGCATGGTTCGTTAGCTCAATTGAATAGAGCATCTGACTACGGATCAGAAGGTTGCAGGTTTGAATCCTGCACGAATCACCAGGCTTAAACATCTTAGAGTTCTTAATGAATTCCGCTAAAATGCCGAAGCAAGACATATCATTGGTTCGTTAGCTCAATTGAATAGAGCATCTGACTACGGATCAGAAGGTTGCAGGTTTGAATCCTGCACGAATCACGAAGGGACCGCCAATCGGCAGTCCCTTTATTATTATCCATATAACTCTCACTGATTGCTTATGCTATTTATTATTCGGCATACAAATAATATATTACTAAGGAACGCACTATCCGCACGTCCCTTTAAAGTCGAATTCCAAGATTCTGTGTAAGCATTAACTGAAGTACACCTATTGGAGGTGCAATAAAAATCAGCGTCGGCTACAACATGAATAAGTTGTAGCCGACGCCGTTTTATGTTGGAGGTGTCACTTTGCGAGCTGTCGTACGGGAGTCGTCATGATGGCCTCCGGATGATATTCCTTCCATCGGTGTGGCAACAGTCGTGCGATGTCTTCTTCGGAAGCCTTGTCGAAGTAAGGCATCGAGGCGATGACGGAGTTGAGATAAAGGCGCGGATTGACGTCGTGGTTGCGGCAGGTGGCCAGCAGAGACTGGATCACGCACATGTTCTCCGCGGACTCATGGTTGCCGCAGAACATATAGTTCTTGCGTCCGAGCGTGATGGGCCGGATCTCGTTCTCGGCGAGGTTGTTGTCGAGCAGCAGCCGTCCGTCGTCAAGGATGCGCGTCATCTCGTCCCAGCGGGTATAGGCATATGTGACGGCCTTGCCTGTCAGGGAGCTTTCGCTGTACCTCAGTCCCTCGGTCTCCATCCATTTCTTCATCTCCTCCATTATCGGCTGTGACTTTGCCTGACGCTCTGCCCTGCGGGCATCGAAGTCAAGTCCGGCCTTATCGCATTCATGCTCGATGTGATACAGTTCGGCTATTTTGTCCAGGAACCATTGGGCGGCCTTGCGGTTCTCCGCCCTGGCCTCCAGCCAGTGACGGCGTATATGGACCATGCAGGAGACAAGGCGCACGGTGGCGCTTGCCTTGAAGGCCGCCGTATAGCCTCCATAGCCGTCGCATTGCAGGTATCCTTCAAAATTATATTTATCCGTCTTGGTCTTTATCACGTCTCCGGCGCGTGAGCCGTCGTCGTAGAAGAACACCACCAGCCTCTCCATTACCGCCCGGCTCATCCAGAGATACTCCCTGTCGGCCTGATGCCTTTCGTTGTTGATCACCGGCACGGTGCTCTCGTCGGTCTGGATGTAACGGCTGCGGAACACTTCCGCCACGAGGGCGTCGTAAAGCGGCCTGAGAAGTTCCATCGTCCTCCTGTACCAGCCGGCCAGAGTGGCTTCTTTCAATCCGGTCATGCCCATGTGCGCCATCACCTTTATCTGACGGTAGAAAGGCATGTGGTACTCGTATTTCTGAAGCACTATCTCGCTCAGCAGGCTTGCGTCGGGCACACCCTTGTAGATCGGGAACTTCGGCAGAGGGGCGATGACCACCCCCTTGCCGCGCTCCACAGGTTCTGTCGGGTCGATGAGTCCGTATTTGGGACGCACCACGGCGATGCGATAGTATTTGCCCGGCTCGAAGCCCACGAGAACAGTCACTTCCTCGCCGATACGGCGGTAACGCGTGAGGTCGACGCCCTGAGGCTCTATGACGCGCGTCTCCAGCAACGGCAGGTTCTCCCATGTCTCACGCGCCTTCGACACCCCCTTCTGACCTTTCTTCCTTGTATAGGTGACGGTTTCCCCTTCGCATTCATCCGAAGGCTCGGACGCTTGCTCTCCGGGGATCTCCACTCCTGCCGCATCGAAGAGGCTCGGCTGGCTGTCCTCCGGAAGATGCCTCTCGCTCCTGCGTCCGAACATCTGCTGCTGGAACCAGGCTATCTGAGCCGACAGCTTCTTGACTTCGGCTGTCAGCTCCGATATCTGACGACTCTGTGCCTCGTTGACCTTTGTCAACGATTCCACGGTCTTTACAAGTATCTCCTCTGTCATCATGTCCGGCTGATTTTATAATGCAAATATACTAAAAATCAACCAAATATACAACAGTTCCGTGGTGTTTTTTCAAATAAGGGCTCAGACGTGGTATTCCACACGCTCGGCGCGCAGACGGCGCAGCCGCGACGCCGGATCCTCGGTGATTCCCTCGACCATCACCACAAGGTCTCGCCACTCCATCGGGTAACTTTTCGTATCGGGGTCATATTCCGGTATCCTGAACCGCCCCGCCTCCAGCCGCTTGACGTACATCACCATCCCGCCGTCCTCGGCGTGGAGAAGCTTCATCAGCCTGCGGCTGCTGCCGATGAAGATAAAGACATCGCCGTTGCGCACGTCCGCGTCCATCCGCTCCTTCACCACGCCGATCAGCGAGTTGATTCCCTTGCGCATGTCCGTGCGTCCCGGACACAGGTGATAGCGCATCGTGTCGTTAAGGCAGAACATGGCACGACATGCTTTGTGACAATACTTCCATCAGTACCCCCTCGCTGCCGCGTCCGAAATGGGCCTTGACGCCGTTGGGGAAGGCAAGCGTCACTCCCGGCAGCTCCACGCCGGTCATCATGTTCCCGGCATCCGTCCTATGTCCTTGATGCCGGATGCTGATCGGGGCGATAGGTAGGGCCTCCGCCTCGGCCTTTAATTTCTTGCTCCAGTAATTGTAAGTGGAATAGGAGACTCCCTCTGACCGGAGAAAATCCTTGAGGGTGGTGCCGCTTGATGCGGCTCTAATCTGTAGTTCCTGAAACTCTGATTTTGTCATAATGTTGGAGGTTGCAGTTGGTGCAACCATGCGATGCAAAATTACAACCTATCTGCAACCTCCAAAAGGTGTACTTCAGTTAATGCTTAC
>DXXK01000094.1 GCA_019416425.1 Bacteroidales bacterium
CCTTTTCCGTTCACTTTCCGCTTTCTGCCGCCTGTGAACTCTGGCGGCACAGTCGGGGCAGTATTTCGCCCGGTTTGACTTTGGGACGAACACTCTGCCGCAGACCGCACAGCGTTTTAGCTCCTTATCCCGGAAAATCTCTGCTTCCAGCGTTCCGTCCTGTGGCAAGACCGACCAGCGGAACCACTTGCAACAAACCGAGAAAGAAATGATCTGGGGGCAGGTATGGGTGTTCCCATCGTCAAGGAGCATACAGTTCCCGTCCTCATAGTTGCAGCACTCCCGGCGGATCAGGGCGTTTGCCTGCTTCCTCTGTGCCGGTGTCATGCGGTAAAGGGAACCGTCCGGCTTGCGCTCTATGGGCGGCAGTCGTTTATATGGGTTCTCTCTCATGTGTTCCCTCCGTTTTTCTGTTGCCGTTCTTCCCGAAAGGATTTCCAGCGTTGGCACGCTCCCCACAGCTTCGGGACAAGTTGTCCCGAAGTGACCTCTGGACAAAGTGTCCAGAAGTTGGCTCCTTGCGGTGCTTCCCCTGCCGGGGTATTCCTTTTCGGACGGTCATTTGGTTTTCAAGGTGCAGCTCATCGATGAACTACCCTAAGTCTACACCTAAATGACCGCCCGTCCCGTATATCCGAAAGGTAGGAAATACGCCCGGAAAACTCTCTATTTCCACGCTCTCGGAATTGTGGTAAAATGGAAAAAACAGAATGCCATTTTCGTTTAGGGAGGTCTCTATGTCAAAATTAAGTGATTTAATAAATGCAGAAGATAGTTTTCTGGTAAAACTAAGATGTGAAAATACTTTTGACGAAACGAAATATTTAGAAATTAAAAATCAAATCCTTATTGAAATGCCAAAGTGGAGAACACAGGGATTTATTTTGAATTGTGATGTTGAAGTGTTAATTAGCTTGATTGACCAATTAGCGGGAGGAAGCCGCTTCTTTAGCGAGGAAACAGCAATCAGGGTTGAGGATGCTTGTATGGAAATAGAAGAAATTATAAACTGTTTAGGAAGTTAAGTCGTCATATATTAAGTAGACAAGGAGGGAGGGCATGGAATTATCCATACAAGAACGATTGAAAGACCTGCGTGTGGAGCGTGGGCTGACGCTGGAGCAGCTTGAAGAACAAGTAAATCTCTCCAAGTCTGCGCTGGGCAGTTATGAAGCAAAGGACTTCAAGGACATCAGCCACTATGCCATTATCAAGCTGGCGAAGTTTTACGGCGTGACCGCCGATTATCTGCTGGGGCTGTCCCAAACAAAAAATCACCCAAACGCCGATCTTGCAGACCTGCGTTTGAGTGATGATATGATTGAACTATTGAAAAGTGGGCGGGTGAATAATTCCCTCTTGTGTGAACTGGCGGTACACCCGGATTTTCCCCGGCTCATGGCTGACCTTGAAATCTATGTGAACGGCGTGGCGGTGAAGCAGGTGCAGGCCGCAAACGCCATAGTGGATACCATGAGCGCAACGATTATGAAGCGGTACAATCCCGGCCTGACCGACCCGCAGCTACGGCAGCTTGTCACCGCCCATATTGACGATGACAGCTTTTGCCGCTATGTGATACAGCAGGACATAAACAAGATAGCCTTCGACCTGCGGGAAACCCACAAGGAAGATTTTTTCAGCGTCCCGGAGGATAACCCGCTGAAAGATTTTTTACAGACCGCAGACGAAGTCGCCAGCGAGGACGGCGACCCGGAACAAGCGTCTTTGGCGTTTATCTGTAAGCGGCTTAAATTGAATTTGAAGAAGTTGTCCGAGGAAGAAAAGAAGTGGCTGAAAAAGATTGCGGAGAAGTCGGACTTGCGCAAAAATCCCAACCCACAAAGGGGGAGGAAGTAAGGGAACTAAGAGACTAACATGAGGGAAAATGCTTATGGATAAGAAAAGTAAAAAAATTCTGATGCACTATATGGATGATACGAAGCGAAAACTGTTATCATTTGAAGAAATTGCGTATGCAAAAGAACATGGAGCCATTTTAGAGGATTTATCTATTTCACATGAAGAAGCTATACGCATTTTGACACAAAGTCTTAAATGTATTTCTCTTAGTGATGCTGCCAACTCTCTTTTATATAGTTTATCTACTCGTGATATGGAGTATCGATATATTTTAGCATCATATATATATGCTGTAAGTTGGCTGATGTTTGATAGAGGTAGGACAGACAAAGTTCCATCTCGGCTGGATAGAACATTTTATAATTGGGTTAAGTACCAAGGCGGCGGAATTTGGGGTGGGATTGGAAAACCCATTTTTTATCTTAATGAATTTGCTCATATGGATAAACAAACCCCTACAAATATTGACAAGAATATTTTGAAAGAAATAATATCAATATCATCTGCGATGAGCGACCAAGCCACTGGCATTATGTTATGTAAAAAAATTCAGGAAAGTAAACTATTGCCCTGCAATAAAAGTGAGATTATCGGAATCCTTGAAACACTTGCTATTTGTGGGATTTTGGAAACACCAGAGCATAAAGGATATATACATTCCTTTACCCCACCGTTGATGAGAGATACCGGAGATTTAAGACAAAGTCTATCCTATCCGCTCAACTGGTGGCATGGAGAAGATAAAGTAAATTATGATAACTGCTACAGAATTTTTAACATTGATTTTTCCTATTTATCGGGAAGATAGCAAAGCCAGCCGAGCCAGTCAACGGCAATCTAAAAAATCTAAATCCCCAGCGGGGGAGAAAGTAAGAAAATTACAAATCGCAATTGTATAGAATGGGGTATATATGATGGGGCTTTTAGGAACAAAAGAATATCTAACACACGATGCACTCATCGAGCGAATCTTTCAAGAGTATAGAGAATGTGATAAAAAGAAATATACTTCGCTATTCTTATCCAGTTTGAGTACGAATAAATTAAGTTACAGAAGTGGTTTACCTGTCTTTGCTATAATGCAAAGTTATCCTATGCATTCTTTTGCTGTAAGCAAAGATTCAACTGCCCTACAGCCAGTATTTGATGAGAAACATGAGAAAGATAAGGCGTTTGTAATAAGTCGAACACCCTGCCAATACTGTTCTTCTGTTATAGATGTTAAAGTGGATATAGAGTTAATTGAGGAATGTTTCCTGGAGGTTGGAGGTCTGATTGGTCATGATTTGTTAACATTATATTATTATCTATTGCAAACCAATAGAACGGAATTTGTCAAACCAACTGAATCCGATTTTAGAATCTTTTCAGAAATACTTACCATTCTATTAGCTGCAGATAAAAAAGATACCGTTAAGAAAACAGTTCAATTAAAAATTGGTAAGATTAAAGGGTTTAAATCTACCACAGAACAAAGGAAAGCATTATTAGAAACTTTGGGCTATTGCAGCATTTTGGAAACTAACGAACATAAAGGTTTTCTTAAAAAATATACAAACCTTGCATCTGCTCCCCGGAAAACTCACAGTTCCGATTGGAATTACCCTGTAGATTTTTGGTTGGGTAAAGACGGTATAAATAAAGATGCCTTTAAGTTTTGGTTTGGAGAATATAAAGAATTAGAACAATTTTGGAGATGAAAATATTAACTTTATAAATAACTACATTACATTGATAACTTCCCGCTTAACAGGGAGATAGCAAAGCCAGCCGGGTTAGTCAACGGCAATCTGAAAAATCCAAACCCACAGCGGGGAAGAAAGTAAGCAAAGGGTGTAGGCGGTGTTGTATGAGTGAAGATAATATCTGAATTAGATAAGGGGGGATAAAGAGTGGATATGTCAATTTGTCGAGAAAGTGTTTGTATGGCAGATGATGTAGATAACCATACCCGCACATACACTATTGAACCAACTACTACATTTAGCGATATTTTTCTGGACTTAATAAAGCAAAAATATTTTCCAAGCGTTTTTGGCAATGATGTGGTTTGGACATTATTTTGTGGCGATGATGATTTGATGTCATGGAAAACAAAAGAAAATAAATTATATAATCGTTTTGTTGACGAGGAACCGACTATCCTTAGTTCAAAAAGGTGGACAACCGCTGGGCATATAAATTTTTGCTACTATCCATCTCCAATAAAAAGAGCGCAACATATTTTTACAGGGTTTAGCGGCTTAAAATTTCATATTTGGCATGAGGGATTTATGCCTGAATACGAAAGTTACCATATTCCACAGGCTATTGAAGATGACTGGCGCAAACTATTTTGATTCTTGGACAGATAGATAACAATTCTTGTTTATCAGGAAGATAGCAAAGCCAGCCGAGCCAGTCAACGGTCAGATGAAGCGACAGCCCCCCGTTGACAGCTCCGCCCGCCTTTGCTGATAGGCAATCAAGGCGGGAAAGCCCTAAAATGGCTTCCCGCCCATTTCAATTTTGAGAAGAAACCCTGTCTGTTTTCTCGTGAATGTGGCTATCCGTCTGGGACACTTTGTCCCATAGTCCAGCGTAAGACGAGGGACGGGGGCTTTCATATACGCCCTGTCTGCTGATGAAACCAGTCCTGCGCTTGCGGCTCCACGCCACGCAATCACAGCCCTGTTTTCCTGCTGCTTCAAATGCCCTTGCCCTCCCCGGCGGCAACCGCATTTTCGCAGCAACGCCGACAGAGCGTATAACACACTACACTTTTCAAGCAAAGTCGTGTGCCAAAGGGGTGCCCCTTTGGAAACCCCGGACAACAAAACAGGCTGAATATCTCGCACTTCCCCGGTGCTTGATATTCAGCCTTTATTTGTTGTCAGCAGCCCCCGTTTCGTGGTCTGCGTGTAGTTCCTTGTAAACTGACCTAAATGATAATATAAATATAATGTATAATAAATAAGGAGTGTTTATTATGAAAAAGAAGCTTTACAGAAGCAGTACAGACAAAATGATTTGCGGAGTTTTAGCCGGTTTTGCCGAGTATATAGATGTAGACCCGACAATAGTCCGCCTTGTTTATACGGCACTGACCTTATTCACCGCAGGCTTCCCCGGAATACTGTTTTACATCATCTGCGCCATTGTAATTCCGCAGAAGCCGTTTGACGTCGAGCCGTAATTCGAGCGACTGTTACAGAAACCCGTATTTAAACCGAATAAAAAAATATTTTCGCTCCCATTTAGCGACGGTTATTTCACCGCGCCTCGGATATAATCTCTTAAAGTGCGTATTTTATGCAGATTATAACAAGGCGTGGTGATTTTTTTTGAAAAATTCCGATTTTACCGGACAGGCTGTTTTGCGAAGGGTATCCGACCTCCCCGAGCCCGTGCGGGCGGTGCTTCGGCACGTGGCATATTTTATATGCGGTATGCTGTTTGCTTCGGCGAGCAATTTGTCGGCGGTATCGCCGTTCGGCGTGGCTTTTTGCGCGGCGGCCGAAAATAAGTACATACTCTCGGCGGGTCTCGGCGCGGCGGCAGGTTATATCCTGACACAGGACAGCATATCGTCGCTTCGACTGATAGCGGCGAGCGTGTGTGCCGGAGTTCTCGCACGCGTTATGAGAGAATTTGAAAAGGTGCGAAACGGCAGGCTGCTGCCGTCGTGCATTGCGTTTCTCTCTTGCTTTTTGTCGGGAATGGCGGTGCTTTTTGCAAACGGGCTGACGGGTGAGACGTTTCTTTTGTACCTCGGAGAGGGTGTAACGGCCTTTGCCGCGGCGTATTTCTTTTCGACTGCGCAATATGTTCTTGAAAACGGCAAGCCCGCGCGCGGCGTAACTCTTGAGGAGGCGTCGGCGGTTTTGGGCTCCGGATTTCTTATTATGTGTTCGCTGTCGGGTCTTACCGTGCTTGAGGTCTCCCCTGCGAGAATGATAATGGTATTCGGCGTGCTTTTTTTCGCCGCGATTTATAAGGAGGCCGGCGGTGCGGTAGGCGGAATGCTTGCGTTTTTACTTATTGCGATAAGCTCCGATACGGGAGCCGTTTCGGCTTCGTTTGCCGTAGGTGGCCTTCTTGCGGGCGCATTTTCGCGCCTCGGCAGAAGAGCTGTACCGCCTGCGTTTTTCGCGTCGTTCCTCACCGCATATATGTTTTCGGGCGGCGGCAGCGAAAAGTGTTTTTTGATTATAGAGGCCGCTTTGCCGTGCGCGGTGTTTATGTTTTTGCCGAACAGCCTGTTTATAAAGGCGGAGGGCTTTCTTTTGCCTAAGGACTCGGCGGCGAACGCGTCGGCGGAAAACGGTGAGGTAAGGCGCAGAATACATGCGGCGAGAACTGCCGTAGACGATATTGAACGCTCCGTGAGCGCGGTTTCGAAAAGACTTTC
This sequence comes from Bacteroidales bacterium, assembly GCA_019416425.1. GTDB lineage: Bacteria > Bacteroidota > Bacteroidia > Bacteroidales > Muribaculaceae > Lepagella. The sequence goes on from DXXK01000094.1 coordinate 6,254, forward strand.
CGAAATGGAGAGCTGCGCCGGCGAAAAGTTGATGCTCGAGGTTCAAAGCTCGGTTTGCTGCGGATGCGGCAGATATGATTTTTGTTGGGAGCAAAATTTCAAAGAAACAAGGAACGCACTTGACGAGATGTATGAAACGCTGAAAAAAGGCGGAGTTATGTCGCGCGATAAGCTCCCGTCGCCGTTTTCGAGCAGATGTATACGGCAGACCTCTTTTGCCGAAACATATTCAAGGCTGTTTTTCGGCGTTGTCTTTTCGGAGGCGGCAGATAAAAAAACAGACGAGGTGCGGCTTGTCACGGCCGACCAGTTCGGCGGCATAAGCGATATGCTGCGCGATCTCGAAAACGAGTTTAACGGCGATGTAAGCTTTGATACGAAAACGGCGGAGCGGATAAGGAAAAAGGTCAGGGACAGATTTTGCTGCGATACCGACTTCGTATCGTGTTTAAGAGACAAAAACGGCAGAATGTTTTGCGAAATCACCTTTTCAAAGGTGCCGTCCTCCCTTAATATAGGCGAGCTGCGTGACGCAGTCGGCGAAACGTGCGACAGAGAATTTGAGCTGCCCGTGATAAAGGGCGACAGAAGCGTAAGGCTGTGCGAAAAGACGGCGTATTCGGTAGAGAGCGCGTGCTCACAGATACCGGCTGACAATGAAAAGCTCTGCGGCGACACGTTTGAGAGCTTTTACGACGGCATGGGAAATTACGTTGTGATTCTCTCGGACGGTATGGGCACGGGTCCGCGTGCGGCACTCGATTCGGCTATGGCGTCGGGTCTTATGGCAAGGCTTGTCAAGGCAGGCTTCGGGTTTCAGAGTGCCTTAAGGCTTGTGAATTCCTCACTCCTTTTAAAGTCTCGCGACGAGTCTCTCGCAACGCTCGATATAGTAAAAATAGATCTGTATACCGGCAAGGCGGTCTTTTATAAGGCAGGAGCGGCACCGTCTGTGATTCGCCGTCAAAACGGCAAGCTGCTCGAAATAAAAAAGGCGGCTCTGCCTGCCGGAATACTTCGCGACGCGACGTTTTCCTCATGCGAGGGACAGCTTGAAAACGGCGATACGGTGATTATAGCGTCCGACGGTGCGTACGAATACGCGCACAACGCGGTAAAGGAGGAGCTGCAAAGCGGTGGCGCAAAAAGAGCGAGTACCAAGGCGAAAAATATCAGCCTGCGCGCAAAAAAGGCAAAGGGCAAGGCTCGCTGTGACGATATAACCGTGATTGCTCTCAACATAAGCGGACGAGCGAGAAGAGAGCAAAAAATTTAAATGTCGAATTGACTGAGTTCCATAAGGCGGTTTTGCTTCAAAATAACATCTTTTTGCACAATAATGCGTTAATCCCTCGGACATGCGTCGGCATTATCCGAGGGGTTCGCCTTTTTCTGCCGTTTCCCTTATGAACACTCGACCCTCGTCTCTTTTTTTGTATTCACGCCGAATTTTAAAGCGCGGCGAAATCCCGCTTACGGCAAATCATACGCCGCAAAGTGCGACTTCTGTAACTTTTTTGTGAAATTGTAAGTAAAAAATCAAATATTTCATTGACATTTAAGTATTTTTACGGTAAATTATTAGGTGTATTTGACTATCCGGATAAAGATAGTCTCGTAACAGTCAGAAAGGGGATTAGAATTAATGGCTAAAAAAGAAAAAGTCACGTTAACTCCCGAAGAAATCGAAGCTAAAAAAGCTCGCAAAAAGGAAAAGAGAATTATATTCGGAAAAACCTTTGAAAGAGCGATAGTTTGGCTGCTTGCAGTGGTGCTTGTTTACAGCGTAACCTATATTTCGCTTAACAATAAGGGCGTCGCAGCGGTTTCGGCAACTCCCGCACAGAGCGGCTCGCAGAATGCCGGCGGCAGCGCGTCCAAATCCGATTGGGATACAAGCGCAAACGGCAGCGGTTCTTCGCAGTCGGGTTCTCAGAGCAGCACCTCGGGTGACAATGCTTCCGGAGGAAATGCGGCGGCAGCAACAGGCGTGGACGCAGCGGCAGCAGCCGAGGCTATAAACGCAGCTACCGCAAAGGCGGTTGCGGCAGGCTATCACTGGACGAGATCCGCTCAGTACACACAGCCTATAGATGTCGGTAGTGCTACAAGTGGTCTTAACACTCTCATCAAAGGTATTGACTCCGAGGCGTCTCTTGACTCCGTTGTAGGCGGCTTCATCGGTATCGGCGACAAGGAAATGGATATCGAAAAGGGCGGC
>DXXK01000095.1 GCA_019416425.1 Bacteroidales bacterium
GGCCACGGCCGACCGGGCTATGGTCTCGATCAGTTCCGGCTTCCCGCCGGTCACGCCATCAGCCCGGTTGGGCTGTTGCAGCGAATGCGTTATGTCCATGATCACCGGACATCCGCATGTGCGGCGCATCACCGGTATGCCGCGCATGTCCACCACCAGGTCACCGTATCCGAAGAACGTGCCTCGGTCCGTCACGGCCACGGAGTCATTGCCCGACTCGCGGATCTTGGCCACGGCGAACTGCATCGATTCCGGCGCCAGGAACTGTCCCTTCTTGATATTTACGAACTTCCCGGTCTTGGCCGCCGCTATCAGCAGATCGGTCTGACGGCACAGAAAAGCAGGAATCTGAAGTATATCGACGAACTCCGCGGCCATGGCGGCCTCGGGAGCCGAATGGATATCGGTCACGACCGGTATGTGGAACGTCTCGCTAACCTTGCGCAGTATCTTCAGCGCCTTCTCGTCGCCGATTCCCTGAAAGGAGTCCATACGGCTGCGGTTGGCCTTGCGGTAACTCCCTTTGAATACGTAAGGAATATCCAGCGCAGAGGCATACTCACACATTTTCTCGGCGATATCCAGCGCCATATCCTCTCCCTCGATGACGCAGGGGCCGGCCAGTAGGAAAAAGTTTCCTGACGCGCTTCCGTTTAGGTAAGCGCCTATATTCTCGTTCATCATTTCTACTTATTCTTGGAACCGACCTGGATTTAAGCCGGCCTTGTTGTTCAATACATGGAAGGCAGCGACGGCGTACAAGGCAGCGGTCTCGGTACGGAGCCGCGACTTACCGAACGTCACCGGCAAATAACCCATTGACATGGCCTGCTCCACCTCGGCAGGACTGAAATCCCCCTCGGGACCAATCATGACAGTCAGGTCGGAACCGGCCATGAACACCTGTCCGAAATCACGTCGAGGAACCGACGCCGCACAGTAGCCGAACACCTTGCATGCATCGCTTCCGGCAGTTTCGGTCATGAATTCCTTGAAATCCACAGGCCCGCGCAGCACGGGCAGCTGGGCTTTGAGCGACTGCTTCATGGCCGATACCATGATGCGCTGCAAACGGTCAGTCTTCATCACCTTGCGCTCTGAGTGCTCGCAACGAAGCAGGACAATCTCATCCACACCCATCTCGGTGACCTTCTCCACCAGCCACTCCATACGGTCGGCATTCTTGGTGGGAGCCACGGCCAGCACCATCCGGCCGTTCCATTGCTTAGGCTCGGTACGCCGCTCGGTAATCTCGACGTACACGCCGCGAGGATTGGCGTCGGTCACGACGCAGCTGTAGGAGTTGCCTGCACCGTCGACGGTCTCGATATCGGCTCCCTCGCGCATGCGCAGAACACGCACGCAATGACTCGACTCATCCTCCGGCAGCCTGCCGGTCTGCTGTATGTCAGGGGAATAGAACCTTATCATTTACCGGTGTGAGTCTTGGTGGAGTTATCGCGGAAGATTATCCAGAACAGGACGCCCACAACCAACGCATAGGCGGCGAATATCAGCCAGGAGGTATGCCATCCCTGCAGCTGTTGGTCCAGAGTCAGGCCTGGGGCGTTCACCAGCTTGTTGACTACGAACGTTCCGGCAATGTAAGTACCCAGCGAGGCACCGATGCCGTTGGTCATCAGCATGAACAGCCCCTGGGCGGCGCTGCGCTGGGCCGGATCGGTGCGGCTGTCGACGTAAAGACCTCCGGAAACATTGAAGAAGTCGAAGGCGACTCCATAGACCAGGCAGGAAAGCAGCAGCCAGACCACGCCGGGGAAGTTGGTGTCGCCGATGCCGAAGAATCCGAAGCGGAGCACCCAGGCGAACATGGCGATCAGCATAACGCCCTTGATGCCGAACTTGCGCAGGCAGAAGGGTATGGCCAGGATGCAGAGGGCCTCGGCGCACTGCGAGATGGAGATCAGGAAAGTCGGGTTACGCGCCCACCAGCCGTCCATGAAGCCCTCGGCGAACTGCGGCAGCTCCGGGTTGCTGAAGAAATTGATGAACGACGAGCCGTAGCTGTTGGTGATCTGAAGGGATACGCCAAGCAGCATCGAGAATATGAAGAAGATGGCCATATCCTTATATTTGAACAGCTTGAACGCCTTGAAGCCGAGAGCCTCGGCCAGCGACTTGGCCTCCCCCTTGTTGACCGGACAGTTGGGCAGCGACAGGCAGTAGAGCGCCAGGATCAGGCTGAATATACCGGAGGTATAGAACTGAGCCGCGCTGAACTGAATGGCCTGGCCGCCGACATGGACGAAGTTGACGAACAGCTCGGCGAAGATGAAGCCGACCGTACCGAACACGCGGATCACGGGGAAATGCTTGACGGTATCCAGATTGTTCTGCGACAGCACGTTGAACGCCACGGAGTTGCTGAGGCCGATGGTAGGCATGAAGAACGCCACTGAGATGGTGTAGGTGGTGAAAATCAGGCCGAAGCTCAATGTTCCCGCCGTGACGAGCTGGCTGTCGGCCATGTAGCCCGTCACCATCATCATGGCTCCGGCAATGAGCTGACATAACGCCAGGGTTCGCTGCGCCGGTATCCATCGGTCGGCCACCATACCCATCAGGGCCGGCATGATGATCGACACAAGACCCTGGACCGTGTAGAACCAGAACACATAGTCGCCGAGGCCGTGTGACCCCAGGAACATTCCCATGGAGATAAGATAGGCTCCCCAGACGGCGAATTCAAGAAAATTCATCACCGCCAGGCGCGTCTTGATTTTTACTGCTGCTGTCATTATATTTTCAGTGTAGGGTTAACGATGTTCAGGAAGGTGCCGTTACGGATGCCAACTTCATTACAAAATTACGAATTTTTAGCCTAATGCCAAAAATTTTTTGCAGAGACGCCTCCGTCACAGGGAGGAACCGACTTTCAGCAGAGACTCGGCATAGTCCAGGAAGGCCTCGCGCGAGGGTATCTCAATCATGTGTTCCGACAGCCGGTTGACCAATCCGGCCTGGAGCAGCCGCTCGAGCTCGTCGGCACATACCAGCCGCTCGGCATCCTGCACCAGAATCCGAATGCTGTCGCGGTCAGTCAGAATGGACACGGCCATGGCCAGCTCGCCGGTAAGACAGTCCGTTACAAGGTTCTCGACGGCGTATTCCGCTCGCTGGCAACGGTAACTCAGCATGTTCAGGTAGTTCAGCGTGCATATCTGGTTGGCATGCATCAGCGACATGTACTGGCTCTTGCCGAAGCTCATGGTGCCGCACTCTTCCAGCGCCTTGACCGCATAGCCGTAATGGGTGTCCATACCGTACAGGCGCTCCAGACCGATTACCTTGCCCTTGTCGTATTCGGCGGCGATCTTGACCCTGCCTCCCCCCAGGGTGTAGATACACTGGATTCGACCCGACAGGACGCAATGTAGCTTCCCGCACTCCTCGCCGCGGGTCACTATCATAGATCCGGTCTGAAATGTGTTGAATTCCAGATGTGTCTTTTCAAGGAACTCCGACATCTGGTCAGGGTTCATGCCCTTGAAGATCGGCAGCATCATGAGTTTTTCATACATCGTCATCATAGAGTCTGTTTTTGGGCTCGGTATTCCGCAGGGAGCTCCGAATCCGTATCGGACAGCCGGAACGGCCCTACATAAGATAAACAAAAAAGGATACACAATGTATTGTGCATCCTTGATTGTAGCGGGACCGAGAATTGAACTCGGGACCTCCGGGTTATGAATCCGACGCTCTAACCAACTGAGCTATCCCGCCGTTTGCGAGTGCAAAATTATATAAAATTTCCAAACTGACCAAATAAATCGCGATTTTTTTCTAAATTTGCAGGCGGTTTCATGTTGATACCGACTACCTAAAACAATTCAATATATTGAAATTCAAAAACATCACATACATATTGGCCGCGTTGTTTTTTTTCACGGCATGCAACACCGGCATCGAGAGCACAAAAAAAATCACGCCAACTCGGGCCGACCGGCAGCTTCTGCAGCCGGCGCGCGAGGATAATCTGGCTGACTCGATAGCCCCGGAACCATTAGGTTCATGGGACGTGGGCAAGAAATTCATACTGACCGATTCGAAGGCGTCGCTGCTGTACGAGGTGCAAGACGCCGATGGACGCCGCTCGCACGGCGACTCGCTGGCCAACATGGTGGTCAGCTTCGACGGCGTGGAGTCCCGGTCCACACCCGCAGGTGGCAATATCGGAGTGGTCCGGTTCCGCCACGATCCCACCGGACTTGTTCTCCGCTACCCCTCGCGCCGTGATTTCAAGGACATCGGATCGATGGTATGGAGTGACTTCCCGATGCTGATTGAACTTGACATGGTGGACCGTTTCCGCTACGTGCTTAAGGGGCGCAGACTGTGGACGCGCACCGGCCTGTGGTATGACAGCAACGGCAATCTGCTGCGCGGCGCCAAATTCATCCCTGTGACCGTGGAGGATGTAGTCGCCGGCGACACCGCCTTCCCTCTGTACGTCATATTCAACGACGGCTCCCGGTCGGCATACATACCCATGAACATGCCCGACGCCAAGGGCAACCACGGCTCGAGACAGTTCTCCTCGCTATTCTCGCTGTCCGATCCCAGGGAGAGGTATCCCGACATCCTGGCCGAGACATGGAATCTGATATGCCACGGAAAGGTGACCGCCGGAATGACCAAAGAGGAAGTAAAGCTCTCCATAGGCAATCCCAAGGAGGTGGAACGAGGTCACAACTGGAACTCTCTGGTGGACTATTGGAAATACGCCGACGGAACTTACCTGCTGTTCATCGACGACAAACTTGTTGACAACAGACGATAGAAATGAATGCTATAACTATAGAGGAAAACAAAGACCTGACCGTGCTTACCACGTTCGGCATCCCGGCCAGGGCGCGGTATTATGCCGAATACGGCTGCGAGGAGGAGCTGCTGCGCATCTCGCGCACGGACACATTCATAAACAACGAGGTGTTGAATCTGGGCGGCGGCAGCAACCTGCTGTTCGTACACGATTTCGACGGCCTGGTGCTTCGTTCGCGCATAGAGGGCATAGTGCGCTACGACAAGGATTCCGAGACTGTCTACGCAATCGCGGGTGCAGGCGTGGTGTGGGACACGTTCGTAGACTGGTGCCTGGAGCAGGGTCTGGGCGGAGTGGAGAACATGGCAGGCATACCCGGAAGTGTCGGTGCGTCGGCGGTTCAGAATGTCGGAGCCTACGGCGCCGAGGCCAGGGATGTGATCTACAGCGTGGAGTGTTTCGACACCTTGACGCGCAAGAGCCGCCGCTTCACAAACGCCGAGTGCGAGTTCGGCTACCGCGACTCCTTCTTCAAGCATGCCGGACGCGAACGCTACATAGTGATGCGCGTATGCTTCAGACTCACTCCCTCGCAGACGGCCGCCAATCTGGAATACGGTCCTCTGCGCGATTTGCGGGAACGTCTGGGCCATGCCCCCTCCATACGAGAGGTTGCTCGGGAAATACGTGACATACGTAACGCTAAGCTTCCCGATCCGTCAGTAATCGGGAGTGCCGGAAGCTTCTTCAAGAACCCCGTCATCGGTCGCCGACATTATGAAAGCCTCTGCATCCAGACAGGCGAACGGATCTCGGCACACCCTGTGGATGGAGACCGGATGAAGCTGTCCGCGGCTTGGCTCATAGACCATGCCGGGATGAAAGGCTTCCGGATTGGCGGAGCTCAGGTGTGGGAGAAGCAGCCGCTGGTGATAGCCAACACCGGCCATGCCTCCGCCCGCGACGTGGTCCAGGTGGCCGAAGCGGTCCGTTCCGCCGTAAGGCGTAGGTACTATGTGGACCTGAAACCCGAGGCCAACTACATCGACACCTCCATACGGGTGACAGTGCTGGGCAGTGGAACATCAAAGGGCGTACCGGAGGTGGGCTGTGAATGCGACACCTGCCGCTCCAATGATCCGCACGACAGGCGCACACGGGCATCGGTGCTGGTGCAGACCCACGGCATGAACCTGCTGATCGATGCCGGTCCCGATTTCCGCCAGCAGGCGCTGGACAACCGCATAATGGATCTGGACGCCGTACTCATAACGCATATACATTTCGACCATATCGGTGGAATCGAGGACCTGCGGCCTTTCTGCGCATACGGCGACCTTCCGCTGTATGTACGCCGGGATGTCGACGCCGCGCTGCGCAAGCGTCTGGACTATTGCTTCCAGGAGAATCCATACCCTGGTGTGCCTAAGTTCGACATGCGCGTCATCGAGAACTATCCTTTCTATATAAACGGACTGAAGGTCGTTCCCGTGGAGGTGCTGCACGGCTCCAAGCCCATATACGGCTACCGAATCGGTGACTTCGCATACATCACCGACGCAAAATCCATACCGGAAACGGAGAAGGAGAAGCTCCATGGGCTGCGCGTGCTGATTGTAAACGCACTGCGCGATCAGGACCACTTCGCGCATTTCACCATACAAGAGGCCCTGGACCTGGTAAATGAGCTGAAACCCCAAAAAGTTTTTTTCACACACATGAATCACGATGCCGGCAAGCATAACGAGCTGGATGCCAAGCTTCCGGACAATGTTCATCCCGCATACGACGGCCTCGTGATAAACATTGACTGATTTTTTTTGATATTTTTTTGGCCAAAAATTTGGTGGATTCAAAAATAATGCCTAATTTTGCATCGTCAAAAGGGAACAACCCTGGCGATAATACAGAAAGGATGTAATGGTTCAGTCATCCATCCACCAATAACCGGTCGATTAGTGTAGCGGTTAGCACGCCACCCTCTCACGGTGGAGACTCGGGTTCGAGTCCCGGATCGACTACTCAAGGATTGCCTTTGATTAGAAAGGCAATCCTTTATTTTTCCTCCCTGGCTTACACATTTCACACTGTCCATATGGCCTGGATTCCAAATCGCCTCTTCACTATACTTGTACTATCCTGGATTTTCCATCGCCTCCCACCCTTCTTCCATCTGTCCCTGCCGATAAGTGCTGGATAGTGCATACATCGCGCAAATTCATTTGTGATTTGTCCGAATGTTATCTCATTTCTTGTCTGTCTGAATATTTTTTACTACTTTTGCAACCGCGTCATACAACACTGAGAGCTCTCTGTATGCTGCATTCACAAGTGAGAGACTGTACCTTAAACATGGGACCATACTTATGATGTTTTCAAAACTAATAAATTGGTACTTTTCCAAACGTACCATGCCGCTTTGGTGCATTTTTATCATGGACTGCCTGATTGTCCTGTTTTCAGACTTAGTGGTCTATGCCCTGATAAACGGCATAAATACTACGGCCTATAATTTCGGTCACATATTCCTGGCGAGTCTGTTCTATCTGATCTTCTACATCATCGGCTTCAGGATATTCCACACCTACAGCGGCGTGATCCGCTACTCGTCGTTCGTCGACCTTCAGCGCGTGGGCTGCGCCATGCTGTCGGGTCTGCTGATGATAGCCTTTATGAAATATGTCTGCCAGTCCGATGTTTGGCTATATCCCTTCCGTATGCGCGACCTTATAATCTCCGCGTTGCTGGCAACCGTCCTGATGTGGACTCTCCGCGTGGTGGTCAAGATCATGTACGACACCTCCTTCCGCATGTTCCGCTCACATCCTGTATTCATATACGGCACTAAGGACGGCGGCGTGGGGCTGGCCAAGAGCATCCGCAACAACAGCGTCAAGGAATACGACCTGTGCGGTTTCATCTCGGACGGCCAGGACATGCCCGGACACCAGCTGATGGGAGTTCCAGTATATCCTAACGGCAAGAACATCGTACCGCTGATGCTGTCCAAGGGGGTTCATACCCTGTTGGTGTCGCCGCGCAAGAACGATGCCATATCCAACAACCAGGAAATGGTGGACATGCTGACGCGCGCCGGCATCAAGATCATGATGATTCCACGCGAACAGGAATGGGACGGCAAGAGCAAACTGGACCACAGCCAGCTGAAGGAAGTGGACATCATGGACCTGCTGCCGCGCGACAAAATCGAGATTGACCTTAATGCCGTAGGTAAGCTTCTGAAGGGCAAGAACATAATGATAACCGGAGCCGCCGGAAGCATCGGCAGCGAGATTGTACGCCAGATTGCCATGTTCAATCCGTCGAACCTTATTCTGATTGATCAGGCCGAGACTCCGCTCCATGACGTGCGCCTGATGATGAAGAACCGCTGGCCCGACATCAAGGCCGAGACCATTGTCAGCGACATCGCAGTGAAATGCCGCATGGAGGAGATATTCGAGCAGTACCGTCCGGACTATGTGTTCCACGCCGCGGCCTACAAGCACGTGCCCATGATGGAGGACAACCCCGGCGAGAGCATCCGCAACAATGTGGAGGGCACCCGAATCATCGCCGACCTGGCCGTGAAGTACGGCACAAAGAAGTTCGTGATGGTATCCACCGACAAGGCTGTGAACCCCACCAATGTGATGGGATGCTCCAAGCGCATATGCGAAATCTATGTCCAGAGCCTGGACAAGGCCATCAAGGAAAAGCGCATCGATGGAGTGACGCAGTTCGTCACAACACGTTTCGGCAACGTACTCGGCTCAAACGGATCGGTAATACCGCTGTTCAAGGAGCAGATACGCAAAGGCGGCCCCGTGACCGTGACTCACAAGGACATTATCCGTTACTTCATGCTGATTCCGGAGGCCTGCAAGCTGTTGCTCGAGGCCGGAACGATGGGCAACGGCGGCGAGATTTTCGTCTTTGACATGGGCAAGCCGGTCAAGATTGTCGACCTGGCCCAGCGCATGATCGACCTGTCGGGCGCCAAGGACGTCAAGATCGAGTTCGTTGGTCTCCGCGATGGCGAGAAACTATACGAGGAAGTCCTGAACGAGCAGGAGACCACCAAGCCTACCTACCATCCCAAGATCAAGATCGCCAGCGTGCGCCAGTACGACTACGAGGAAGTATGCAATGAGATCGACAAGCTATACGAATCGAGCCTGAACGACGATGACATGACCATAGTCCGACACATGAAGGAGATCGTGCCTGAGTTCGTCTCGCGGCATTCCGTCTATGAGGCGCTTGACAAGAAATAAACCTCTTGCAGCATTATGCTCCGAAGGCTCCTGATCCGCATGGACCGGGAGCCTTTCTTATTCGCTTCTCATTATCGTATCTTTATAGCTCCGAAGCCTTCAGTTTCTCGGCGTTCTCGGCCACGATGAGCCTGTCGATGCATTCCTGGATGTCGCCGCCCACGAACCCCTGGAGGTTGTAGATGGTGTAATTGATACGGTGGTCCGTGACGCGGCCCTGCGGATAGTTGTAGGTACGGATCTTGGCCGAGCGGTCGCCGGTGCTGACCATGGTCTTGCGCCGCGAGGCGATATCGTCAAGGTACTTCTGGTGCTCACGGTCGTAGATGAACGTACGCAGGCGTGCCAGAGCGCGCTCCTTATTCTTGGGCTGGTCGCGCGTCTCCGTACATTCTATCAGAATCTCCTCCACCTTGCCGGTGGTGGGATTCTTCCAGTTGTAACGCAGACGCACGCCGGACTCGACCTTGTTGACGTTCTGGCCGCCGGCCCCCCCTGAACGGAAGGTATCCCATTTGATCTCGCCTTCATGTATCTCCACCTCGAATTCCTGCGCCTCGGGCAGTACGGCAACCGTTGCCGCCGATGTATGGACCCGGCCCTGAGTCTCGGTGGCAGGCACACGCTGGACACGGTGGACTCCTGACTCATACTTCATGATGCCGTACACACCCACTCCCGTCAGCGTGAACACTATCTCCTTGAAACCGCCTGCCGCTCCATCGGAAACCGAGCTGACAGCCAGTTGCCAGCCCTTGCTCTCGGCAAACTTCTGATACATGCGGAACAGGTCGCCGGCAAACAGCGCCGCCTCATCGCCCCCCGTCCCTCCTCGAATCTCCACCACCGCGTTCTTGACATCGTCCGGGTCGGCTGGTATCAGCAGCAGCTTGATCTCCTCTTCCAGCCGGGGAAGGCGGGATTGCGCCTGCTCCATCTCCTCGCGCGCCAGCTGACGCATCTCGTCATCGGACTCCTCCGCAAGAATCTGACGCGACTCCTCGATGATATCCAGTGCCGAGGCGTATTCGTTCTTGACCTTCAGGATCCGCTCCAGGTCATGGTATTCCTTTGTAAGCTTTACATATCTTGGCTGGTCGACTATCACCGACGGGTCCGTGATGAGCGCCGACACCTCCTCGAATCGCGATTCCAGACCGTCAAGGCGGTCCAACAGGCTGTCGTTTGCCATTTTGTTTCATATTTTGGGGCGAAAATCGCCATTTTCATTCAAATATCACTGCAAAATTACAAAATAAACTTTAAAAACTTGGTGAATTGAGGAAATAGAATTAACTTTGCAGTCGCAAAACGAAGTCCGGACCATCCGGACGGGTAGTTTGCGACTAACCAAATCAATAAACCGGCAAGTTTATGGCAACAAAAATCAGATTACAGCGTCATGGCCGTAAAGGCTACGCTTACTATCCCATTGTAGTCGCCGATAGCAGGGCACCACGTGATGGTAGATTTATTGAGAGGATAGGTTCATATAATCCGAACACTAATCCTGCTACAATAAGTTTAGACTTCGACCGTGCTTTGTATTGGGTAGAACAGGGTGCACAGCCCACAGACACAGTACGTTCACTGCTCTCCAAGGAGGGCGTGATGCTGATGAAGCATCTCCGTGGCGGTGTCAAGAAGGGTGCCTTCGACGAGGCAGAGGCCCAGAAGCGTTTCGACGCATGGAAGGCCGCACGCGACAAGGAAGCAGCTAACTTCAACGCCAAGAAGGCAGCCAAGGCCGCCGAGGAGGCTAAGGCTCGTCTGGACGCCGAGATCGAGAAGAACCGTATCAAGGGCGAGGCTGTAGCCAAGAAGCGCGCTGAGAAACTCGCCGCCGAGGAGGCCGCCGCTAAGGCTGCTCATGAGGCCGAGAACGCGCCCGCTGAGACTCCAGCAGAGTAATCACTCGACTCATCAACGTAAACCACGGCCCCAATGGGTCGTGGTTTCGTTTTTTGACAGTGATGGTAGTGGAGTTGTCAGAATTATAAGAATTATTGGATTTATGATATTTGAGCATCTTTTAACATCTATGGATGCGGAATTTTGCCCCCAACTTTGTTTATAAGGTATAATCAATCTTAATTTCATATGAAGACACTTTCCATCGTATCATACATAGTCGGCTCAATCCTTCTTATAGTATCCTGCTTTACCACCGGCGTCACGGTTACATGGATTCTGGGCGGACTTGCCGTGGTCTTCCTTGTTGTCGGTTGCGTTTTCCAATTCTATGTCAACAAGGCCAGGATGAACCATCAATATCATCGATCCCATACGTAACCTCCACAACCTGCCTAAACGACGAAGCCGCTTCGGCGGTTTCATGCATTCTGATTTCCCGTATGGGTCCTAAGACTCCCCTGACGATACTGATGCAATCGCATATCCATGCATGGAGTCCAATCCCGATGCGTTGACAGTCAAAGATAATCTTTGGCATGGGCCAGCGCATCGGGTTTTCCTATGTCCAGCATTCTGAGCCCGGGCTCGCAGTGCCGGAGTATCCTGATTTCCTCCGGTCCCGACAGCAGATAGTCCATTATGGGGAAGCGTTCCTCACCACTCCGACGGCCATACTCAACGATATCGGCCAAAGCCTTCGCACCGATGACATATATGCCGCTGAAAGCCTCCTGAATCATGCCCGGCTGCGGCCGAAAGCCTTCCGGTCGATATTGACCGGTCCGGACATTATGCCATCCTGCCAGCATCCCATCAGGATTGAACACCAATCGCCGCGAGGAGTCACGATGGCTGGTCAGCAACGTGATGTCCGCTCCCGATTCATTATGACGGCGCACCAGTCCACCGAGATCCTCGTTGCTTAGGATATCCACATTATGCACCAGCACCGGCTCGTCGTCCCGGGTCAGCAACGGCGCAGCCTTCATCAACGCCCCCCCAGTGTCAAGCAGCTTCTCAGTCTCATCGCTGACATTGATACGGACCCTGAAATCATGGGTTTCAAGAAAATCCTTGACCTGGTCGGAGAAGTGATGGACATTGACCGTTATATGGTCGAACCCGGCGTCACGGAGCTTTACGATCAACCGATACAGCACAGGCACTCCCTCCACGGGTACAAGTGCCTTGGGATGCTCCGACGTCCAGGGTTTCAACCGCGTGCCGAGGCCGGCAGCCATTATCATAGCTTTCATGATTGTTTGTTGAATGTTTCGGTTATGTTATGTTCGCGGTGAATCAGTTCCACCACCGCTTCTGGATAGCTTGCGGCGATGGCCCGCGCGAATCCGTCGGCGCAGTAGACAGACCTGTGGCGTCCGCCGGTACACCCGAACCCTACCTGGAGGTCCGAGAATCCACGGCGCAGGTAGGTCTCGATGACTGGCGCCACCATCTCCACCGCTTTCTGTATGAACGGACCCGCCTCTCCTCTCTCCTCCAGGAAGTCGCGGACAGGTTTGTCAAGTCCGGTCAACGGCTTGCACTGATCGTAACGCCCGGGATTGTGCATGCCCCGGCAGTCAAACATGAAACCACCCCCGTTGCCTGTCATGTCCACCGGATAGCCCAGCTTGTACGAGAAGCTGAACACCTTGACCGTCAATCCATCGTGGGGCTCCGGAACGGGAGAATGACCCACCGCGTACTCACACACCCGCCGCAATTCCGGATAATCGTTCATGAAATAAAAGCCGACAAGATTGCCTAAGTTCTCCAGAGCCGGCGCAATACTCTCGATGAAATGCGCACGTTTCTGCACAATTCCCCTGAAACCGTATGCTCCTAAGACCTGCAATGTGCGGAACATGGCCATAACAGGCACTCCATCGGTGATGACCGTGGCGGGTGTGCCGGTGGCCTCGCTGTACAGGGCCGCGTAAAGGTCCACCAGCTCCATGCGCACGTCGGGAACGATCCGGGCCTTGGCCTGCCACAGGAAGGACACCAGGTCATAGACTATCGGTCCAAATCGGCCGCCCTGGAAGTCAATCAGATATGGACGCCCATCATCGATCATGACATTGCGGCTCTGGCAGTCGCGCATCATGAAGGCCCTCGGACCGGAAGCAGTGCTGTCCAGTGCGACGGCAAACCGCTTGAAATCATCCTCCAGCGCATCCTCGTCAAACGGTATGCCGCATGTCTTTAGGTATTCATATTTAAAATAGTTCAGGTCCCACATCACCTGCCGCCGCGAGAAGGGACGGTAGCCAACGACATCATTCCAGGACTGCCTGGGAACCGTGTGCAGCCGGACCAGCTGGCGGATGGTCAGCTCGGCCAGACCACGCCATTCAGCATTGCCGATATAGGAAAACAATGACTCGTCGCCAAGGTCCTGCTGCAGATAGTGCATCCCGTCGCCGGACTCGGCATAAACCGCAGGAACCGACACTCCATGACTGGCGAACACCCGTGCCAAAGCCACGAAAGCCCGGCAATCGGTCAACGAGTCACCCGCGGTGCCTATACAACGGCCACGATCCGACTCCATGCGGCAGTAGACCCGGTCGCCACCCGACGCCCCGAGACGGGTCATCCGCGCAGGCGCGCATCCGTAATGTCCGGCATATAAGTCCGAAAGTATCTTAACATCATCCATTTTTCGTTAAATTCATCACCCGTGGAACCGCCACGGACGTTTATCTTTGGTAAGTTTCACTATGCAAAGTTAATTCAAATTGACAATATCAAAAAAAATTTGTAAATTTGCAAACTGAAACGGAAGCCGTCCTGATGGCTTTCCACACCCGAAAGAGACAATATAAACCCTATAATCAGACACATTCATTATGGCTAAAATCGAAGATTACAACTTCGCGGGCAAGAAGGCGCTGGTACGCGTAGACTTCAATGTGCCCCTGGACGAGAACGGCAACATCACTGACGACACCCGTATCCGCGGCGCTCTTCCCACCCTGAAGAAGATCCTGAAGGACGGCGGCGCTCTGATCCTGATGTCGCACATGGGCAAGCCCAAAGGGAAGGTCAATCCCAAGCTGAGCCTGTCGCAGATTCAGGAGGCCGTTTCCAAGGCTCTGGGCGTACCCGTCAAGTTCGCTCCCGACTGCGCCAAGGCCGGCGAGGCCGCCAAGGAGCTGAAGCCCGGCGAGGTGCTCCTGCTGGAGAACCTCCGCTTCTACCCCGAGGAGGAAGGCAAACCCGTGGGAATCGACAAGAACGACCCCGCATATGACGCCGCCAAGAAAGAGATGAAGGAGCGTCAGAAGGAGTTCGCCAAGACCCTGGCCAGCTACGCCGACGTCTACGTTAACGACGCGTTCGGCACCGCTCACCGCCGTCACGCCTCCACAGCTGTCGTTGCCGACTTCTTCGATGCCGACAACAAGATGCTGGGCTACCTCATGGAGAAAGAGGTCAACGCCGTTGACAACATCATCAAGAACGCTAAGCGCCCCTTCACCGCGATCATGGGCGGTTCAAAGGTCTCCACCAAGATCGGCATCATCGAGAACCTGATGGACAAGGTGGACAACCTGATCCTGTGCGGCGGCATGACATTCACGTTCGCCAAGGCCCAGGGCGGCAAGATCGGCAACTCCATAGTTGAGGACGACAAGCTGCAGCTGGCTCTGGACATCATCAAGATGGCCAAGGAGAAGAACGTAAACCTGGTGCTGGGCACCGACTGCGTTGCCGGTGACAAGTTCAGCAATGACGCCGACACAATGGTATGCTCCGTCATGGACATTCCCGACGGATGGGAAGGCATGGATGCCGGACCCAAGTCCGTCGAGGCTTTCCGCCAGGTGATCCTCCCTGCCAAGACCATCCTGTGGAACGGTCCCGCCGGAGTGTTCGAGTTCCCGAAGTTCGAGGCCGGCTCACGTGCTATCGCCGACGCCATCGTCGAGGCCACCAAGAACGGCGCTTTCTCGCTGGTTGGCGGCGGTGACTCCGTGGCCTGCATCAACAAGTTCGGCCTGGCCGACGAGGTCAGCTACGTTTCCACCGGCGGTGGCGCCCTGCTCGAGGCCATCGAAGGCAAGGTTCTCCCTGGCGTCGCAGCTATCGAAGGCTGACCCCGTGCCGTAGTGTGAACTATACTCCGGTTCCGACGCCCTGTGACGCCGGGACCGGTTTCGTTTATTACTCCCGGATTTTTGCCAAAAAAACCTATCTTTTCGGTGCAAAAATCTAAAATTATTATAAAATTGCGGTTTTGTTGCTAAAAAAAGCGATTAACATGTTTGAGTTTTTGAAAATTTTGGTAACTTTGCATCACAGTTACGGCAACTACTCGTAGCAGTAACCCCGAACGATAGCAGCGACCAGCAAAATCGGCAATAACCCAAGGGATGGCTGAGCACAACGAGGCAATCCTTAAAAATGTAATAAACCCCGAAAAACTATCAAACTCGGACACAACACACGTCGGCCCCCCGGCAACGGATCCGGATAAACAAGATTAGGAATTAACTAACCAAAATACACAAACCAAAACAAACTTAATCAAAGATTATGGAATCTCAGAAATCCACGGCTCCCCAGCCCACAGCGACTTCGGCTTCCGCCAAAGTCAAGAAAGAGGAAAAGATCAGCAACATCCGCGGCATCCGCAACGCGTTCTTCGTCATTCTGGCGTGCTGCGCAGTAGCCATCTGCATCTTCCTGTTCGGTCTTGGCGCCCCCGGCAACTTCGAGGGTAACGACCCCGCAGGTCACCCCCTGAACCTGGCAGGTACTGTCTACAAGGGCGGTTTCATCGTGCCTATCCTGATGACCCTGCTGCTCACCGTTATCGTGCTCTCAATCGAGCGTTGGATCGCCATCAAGAGCGCCAGCGGCAAGGGCAACACCACCAAGTTCGTCGCTGACATCAAGGCTGATCTGGCCGCCGGTAAGATCGACGCTGCCATGAACCGTTGCAAGAACCAGAAGGGTTCTGTCGCTTCCGTTGTCTACAGCACGCTCGTTAAGTACAAGGAGATGGAAGCCAACGACACTCTGAGCAAGGAGCAGAAGCTCACCACCCTGCGCAACCAGGTTGAGGAGGCCACCGCTCTGGAAATGCCCGGTCTGTCCCAGAACCTCCCCATCATCGCTACCCTCACCACTCTGGGTACTCTGGTCGGACTGCTCGGTACCGTGCTCGGTATGATCAAGTCGTTCCAGGCTCTGGCATCTTCCGGTTCGCCTGACTCCACCGAGCTGTCAACCGGTATCTCCGAGGCCCTTGTGAACACCGCCTTCGGTATCGCAACCGGTGCCTGCGCCGTTATCTCCTACAACTTCTTCACCAACAAGATCGACAACCTTACCTACGCTATCGACGAAATCGGTTTCTCCATCGTAGCCACATACGCCGCAACACATAAGTAATCACGGCAACCTACACATTTGTAAAACCGATTAATAGACAGCTAAAATGGGAAGAGTAAAAATAGCTAAGAAGAGCACATTCATCGACATGACGGCGATGAGTGATGTGACCGTGCTGCTGCTTACCTTCTTCATGCTGACTTCGACCTTCCTTAGCAAGGAACCAACCACGGTCATCACGCCTCCCTCGGTTTCGCCTGAAAAGGTTCAGGAAACCAACTTCGTGCAGGTGCTGGTGAATCCCGAAGGGAAGGTTTGGCTCTCGATGAACAACGACACCTCCAAAAACTGGAGCAACGAAAAGATGCGCATGGCGCTGTTGGACAAAGTGAGCGAAATCTACAACGAGTCACATAAGAATAAGATCAGCTTCACACCGGAGCAGAAGTATGCCTTCAGCAAGTTGGGCACATTCGGTGTCCCCTTGAACCAGATGGGCGCGTTCCTTGACCTGGCGACACAGCAGGAAGGCCAGACCCAGATGGACAAGTGGCTGGAAGGCGACGACAATCCGAACCATACCTCCGGAATTCCAATCAGCTGGAACGAGAATGAGCAGCAGCCCAACGAATTCCAGATGTGGATGAAGGCAATGCGTCAGACCGACAACGACAATCTGGCTCAGGCCATCAAGGATGGCTCGGGTGTCGCGATCAAGGCTGACCAGAATACCGCTTTCGATGTGATACACATGGTGATGGATAACCTCCAGACCATTCACATGAACAAGTTTACGTTATTGACAGCTCTGAAGGGCGCAGAAGAATAATCAAGATGGCAGAAGTTCAACAAAACAATGGTGGCGGCAAAGGCAAAAACCACCAGAAGAAAATGACGATTCGCGTGGATTTCACGCCTATGGTCGACATGAACATGTTGCTTATCACATTCTTCATGCTCTGTACGACTATGATCAAATCGCAAACGCTGAGTATCGCCTTGCCCTCGAACGAGAAAGTGGACAACGTCGAGAATATGTCGCAGGCATCCGCCGATGACGCCGTGACTATCATTCTGGACGCTAAACGCAAAGTCGGCTCGATGGATGTTGACACCGTCAACGGCAAGGTTATCCCCGTTATCTACTACTACTTCGGCAAGCCCGGCGGCGATGCCGGTATCGGCGACACCCCGGAGCAGATAGCAGCTAACAATAACCTTCAGGAATCGGAGTTCCTGGCAAATGACGAGAAATCGGGTAAAGCCCGCGGTATCCGCGAGATTATCCAGCAACGCAACAAAGAAGTGCTGACCGAGGTCAACAAGCTCAAGGAGAAGTACGCCAACGGCGGCTTCGGCTCGCTTGAGACCAAGGACGGCCGCGAGAAGGCACAGGCCGCCTACGACGAGGCTGCTTCCAAGGTGCGTAAGGATGAGAACCTGAAGAAACCTGTCATCATCATCAAGTCTACGCCTCAGGCTTCCTACGGCAGCCTCGTTGCAGTACTGGACGAGATGCAGATCAACTCCATTTCCAAGTACCAGATTGATAACATGACCAAGGTGGACTCCGTAATGGTCATTGACTATCAGAACCGTCATCACAAGTAATGTTGGATTTATTAACCTTTAAGACAATCGAAAATGGCTAAAAGTAATGTAGATCTGACATCGAGAGAGTGGAATGACCTTATCTTTGCCGACAAGAACAAAGACTTCGGTGCATATCAGATCCGTAAGAAGAGCGACCGCCGTCACAACATGGCCATGCTGTTCATGCTGGTCGGTCTGGCAGTAGTTGTTGTCCTGGTCATGGCATTGAGCAAGTATTCCGAGTACCGTGCAGAACAGGCTGCCCTGGAACTCCAGGAACAGCGTGAGAAGATGATGGCGGCCCAGCTTGCTGAGCAGCAGCAGGAGGAAGAAGAAATCGAAGAGCCGGAAGAGCAGAAGTTCGAGCAGCCTGAGGTGACAGTTCCCGAAGAGGTGCTGGCTACCGTACAGGTTACCCAGATCGCTATCGTCGACGCCGACAAGGTGAAGAACGAGGTGATGGACATGGATACCCAGAAGGAGGACAACACCGCACGCGGTGTCGTAACCCAGGAGGGTAGCGACGATGCCGACAAGTTCCAGGCCGTGCAGGAGCAGGTCGTTGTAAAGGAACCCGAACCTGAGAAGCCCAAGGAGGAGGAAATCTTCGTTGCGGTCGAGCAGCAGGCTGAGTTCCCCGGTGGCCAGGCAGCCCTGATGAAGTGGCTTTCGAACAATGTCCGCTATCCGGAGACAGCACAGCAGAACGACGTTCAGGGTCGTGTAATCGTGAAGTTCGTCGTTGAGAAGGATGGTTCCATCGGAGCCGCCACAATCCTGAAGGGTGTGGACAAGGACCTCGATAAGGAAGCCCTCCGTGTTGTGAAGAAGATGCCTAAATGGCAACCCGGTAAGAACAACGGTGTAGCCGTACGAAGCTACTTCAACCTTCCCGTGGTCTTCAAACTCCAGAATCAGTAATTACTGAGATTCTAACTATATCTGAAGATGGTGGCCGTTCCGGTCACCATCTTCTTTTTTTTAATGGCCAATGACTCTTATAAATCTTATAACTCCCGCTTCTCCCGCACCCCAGCAAAAATTTTTCCAATTTGTTAAATTATTTTCTAAAATTTTATTAATTTTACAACTGGAAATCCGTTGCACAATTTCCGACAACACCGTATACTATTTATGTAGCGCTGTTGAACTCTATTAGCCCCCATTTGTTAAAATAGTAAGAACTATTAAAAAACATTAAGTTATGAGAGGTAATTATGATGACCGCCCGCAGCCGCCCAAGGGGGCTCGTCTGGCGTTCGGGATATTTATGATACTGTTCTACATCGGTGTTGGCATTCTGTTCTTCCTGGACATATTCAATATCGACAATACAGCAGTAAGCTACACCATCGGAATCCTGCTCTGCCTGTACGGAGTGTTCAGGGCATACAGGCTTTACAAAGGCATGAACTGACACCTATGTCCACACCCGTAGATAATCAATAAACTGCATAAGGGAGGAATTAAACCGTTCCCCCCTTTGTTTATCTAAAAACCAAGAAACATTAATAGCCATGAAACTGACCAGACTCGCAATATACTCGCTTGTCCTCCTAAGCACCCTTGGGGCTGCGTCCTGCGCAAAAATCAAAAAGGGTGAGTACGCCAAAGGCACCGCAACGGTGTTCTGTGACGACGGGTTCAAGAAAATCCTGGACGAGGAGATCGAAGTGTTCGAGTACTCCTACCCGGGCAGCTCGATCATCCCATTCTACGTCGACGAACAGTCGGCCATCGACACCTTGCTCAACGATGGCACTCAAGCCATAATCGTCACCCGTGAGCTTACCAAGGATCAGGTGAAGTATATGAAGGATAAATGGAAACGTGTGGTCCGCCAGAAACCCATCGCGGTCGACGCCGTGGCCCTGATCACCAACAAGGACAACAACGTATCCACGCTGTCCATGACCGAGATTGGAGAGATACTGAACGGTAAGATCTCGAAATGGAGCCAGCTGGCCGGAAACGACACCACCTCCATCAAGCTTGTCTTCGACAACGCCGGCAGTTCCGCCGTCAGCTACATGCGCGACAAGTTCCTGCCACAGGGCGCCAAGATCTCCGACAACCCGAACGCATTTGCCCAGCATAATAACGCCGCGGTGTTCGATGTTGTTAAAAAGGATAAAAACGCACTCGGCATAATCAGCGTCAGCTGGCTGGGAGACGATCTGAGCCTGGCCAAGGACGTTCCGGTAGACAAACGATACGAAGACTATCAGAATCAGAACGATACGGTCGCCACGAACCTCACCACCGAGGTAAATGTGATCAAGGTCAGCAACCCGACCGAGGCCAATGATTTCGATCCGACGGCCTACAAGCCCTACCAGGTATATATAAATTCAGGAGAATATCCGTTATTTAGAAAGGTATACATGATTTCAACGGCATCGAATTCGACTGTACTGTATAGTTTCTATACTTTCGTCACCGGATTCGCAGGCCAGAAAATCATCTCGCGCACGGGAATCCTCCCCTACAATGTATCACCCCGCCGCGTGGAACTGAAGTGAGAACAGTATAACAACACAGCATATGAAACTTAAAACTTTGATGACGCTCTGCTTCGCCGGAGCAGCAACATTCGGAGCTTATGCCCAGACTCATGTGGAAGGCCAGGAATACTTCAAGGCCGACCAGATGGCCAATGCCAAGGACCTGTTGAACCGCGCTCTGGGCAACGCCGGCACCAACAAGGCCGTGGCCAACTATTATCTGGGTATGATCGCCCTCAACGAGAATCAGAACGCAGCCGCCGCGAAGTACTTCGCCGACGGTGTGGCAGCCGACCCCGAGTATCCCTACAACTACGTGGGACAGGGCGAAATGGCGCTCAAGGCAGGCAACGTGAAGGAAGCCGAGGAGTTTTTCAAGACAGCCCGCAAGTTCGCCAAGAAGGATCTGTCTGTCGAGATTGCCATCGCACGCGCCTACGACGCGGCAGACCCCGCCAAATATGCAAAGCAGATCGGCAAGTGCGTGGAGAAGGTTCAGAAAAAGGACATGCAGGATCCCGACCTGCTTATCTTCCTTGGCGACCAGGCCCGCGAGCGCAAGGAAATCGGTGACGCCGCCGCCAAGTACGAGAACGCAAAGAACGCCGACAAGAACGCGACGGCCGCCTACGTCAAGTACGCCAACCTGTTCACCATGGTCAATCCTGACTACGCCGTCAAGATGCTCCAGGAGCTTCTGTCGGTCAATCCCAAGTCCGCTCTGGGTCAGCGTGAGCTCGCCATCGCCTACTACAACAAGAAGGACTACGCCAATGCCGTCAAGCAGTACGAGGCATATATGAACAACCCCAGCCACTTCGACAGTGACGAGAACCGCTATGCGTTCCTGCTGTTCTACGGCGGAAACTTCAAGAAGGGCTACGACTTCGCCACACAACGTCTGGCCAAGAATCCACAGGACTTCACCGCTCTGCGCTACCAGTTCATGAACGCAGCCCAGCTCCCCGAAATGAAAGACCAGACACTGGCTTTGGCTGAGAATCTGTACAACGTACACAAGGCAAATCCAGAGGCCAACAAGATGGCTCCCATCGACTACACCCTGATTGCCGACGAGATGGGCAAAGCCAAGCGCGCCGACGAGGCCATCGAGGTGCTGAAGGACGGTATCAAGACCAACCCCGACAACACCAATCTGGACAAGCAGCTTGCCATGGCCTATGTTGACAAGAACGACCTGGCTTCCGCCGCCGAGGCTTACAAGGGTTATCTGGCTAAGACTCCGGAACCCTCATACAACGACTATATCCAGCAGGCTACGTTCCTGTACTACGCCGGGGTGCAGTATAAGGCTGATCCCGCTAAGGCCGACCAGTACTATGCCGAAGAGGAAGAGGTCCTGAACAAGGCAGCTGAGGCTTACCCGGGTTTCTACAAACCCAACAAGATGCGTGGAGACATCGCCAAGGCCAAGGCTGCCGAGGTGCCCGACGCCGATGAGAAGGCCATCGCTGCCGCTGCCGTTCCCATGTACACCAAATCCCTGTCCGAGTACGAGGCCATGGATCCCGCCAACCGCAGCAACGCGGCCAAGCGTGACGCCGCCGAAATGTACCTATACATGGGCAACTACTACGTCAAGAACGACGACAACGCCAAGGGTAAGGAGATGTTCTACAAATATCTCGAGATCAAGCCTGAGGACAACGTTGTTCGCGAATACGCCGACAAACTCTGATCCGAACCATACATCCACCCAATATCGAAAGGATGTCGCCGACCGCGACATCCTTTTTTGTTTGTCTTTTTTAAGATTTTTTTGTATTTTTGCATTTTGTGTAGGATTACGGAATTTTTTACGTAATTCACCCGCGTTATAACAACTCCAGGACGACAATAGTCATGCCAAAGGTAATCAAAATCAAGAAAGGACTGGACATCCCGTTGACCGGTGCTGTGTCCGGCAAAGAAACCCACGATACGACGGCCAAGCTGTTCGGTATCGTGCCCGATGACTTCACGGGTTACAAATGGAAGTGCTGCGTCAAGCCCGGCGACACGGTCAAGGCCGGCGCCCCGTTGCTGTACGCCAAAGAAGACGAGAACATCAAGCTGGTGTCGCCCGCCGACGGCACTGTGACGGATGTGCATCGTGGCGAACGCCGCAAGATTGAGTTTGTATCGGTGGAAGGTTCCCCGGCGATCGCGACTCCAGGTCGTCCGGCCGCCAAAAGCCGTGAGGAGATTCTTGTAGCACTGAAAGGTTCAGGCCTGTTCGCCATGCTGCGCCAGCGTCCCTTCGACACGGTGCCCTTCATGCCACAGGTTCCCCGCGACATCTTCGTTACCGCTTTCGATTCCGCTCCACTTGCGGCTCAGATGCTTGACGCCGAAGTCAGGATCTATCTCGAGGCCGGTCTGGAAATCCTCAAGAAGCTCACTGACGGTCGGGTCTACCTGTCTGTTCCCGAGGGTACGGATGTGACATCCAATGTCGCCGAGGTGGTTGCCGTAATCGGACCTCATCCGGCCGGCAACGTAGGAACACAGATCGCCAACATCGCTCCCCTTAACAAAGGCGAGGTTGTCTGGACACTCGATGCAGTTACAGCCGCACGTATCGGACGTTATTTCTCCAAAGGCGAGCTGGACTTCTCAGCACGCGTGGCGCTGACCGGTCCTGAAGTCAAGGAGCCCCATGTCACCGTCACCACCATCGGAGCCTCCATCGCCTCGCTGGTACAAGGGCAGATCAAGGAGGACGACTCCCACAAACGAATCATCAGCGGAAACGTACTGACCGGTAAGAAAGTCGATGCCAAGGAGGGATTCCTGCGCTTCCCCTACCGCCAGATCACCGTGATCCAGGAGGGCGACCAGGCCGATGAGTTCATGGGATGGGCCTCGCTCAACCCACACAAGTACAGCGTGCGCCACACCTTCCCCACTTTCCTGAAGGGACTGGGCAATGGATTCAATTTCGACGCACGTATCCGCGGCGGACATCGCGCCATGATCATGAACAATGAGTACGACCGCGTGTTCCCCATGGACATCTACCCCGAATACCTGATCAAGGCGATTCTCGCCAAGGATATCGACCGCATGGAGAAACTCGGCATCTACGAGGTCGCTCCCGAGGATTTCGCGCTTCCCGAGTTCGTAGACACATCCAAACTCGAACTACAGAAAATCGTGGCCGACGGACTTGACTACCTGCGCCAGGAGACCATCTGATTCTATACCCCATCAATAATTTCAATCGTGAAAGGATTAAAAAAGAACATCGACAAAATCAAGCCGAAATTTGAGAAAGGGGGTAAGTTCGAGAAACTGAACTCCGTATTCGACGGCTTCTACACGTTCCTGTTCACTCCCAACGAGACATCGCGTACGGGAGTACATATCCACGACAGCAACGACTCGAAGCGAGCCATGATCACGGTGGTAATCGCCCTTCTACCCTGCTGTCTGTTCGGTATGTGGAACATAGGATTGCAGCATTTCATGGCAATAGGAGATGCCGACCGTTCGTTCTGGCGGCTGTTCTTCTACGGCTTCTGGGCAGTGCTGCCGCAGATTCTTACAGCCTACATAGTTGGACTCGGAATCGAGTTCATCTGCGCCCAGCTTAAGCATGAGGAGATTCAGGAAGGATTTCTGGTTTCGGGAATCCTGATTCCTATGATCTGTCCCGTGGACACCCCATGCTGGATGCTGGCCATTGCCGTGGCGTTCTCAGTGATATTCGCCAAGGAGGTGTTCGGCGGTACAGGCTATAACTTCCTGAACGTCGCGCTGGTGACACGTGCCTTCCTCTTCTTCAGCTACCCGTCCAAGATGAGCGGCGACAACGTATTCGTTCAGCTTGGCGGACAGCCAGCGGTTGACGGATTCTCGGGCGCAACCCCGCTGGGCCAGCTGGCATCGTCCGCCGATATGAGCGCCACGGTCACCAATATCCTGGGCGAGCCTCTGAGCTACACCGACATCTTCCTGGGCCTCTATCCAGGCTCATGGGGCGAGACCTCCAGCCTGTGCATCTTCATCGGTATGGCGATCCTGCTGTTGACCGGCGTGGCCAACTGGAGAATCGTGTTCTCCGGCCTTCTTGGTGGTTTCTGCATGGCTTTCGTGGCCCACAACTGGGCTAGCCCGCTCTACCCATGCACCTATCTGCAGCCGCTGGAGCAGCTTGGTCTGGGCGGCTTCCTGTTCGCCATCACGTTCATGGCAACCGACCCTGTGACAGCCTGTCGTACACATGTGGGGCAATACGTCTATGGAGCCCTGATCGGTATCATCGCCATACTGATCCGCTGCTACAACACCGGATATCCGGAGGGAGCGATGCTGGCGGTACTGCTGATGAACTGCTTCGCTCCGCTGATCGACTACATCGTGGTCAATACAAACATTCGCAAACGCATGCGCCGTCTGACGGTACGCAATTCATAATACTGTAGCCATGAACCGTCAAAGCAATACATACACAATCATCTACTCGGCCGTACTGGTGATACTGGTGGGAGTGGTCCTGTCGGTAGTCTACCAGGCCCTGCGTCCCGCTCAGGTACGCAACATCGAGGCCGACACTCAGAAACAGATCCTGGCTGCTGCCCGAATCGTGCCCGCCGAAGGCCAGGAAATCGGCACTCTTTGGAAAGAACATATCACCGCCTCATACATCGTCAACGACAAGGGTGAGAAAATCGACGCAGGCGTCGACCCGTTCAAGGTAAAGGTGTCCGACGAGGTAAAGAAACCTGCCTCCGAGCGCCTGCTCCCGGTATTTGAATGCACTACCGACAAGGGCGTCAAGTACATCCTTCCTGTCTACGGCGCCGGCCTCTGGGGCCCCATCTGGGGCTATGTGGCCTTCGACAGCAACGGCGACACAATCTACGGAGCCTACTTCGCCCATCAGGGCGAGACTCCCGGTCTGGGCGCCGAAATCGAGAAACCCTGGTTCCAGGAGCAGTTCGAAGGCAAGGATGTCTTCGACGCCGATGGAGCGTTCCAGTCCGTCAAGGTCGTGAAGAACGGCAAGGAGCCTAACGACGGCACCGCCTACGTTCACGCCGTCTCCGGTGGTACCATCACCTCCCAGGGCGTCGAGAAGATGTTGCAGAATTCACTTGAACCTTACACGGCCTTCTTAGCCGGACTTAAAGCTGAAAACAAATGAACTGGAAGAAAACATTCATCCCTCTGATCAATCCGTTGTCCAAGGACAACCCGGTCATTGTCCAGATTCTTGGCATCTGCTCGGCTCTGGCCGTCACGGCCAAGATGGAGCCGGCCGTGGTGATGGCCATATCCGTCACCGCCGTGCTGGCTTTCGCGAACGTCATCATATCGCTGATGCGCAACACCATCCCGCAGTCCATCCGCATCATCGTCCAGCTGGTGGTCGTAGCCGCCCTGGTGGTCATCGTGGACCAGGTTCTCAAGGCCTGGAACTATGAGGTCTCCAAGGCCTTGTCGGTATTTATCGGCCTGATCATCACCAACTGTATCATCATGGGCCGTCTGGAGGCCTTCGCCCTGACCAACCGACCTTGGCCAGCATTCCTGGACGGAATCGGCAACGGTCTGGGCTACGGTGTCATTCTGATCATCGTCAGCTTCTTCCGCGAGCTGTTCGGAAGCGGCACACTGTTCGGTTTCCAGATTTTCCCGCAGGCATGGTACGAGGCCGGATACATGAACAACGGTCTGATGATCCTGCCTCCCATGGCTCTGATCGTCGTGGCATGCATCATCTGGGGCCACCGTTCATACAACAAGGACCTTCAGGAGAAATAATTAAGAGCAAGTCAAGATTATGGAAAATTTAAATCTGTTCATACGGTCGATCTTCATCGACAACATGATATTCGCCTACTTTCTTGGAATGTGCTCGTTCCTGGCCGTATCCAAGAATGTCAAGACGGCGTTCGGCCTGGGCATCGCGGTGACTTTCGTGCTGATTGTCGCGCTCCCGGTGTCCTGGTTCATCAACCAATACCTTCTTGTTCCCGGAGCCTTGAGCTGGCTGGGTCAGGAATACGCCGATACCGACATCTCGTTCCTGGGACTGATCATGTTCATCGCAGTCATCGCGGCATTGGTCCAGATTCTGGAGATGGTCATCGAGAAATACGCTCCGGCGCTTTACAACTCGCTGGGAATCTTCCTGCCGCTGATCGCTGTGAACTGCGCCATTCTGGGTGCCGTGCTGTTCATGCAGCAGCGTGACTTCAGCAACGCCTGGACAGCTACGGTCTACGGCGCGGGCTCA
Source organism: Bacteroidales bacterium (assembly GCA_019416425.1). Taxonomy (GTDB): domain Bacteria; phylum Bacteroidota; class Bacteroidia; order Bacteroidales; family Muribaculaceae; genus Lepagella. The sequence goes on from DXXK01000095.1 coordinate 26,662, forward strand.
GGTATCGGATGGCTGCTGGCCATCACCTGTCTGGCCGCCATCCGCGAGCGTCTGGACCAGTCCAAAGTCCCCGCTCCCCTGCGCGGCGTCGGAATCACTTTCATCATCACCGGCCTTATGGGTATCGCTTTCATGAGCTTCCTGGGCATTAAACTCTGACATCCACTACAATGTATATCTGTGATATAATCTGGAACAATGTGATGGCCGCCGCGCTCATCTTCCTGGTGATTGTGCTGGCGCTGACCGTCATCCTGCTGGTGTGCAAGCACTGGCTTGTGAATTCGGGCGAAGTTGCGATCGATGTCAACGACGGCTCGAAGGTGCTTCATGTCCCGGCCGGCAAGAGCCTGCTGGCCACTCTGGGCGAACAGGGAATCCATCTGTCGTCGGCCTGCGGCGGCAAGGGAAGCTGCGGTCAGTGCAAGGTGCAGGTCATCAGCGGCGGTGGAGACATCCTCCCCACCGAAGCCGTGCATTTCAGCCGCAAGGAGGTCAAGGACCACTGGCGTCTCGGATGCCAGGTCAAGGTCAAGAACGACATGGCCATCAAGGTCAGCGAGTCCGCGCTCGACGTCAAGGAATGGGAATGCGAGGTGATTTCCAACAAGAACGTGGCTACATTCATCAAGGAGTTCATCGTGAAGCTCCCCGAGGGCGAGCACATGAACTTCATCCCGGGCAGCTACGCCCAGATCCGCATCCCCAGGTACGAGATGACCTACGACGGCGATATCGACAAGTCGCTGATCGGCGACGAATACCTGCCGGCATGGCAGAAGTTCGGTCTGTTCGGCCTTAAGGCCAAGAACGACGAGGAGACCGTCCGCGCCTACTCCATGGCCAACTACCCCGAGGAGGGCGACCGCATCATGCTGACCGTCCGCATCGCCACTCCTCCATTTAAACCCAAGCCTCAGGTCGGGTTCCAGGATGTGCCTTGCGGTATCGCGTCGAGTTACATCTTCTCGCTCAAGCCGGGTGACAAGGTGATGATGTCCGGTCCTTACGGAGATTTCCATCCCATCGTCAACTCAAAGGCCGAGATGATCTGGGTGGGCGGCGGCGCCGGCATGGCACCCCTACGCGCGCAGATCATGTGGATGACCAGGACACTCCACACCACCGACCGCAAGATGAGCTACTTCTACGGTGCCCGCGCGCTGAACGAGGTGTTTTACCTGCAGGACTTCCTGCAGCTGGAGAAAGACTTCCCCAACTTCAAGTTCCATCTGGCGCTGGACCGTCCCGATCCCGCCGCCGATGCAGCAGGCGTGGCATACACTCCAGGATTCGTGCATGACGTCATGTTCAAGACATATCTCAAGGACCATCCCGCACCCGAGGACATCGAGTACTATATGTGCGGCCCCGGCCCGATGAGCAATGCCGTGAACAACATGCTCTACAATCTTGGCGTGGAGCCCGGCTCCATCCACTACGACAACTTCGGAGGATAATCTAATACCATACACACCCTCAAAAGCAAATCAATATGCAGAGAGACAATCTAATATTCGACATCATCGACCGCGAGCATCTGCGCCAGCGTCGAGGCATCGAGCTGATCGCCAGCGAGAACTTCGTCAGCGATGAGGTGATGCGTGCCATGGGTTCATGCCTGACCAACAAGTATGCCGAGGGCTATCCCGGCAAGCGCTACTATGGCGGTTGCCAGGTGGTGGACGAGGCCGAGAATCTGGCCATCGAACGTGCCAAGAAACTGTTCGGCGCCGAATGGGCCAATGTTCAGCCTCACAGCGGCGCCCAGGCCAACATGGCTGTCTTCATGGCTTGCCTGCAGCCCGGCGACACGTTCATGGGCATGGACCTGAGCCACGGCGGTCACCTGAGCCACGGCAGCCCCGTCAACTTCTCCGGTCTGATGTTCCGTCCCATCAGCTACACTGTGGACAAGGAGACCGGCCGTGTCAACTACGAGGAAATGGAGGAGAAAGCCCGCGCCGAGCGTCCCAAGCTGATCATAGCCGGCGCCAGCGCCTACAGCCGCGAATGGGATTACGCCCGCATCCGTAAGCTTGCCGATGAGATCGGCGCCATCTTCATGGTGGACATGGCCCATCCCGCAGGTCTGATTGCCGCCGGACTGCTGGACAACCCCGTGAAATACGCGCACATCGTCACCACCACAACACATAAGACCCTGCGCGGTCCCCGTGGCGGCCTGATCCTGATGGGCAAGGACTTCGACAACCCCTGGGGCAAGAGGACTCCCAAGGGCGAGATCAAGAAGATGTCGGCACTCCTTGATTCCGCCGTATTCCCCGGAGTACAGGGTGGCCCGCTGGAGCACATCATCGCCGCCAAGGCCGTGGCTTTCGGCGAGGCTCTGCAGCCTGAATGGAAGGAATATGCCCTCCAGGTCCAGAAGAACGCCAAGGCTCTGGCGGAGGCCCTGATCAGTCGCGGTTACAAGCTGATCAGCGACGGCACGGACAACCACTGCATGCTGGTGGACCTGCGCACCAAGTTCCCCGATATGAGCGGCAAGAAGGCCGAGCGCGTCCTGGTAGAGGCCGACATCACCGCCAACAAGAACATGGTGCCCTACGACACCCGTAGTCCGTTCCTGACCTCCGGTCTTCGCTTCGGTACAGCCGCCATCACGACCCGTGGCGCCAAGGAGGACATGATGGAGGTGATCGCTGACTTCATCGACCGCGTGCTCACCGATCCCGACAACGAGGAGAACATCGCCAAGGTTCGTCAGGAAGTCAACGAGCTCATGAACGATTATCCCATGTTCGCATGGTGACATTCCGCCGCGCATCCGTGCAACGGCGACCCATGAACTTATTCATAAACATTTCCGGAGAGTGCCTTGCGGTCTCTCCGGAAACCAACAAACATTATAACTTACACATGTCTACACCGAATTTGAAATCATGCCCCCGTAAACTGTTCATCAGCGGTATCGATACCGATGCCGGCAAAAGCTACGCCACCGGCTGGCTTGCCTCCGAGATGATGCGACAGGGAATGTCGGTCATTACCCAGAAATTCGTGCAGACCGGCAATCAGGAATTCTCCGAGGATATCGACGTACACCGCCGTCTCATGGGCATCTGCATGCAGCCGGTGGACCTGGCCCATCTGACAGCCCCTGTAATCTTCTCCTATCCCGCATCACCCGATCTTGCGGCCCGCATCGATGGCCGGAATCTTGACCTTGACATCATCACGGACGCTACCCACCGGCTACTGACCCAGTACGACCATGTGCTGATTGAAGGCGCAGGAGGACTTATGGTTCCCCTCAAGGGTGAATACCTCACGATTGATTATGTCCGCGACCATCACCTCCCGCTGGTGCTGGTGACTAACGCCAAGCTCGGATCAATCAATCATACTCTGCTGGCGCTCAACGCAATCCGCGCCTATGGCATCGATCTTTTCGCCGTGATTTTCAACCATCATTTCGACAATGACAAAACCATAGCCGAGGATACACATGACTATGTCCGGAATCGGCTTGCAAATCATTTCCCCGATACTTTGTTTATAGATATGTGACATTACACCGACATCTGATGAATTGAAATTATAAGGCTGTTTCACATCAGCCCTGAATCATTGACAGTATTAGAAAATGGAAAATCCTAACATACCTGAACCTAATGAGGTCCGTAAAATAAGTATAACGAAACAGGAACTGGCCGCGCTTCCTGCCGCAAAATTCCCCGGCGAGGTGGTGCTGGTCGACAAGCCTGCACAGATACCCCAGGTAGCCGAGGCCCTGTACGCCGAGACGATCATCGGATTCGACACCGAGACAAAACCAAGTTTCCGTCGCGGACAGACCAACCATGTGTCTTTGCTGCAGCTCTCCACCCACACTACGTGTTATCTGATACGTCTGAACCATCTGGGACTCCCGGAACCGATCAGGGATGTACTTGAGAATCCCGATATTATAAAAGTAGGAGTATCGGTTCACGATGACTTCCACAACCTCCATAAAATCAGCGACCTGAATCCGAAGGGTTTCGTCGAGTTGCAAAGCTATGTCAAGGACTTCGAGATTCTGGACAACAGTCTTAGCCGCATCTACGGCATCCTGTTCGGTAAGCGCATCAGCAAGGGCCAGCGTCTCACCAATTGGGAGGCTGCTGAACTTACCGTGCACCAGCAGGAATATGCCGCGCTCGATGCCTACTCATGCATCGAAATCTACGAATACCTTCAGAAGGGAGTGTTCAATCCTGCTGCATCACCCTATTATCGTGTCATCGAGGAACAGCATCCGGCACAACAGGAATCAAAAGCTCCTGACCCTCTCCCATCCCCGGACCAACAATAATATCAATTCCTCATTATTACTTGAATCATGTCTCGTATCGATAAGCCTATCTGGAAACGCATCCCTCGCTCTACATGGCTGCCGACATTGCTGCTGCTCTACCTCACGGCCATGACATGCTGGTTCGCTCCGGCTCTGATCCGTGGCGGAGAGATTATTCGGCTCGTGGTGGTGGTGGTGGCCGAACTCGCAATCATAGGCCTGCTGTATCTATTCCTGAAAAAACGAGAACAGCAGAACCGGAACTGATTCTGCTGTGATTCATAATTATGGCTTGTGACGCACCGTTACCTCTCTCCAGCGGTGAATGGTCAGTTCTGCTCCATTCCACTCGGCATAGCTGTAACTGGTGATCCAGTCTCCTAAGACTATCATCCGCGCCGTATCGGACAACCGGTCATCGCAGACCACATGCAGATGCCCGTATATGAAGTAATTGATGTCGGGATGTTGCTTCAGGTAGTCAAGGCTGAATTCACGAAAATTCTGTATCATCCGTTCAGGATTGTATCCTGAACCGCCTGTCTTGCGGCTATGTCGCGACCAATTATAGGCAAACGGGACCGTCCACCGTGGATGTATGCCTGAGAATAGCTTCTGTGCAAGGCGGTTCCGGAACATTGACCGTATCAGCCTGAACGAAGGTTTCAGTTTACCTACCCCGTCGCCATGTGTCAGGTAGAATTTCCTGTCGTCGATAGTTTCGGTCTGCGATCCATCCACCACTTCTATTCCTAATTCTGTTGGCAGATAGTCAAATATCCAGATATCATGGTTACCGATAAACCATACAACCCGAACACCGGCATCGGTCAGTTCAGCAAGCTTACCGAAAAAACGAACGAAACCGCGCGGAACAACCGTGCGGTATTCGAACCAGTAGTCCAGTATGTCTCCCAACAGATAGACCGCGTCCGCCTTGTCCTTGATGGAATCCAGAAAGCGTACAACGCGCATCTCCGACTCGCGGGAGTCGGGGAAATAAGGAGCTCCGAGATGCAGGTCACTGAGAAAGTACGCCCTCATCCACTATCGTTTATAGGAATCCGAGTTCAAGTTTAGCCTCTTCCGACATCATGTCCTGATTCCAGACCGGCTCGAACACCAGCCGAAGGTCTACCTTTTCAGGGCCCTCGATGCTGACCAGCTTCTGACGCACATCCTCCAGCAGGAAGTCCGCGGCCGGACACGACGGTGCAGTCAGCGTCATGTCCACATGCAGGGTCTTCTGCTTCACATCGTACTCGACTCTGTAAATCAGTCCCAGATCATACACGTTCACCGGAATCTCGGGATCGTAAACGGTCTTGAGCAGTTCTACGGCTTTACTCTCGACGCGAAGCGCCTCGTCCGCCTCGCTCTGTGTCAATTCCTCACTCATGCCGCTATTGATTTAGAATAATACCGCGAGATTTACGAACCATCCGCTGGCGTGCGCGCTGAAGTTGTCCAGCTGCACCGTGCGAAAGTCATAGCACAAGCCCCACATGTAGCCGGCTGTTACCTGGTAACGCTTGAAGACCTCCACACCCAGACCCGTCTGGAGTCCTACGGACGCTCCGGGATCCTCGATGGCGTCGTTCTTGGTGTGGGCCAGGTTGAAATTGAATGTCGGACCCACGAACACTATCGGCGCAAGGTAATTCTCGAATCCCTGCATGCGTGTCCATTTGAAACGCAGGTTCACGGGCACGGACAGCGTATGGAAATACAGGTTTTGCACGCCCAGTCCCTGCGATGCCCAGACCTTCTGGTCGTTCCAGTGGACTCTGGCGCCACGCATGTCGTACTTTACCGCCATGTCGATGCCGAATCCGATACCCGGTATCATCAGCTCCCCCATCACACCGACATTGAAGCCGGCAAGCTGATCGGTCTGTACCAGATGCTGTTTCCAGTAGAACTTGTTGATGTTGACACCGGCGGTCGGGCCCCAGCGGAATTCCGCCGAAGCACCGAACGCGATGGTGCAAAGCAATAGAATCGCTAAGATTTTCTTCATCATTCAGCAGGTTTGAATGAACACTAATGAAATGATTTAGAACAGGTAAGCAACCGAAATAGTCCAATAGTTGTTCTTGGCCTTGATCTTGCCGGTGTTTACAGTGCCGCCCGTTATGGGGATCTTAACACCGTCCATGATGTTGTTAATACCGAAACCATAACCGGCGCTGACCTGCAGATGGTTGATGAACTCCAGACCCAGTCCTAAGTTCCAGGCCCACTGCGTTGTCTTGGTGTCGAACAGTGCGTCATCCTTGCTCTTGTCCAGCTTGAAGGCAACGCTCGGACCCGTGAACACGTAGGGACGCAGTATATTGGCTATACCCGGTATACCGATCTTGTACTTGAGATTCAGGGGAATCTCCAGGAAATGCTTTCCGGTCTTTGTGCTACCCTCGACCGACGCACCCGCTGCCTCGGCCTTCACTTTGGAATCCATATAGCTGTACATCAGCGACAGGTCGAAACCCAGGTTGATGACGGGGATCATGTACTCAGCTTGTACGCCTCCGGTGAATCCGCAGCGGTTTTCACCGTCGAATACATTCTTGTTAATACTCATCTTGTTGACGTTGAGTCCGATACGCGGTCCGAACTTAAACTCGGCGTTAGCCTGTCCTGCATAACCGAATCCCATGACGGCAACCAACAGGATTATCAGTGTCTTTTTCATCTTGTTTCTATTTCTGGAGCGGTGCCGGTCTCGGTTGTTTCACCGATTTGACTCGCGACTCCGGTTAATATTACGTTTAACTCTGCAAAGTTAACAAAATTTTTCGTATTTTTGCAGTATGTTTGCTGAAGTAATCCTTCCTTTGCCGCTATTTTCCACGTTTACGTACCTGATTCCGCCCGATATGGAGGAACGGATTCAGTCGGGAACGCGGGTGCTGGTCCAGTTCGGTCGTAAGAAATTCTACACCGGACTCGTGACGCATGTCCATAACAACAAGCCTGAATATGAGGTTAAGGAGATTACCGAGGTCATGGATCCCACGCCCGTGGTTCGATATCCTCAGTTCAACCTTTGGAACTGGATCGCAGAGTACTACCTATGCAGCGTCGGCGAGGTCATGAAGGCCGCCATTCCTGCAGGTCTCAAACCGGAGAGCGACACCTTCATCAGCCTTAACGAGGATGTCGAGGTGCAGGACGGTTTCAAGCTATCCGAGAGGCAGGCATTGGTCATGTCGCTGCTCCAGCATCAAGGCCGGATGCGCATATCTGACATCGAGTCAATCCTTAAGATCAGGAACGCCACAAAAATCGTCACCTCACTCCTGGACGCCGATATCGTGAGCATCGACGAGCGGGTCGTGGAACGTTACCGTCCGCGCAAGGTCACCTTCGTGACTTTGACCATAGACCGCAACGACCAGGAAAGCCTCCATCGTTTCTTCGACATGGTTCACCGTTCGCAGAAGCAGGAGAAGATGCTTGTCACCTACCTGGACCTGAGTGACTGGATGCACGTACGCAATGATCTCAGGGACGTGACGCGAACCCAACTGACAGAAGCATCCGGATGCAACGCCGGAATCCTGCGCGCCCTGATCGAAAAGGGAATCTTGAAGGAGGAAAAACGTACCATCAACCGTTTTAATACCATGAATCGGGATCATGAGCCATGCCCCTCCCCTTTGACACCGGTCCAGCGTATCGCATTTGATTCAATCCTTCAGCAGTTCCGCGACAGTCACCCGGTGCTCCTGCACGGAGTCACCGGAAGCGGAAAGACCGAGATATATTCCCACCTGATGGCTGCGTCGCTGCGCGACGGAAACCAGGTGCTCTACCTTGTTCCTGAAATCTCGCTGACCACCCAGCTGACCGACCGCCTGCGCAAGGTGTTCGGCAATAAGCTGATTGTGTATCACTCCAAATTCTCCGACAGCGAGCGTGTGGACATCTGGAAACGTTTGCTGAATTCCAACGAGCCTATCATTGTGCTGGGTGTCCGCTCCTCTGTGTTTCTGCCCTTTGCCCGTCTGGGACTGGTGATAATCGACGAGGAACACGAGAGCAGTTACAAACAGTATGACCCGGCGCCACGCTACAATGCCCGCGACACGGCCATAGTCCTGGCATCCATGCATGGTGCCAAGGTCCTGTTAGGCTCCGCCACCCCGGCCATCGACACATATTATAAGGCTACCAACGGCAAGTTCGGACTCGTCGAGCTCTCCGAGCGTTACGAAGGTTCCGTACTGCCCGACGTGGAGATTATCGACATGCGCCGACAGCGCAAGGAGAAAACCGTCAAGGGTATCCTGTCGTTGCCGTTGCGCAGGTCGATCCACGATGCCGTCGGGAACGGCAGTCAGGCGATCGTGTTCCAGAACCGCCGTGGTTTCGCTCCGATGGTGGTCTGCGAGCAGTGCGGATGGGTCCCTAAATGCGAGAACTGCGATGTCTCGATGGTCTATCATAAGTCATCGGGACTGTTGCGATGCCATTACTGCGGTTACGTGCGCGTCCTCCCCTCGCTCTGCCCTGCCTGCGGTCAGAATTCCATCGCAACCTACGGCTATGGTACCGAACGCATAGCCGAGGAAATCCACGAGGAATTCCCCGACCAGCGAATCTCGCGCATGGACCTGGACACCACCCGCAACAAGGACGCGTACCAGGAGATAATCGAGGAATTCGCAAGTCATCGCACCGACATTCTGGTAGGCACGCAGATGATCTCCAAAGGCCTGGACTTCGACAAGGTCAGCGTAGTCGGAGTGGCCAACGCCGACACGCTGCTGAATTTCCCCGACTTCCGCAGCAACGAGCGGGCCTTCAATATGCTGGAACAAGTGGCCGGTCGTGCCGGTCGCCGCCGGGACAAGGGCCTTGTGTCCATCCAGACCACCAAGCCCGACGACCATGTGCTGGATTTTGTCCGCAAACATGACTACAAAGGATTCTACTCCACCGAAATCGCAGAACGCGAGAAGTACCGTTACCCGCCGTTCACCAAAGTAATCAACATATACTTCAAGCATAAGGATGCCGCGACCGTGGACCGTCTGGCTGTGATGTACGCTCAGGAACTGCGGAAAATCTTCGGCGAACGTGTGCTCGGACCCGAGAAACCATTCGTCAGCCGGGTGGCCCTGTGGTATCTGCAGTGCATCATGCTCAAGGTGGAATCAAACGCCTCGATGAAGAAAGTCAAGGACCTGCTCCATCAGCTGTACGGGCGGCTGGCTAATCTACCGGATATGAGGAGCGCGGTGCTCTATTACGACGTCGACCCCTCCTAAACCGACAATCATGAAAGATACGAACCCCAATTTTGACCAATTCGACAGGGAGCACCTGTGGCATCCCTACACATCGACACACAATCCTCTCCCCACATACAAGGTAAAAAGCGCCGATGGTGCCGTAATAACGTTGGAGGACGGCACCCAGTTGATCGACGGCATGTCGTCATGGTGGTGCGTGATCCATGGCTACAACCATCCGGTGCTGAACCAGGCTGCCCGCGACCAGCTGGACCGTATGTCGCATGTCATGTTCGGAGGATTCACCCACCAGCCTGCCGTTGATTTGGGCAAGCTGCTCCTCTCCATCCTGCCTCCGTCAATGGAGCATATATTCTACGCCGACTCCGGTTCCGTAGCCACCGAGGTCGCAATGAAGATGGCGGTGCAGGCCCACGACAATCCCCGCAAGACCGATTTTGCCACTATCCGCAGCGGATATCACGGCGACACATGGAACGCCATGTCGGTGTGCGACCCCGTCACCGGCATGCACGGTGCGTTCGGTCCCGCACTCCCCATCCGCTATTTCGCTCCCGCTCCTCAATGCCGATTTGACGACGAGTGGAATCCTGCCGATTTCGAGCCGATGCGCAAGCTGCTCACCGAGCATTCAGATTCACTTGCAGCCGTTATCCTTGAGCCCATCGTCCAGGGTGCCGGCGGAATGCGCTTCTATCATCCGCAATATCTGCGCGAGCTGCGTGCCGAATGCGACCGCCTCGGAATCCTGCTGATTTTCGACGAGATCGCGACCGGATTCGGACGCACCGGCAAACTGTTCGCTTGGGAACATGCAGGCGTCGAGCCTGACATCATGCTGATAGGCAAGGCCATAACAGGAGGTTACATGACGTTCAGCGCTGTGGCTACCTCACATCGCGTGGCCGATATGATCAGCAATTCTCAGTCCGGCGTGATGATGCACGGCCCCACGTTCATGGGCAATCCGTTGGCATGCGCCATCGCATTGGCTTCCACAAGGCTACTCCTCGAATCGCCATGGCAGGATCGCATCCGGCATCTGGAGGAGCTCATGAAGGAGCAACTCGAGCCTGCCCGTAGCCGCGACTATGTCACGGATGTCCGCGTCCTGGGCGGTATCGGTGTGATTCAGAGCAAAGAACCGGTCGATTTAGGCGTATTCCAGCGTAAATGCGTGGAACGAGGCGTCTGGATCCGTCCGTTTGGCTTGAACAACTATATCATGCCTCCATACATGGCTGTAAGCGACGAGCAGATCATAACACTCTGCGAATCGCTGATCGCCATTCTTGACGAAATGCATGCCTGATGGATAGATACGGTTCATATCGTAGGATTCTGGACGAACTGCAGTCCGAGGCGCGCAGACGCGTCATTCCAAGCCACCGTCATTACGGCGACTGGCTGGACCTGTGCAGCAACGACTATATGGGCCTGAGCCGCTTCGACACTGAGTTGAAACAGGATTTCCTGGCCCGTTTCGCCGATGCCGCCTTTTCCGCCTCGGCTTCACGGCTGCTGGCGCTGAACCAGTCCACACACAATCTGCTTGAGGAGAAATTCGAAGGTCTATATGGCAATCCGGCGCTGCTATTCAATTCCGGTTACCATGCCAACACTGGCATCATTTCGGCATTGAATATCAATGACACCCTGTTCGTCGCCGACAAACTCATACATGCATCCATGATCGACGGTCTGGTCCAGGGCCGCTGTCAGTTCAAGCGGTTTCCACATAACGATATTGCTGCTGTCACAAGGATTCTGGAGAAGGAATCATCCGGCCATGACCACATCGTGATACTGGTGGAGTCAATCTACAGCATGGACGGCGACAAAGCTCCGTTGCGGGAGCTTGTTGCCCTCCGCGACCGTTATCAGAACGTGCTTTTGTATGTCGACGAGGCTCATGCCTTTGGCGTACGAGGCGCCCGAGGACTTGGTCTTTGCGAGGAACTCGATTTGCTGCGGAAGGTCGATATCCTGATCGGCACATTGGGCAAAGCCGCCTATTCGGCCGGGGCTTTCTGCATCGTGCCGCAGGCGCTGAAGGACTACCTGATAAACTTCGCCCGCAGTTTCATATTCTCTACCGCCTTGCCTCCGGCCAACATCGCCTGGAGTATCGTCACCATCGACCGTCTGCTGACTATGAACGGTGACCGGGAATATCTGAAGGCTTTGTCCCGCAAGGTTCATGAACGCCTGGACGGTACCGATAACGATACTCCGATAGTGCCTATCCATATCGGCGATGCCGCAAATGCCGTCGCCGTGTCCCGTCGGCTTGCCGATGACGGAATCCTGGCTTTGCCTATCCGCCGCCCTACAGTCCCTCCCGGCACGGAACGTATCCGTGTTTCATTGAACGCAGGGTTGACACATGCCGATATCGACCGTCTGTATAACTCCATTGAAGCCGTGAAGATATGATACTCAAATTCCTGCGCAAGAACAACAACCGACGCCTGATCCTGATATTTACAGGTTGGGGTACCGGACCTGAATTATATACCCGCGTGGATATCCCCGGCTGGGATGTCGCCGTGGCTTTCCGCATCGACGGCAAACCGCTGGACCCGGCCAAACTGGATGGATATTATACCATCTATCTGTTCGCCTGGTCGTTGGGAGTATATATGGCGGACCTGAAACTGCCGCCGGAACGGATCACCAAGGCTTTCGCCATCAACGGCACCGTGGCGCCCGTTCATGACGATTACGGCATACCCGTGGCCATATTCCGGGGAACCGCCGATAACCTCGACCCGCGAAACCTGACCAAGTTCCGCCGCCGGACCATGCCCGACAGCGAAACCTTCAGGCGGCTGTTCCCGGAGGAAGGCTCGCCGCTGATGTGCCGATGCCTGGCGTCGCAGTTGTATGATGTGATGGATATGCTGGACGGATCGGAAGGCAAGCCGCGACTGCAGTGGACTCGCGCATATATCGGTACGCGCGACCGGATATTCCCTCCCGACAATATGAGGAAGGCCTGGAGCCTCGCCCCCGAGGTGGAGATCATCGAATCGGAAGACACTCATTTCATGGATATTCCTTCCATAATCCGCAGCGTCATCGCCGATACCGACAAGGTCTCGGCCCGTTTCAGCAAGGCGGCGGCAACCTATGACTCGCATGCCATACCGCAGAAAATGACCGCGGTGCATCTCGCATCCATGCTTCGTGGCTTCGTTAATTCCGCTGACGTACATAATGTCTTGGAAATCGGTCCGGGCACTGGATTCCTGACAAGGTACTGGAGCAGCTTCCTGACGCCTGACCATATTGATTTCGTAGACATTACAAGAGTCGGTCCGTTCGACACTCCGGGACACGCTGACTATCATGTGGCCGATGCCGAGGCATGGGTAGCCGACCGCAACGGTGCTGACGGCAGATACGACCTGATTGTATCGTCATCAGTCATACAGTGGTTCGCCGATATTCCTCGGTTTCTGGACAACTGCGCCGCCATACTGAATCCCGGCGGCATACTGGCCATATCCACATTCGCGCCCGGTAATCTGTCAGAACTGGATGCACTGCGTCCCGCTCCTCTGCTGTACCCCTCACTGACGAAACTCCGTGAATCGGTTGCCGGCAACTTCGATGTGCTGGCCTCCAACAGCTTCACCATATGCATGGAATTCGAAAACCGGCGGCACCTGATGATGCATCTGAAGCATACAGGTGTCGCCGGATCAGCGGCGCAGCCAAAGGTCGCTCCCTTGACCGATATCTCAACTCTCACCTATCGTCCCGTATTCCTTCTGGCACGCAGGAAGTAATATTTTCAGAATTCCATTACAATCTCGCCACCGGCGGGAATCGTGACTTTACGGTTCTCGCCGTTGACTTTCACAATGGTCTTTGCGCCCTTTTCCGAACGTAAGCGGGCTGTCTTCACTTTGCCGTCGTGCCACCGGATGTCGGTCTCTATGCCGCCACGGGCTCGCAGCCCCTTGACGCTGCCCTCCTTCCACTGTTCAGGAAGTGCCGGAAGCAGTGTGATGGTCTCGGATGTGGACTGCATCAGCATCTCGGCGACGCCAGCAGTGCCTCCGAAGTTGCCGTCGATCTGGAACGGAGCGTGGGCGTCAAGCAGGTTCGGATATGTTCCTCCGCCGCGACGTGCATCATCGCCCTTGTAGTTGTCGGGACTTACATAGTTCAACAGCGTGCGGTAGGTCTTGTATGCGTTGGCGGCGTCCTTGAACCGTGCGAACAGGTTCACGCGCCAGCCTGTACTCCAGCCTGTAGTCTTGTCGCCCTTCAGCTCCAGTGTCTTTTCCGCGGCTTCGATCAGCTCGGGATTGGCCTCCGGAGTGATGTGACGGCCGGGATATACGCCATACAGATGTGACTGATGACGGTGCCAGGGCTCGTTGTCTTCCCAGTCGTAGTACCATTCCTGAAGGTTGCCCTTCTTTCCTATCTTATAGGGATGCAGTTTTTTCAACGTCTTGTCGATGCGCTTCACGAGCTGCTTGTCTATGTTCAGCTCCTTGGCCGCGTCGCGCGTGTCCATCAGGCACTGGCGGATCATCGCCAGGTCGGCCGTACCGCCGTAAAGAGTGGCTCCGTGATATCCCTTATCGGTAATGTAGACGTTCTCGGGACTTGACGCTGGCGCGGTGATCAGCTCGCCGTCCTTCTCGACCAGCCAGTCCAGCGCGAACATAGCCGCGCCCTTCAACGCCGGATAGTCGCGCTTCAGGTCCTCCTTGTTCTTTGTGAACATATAGTGGTCCCAGATATGCGAGGCAAGCCATGCGCTGCCCATGTACCAGTTGGCCCATACCGGATCACCGGTCTTGAGTCCCACAGGATTCGTCAGCGCCCAGATGTCGGAGTTGTGGCCTGCCGCCCAGCCTCCGTTGTCCACACCAAGATAGTCACGGGCGGTGACCTGGCCTGTCGTCTTTCCCGCCATGTTGCCTATGAACTTCAGCAACGGCTGGTGAAACTCGCTCAGATTCGTGGTCTCGGCCGGCCAGTAATTCTCCTCCAGGTTGATGTTTACGGTGTAGTTGCTGCTCCACGGCGGAAGGAGATATTCGTTCCAGAGTCCCTGTAGATTTGCGGGAACGCCGGGGGTTCTCGACGATGAAATCATCAGATAGCGGCCATACTGGAAGTAGAGTTCCTCCAGGTCGGGATTGGCCTGACCCTTGTCGTTGTACTGCAGCAGCTGCACATCGGTCGGCAATGCCGCGATGTCCGGCGCCGTCTGGCCGAAGTCTATCTGCACACGGTCGAAGTATTTCTTATAGTCCTGGTTATGACGCGTCCATATCTCGTCATAGCTATGCGTCATGGCCTGGTTCAGACGGTTGCGGGCTATGCGCTTGTAGTCCTTGCCCTCGGTGGCAGGGTTCTTGTCGTAACCGTTGAAGCTTGTGGCGTTGGTCACATACAGCGTCAGGGTCTTTACGCCCGTGGCCTTCAGACGTCCTCCGACAGTGGCGTCGATCTTGCCGCCGTCGTTCACAGCCTTGAGCAGAGTGTTGAACCGGGTTCCCCTGTCCGGGTCGAAATAGTTTCCTTTCGGGTCGCCCGTATAACTCGGCATGCCGAAGTAGGGAGCATATCCCACCGAGGAGATTTCGGTTCCTTTGGCGGCAGCCTCATGCGGCAGCTGCGAGTCGAGCCATATCACGGCATCCATTCCGGCCGGATCCTTGGTGGAGATCCTCGCCACGATGACCGAGTCGGGGGCCGAGGCGAAATATTCAGTCTCCACCGGATAGCCGTTGACGGAATATCCTGCCGAAGCCTTGGAGTTGGCGATGTCGAGCTCGCGGTGATATCCCTCGGTGTCACATGCCTTGCGGTTCAGGTAGTCCACGTTCAGCGTTCCAAGAGGCATGTAGTTGTTCGTGTAGTAACCCTGGACCTTGTGCGACAGCGAGTCGGCGGCGCGGTAGTCCTCGCGCTCAAGCGCGGCGCGTATCTCCGGTATGGCCTTGTAGGCTTCCGGATCGTAAGCCTCGGGACGCGGTTCGCCGCTCCACAGCGTTATGTCGTTCAGCGACAGCCGTTCGCAGGTCTCGTCGCCGTAGACAATAGCTCCGATATTGCCGTTGCCTATCACCAGTGCCTCCTCGAAGTAATTGGCCGGACGGTCGTACCTTAGCGTCAGGTCATTCGCCGTGGCTGTCACTGCCAACATCCCTCCGACAATCGTCACTCCACTCAGTAGCGTCTTGCAATTCATATCGTAGTGTCTTTTTGATTTCTAAGGTCAATATGTGTTCTGATCAAGATGTTTATTTAAAAAATAAACCCGTTGCAAACATATGTCTGCAACGAGTTTGCTTCAAGCGGAAAGAGAGGGATTCGAACCCCCGGAGGTGTTAGCCTCAACGGTTTTCAAGACCGTCGCAATCGACCACTCTGCCATCTTTCCTGTTTTGCGATTGCAAAAGTAGTAAAAATTTTCCATTCGGCCAAATCCTATGACATTTCGCATCTAAAATCATTATCCTTCATGTCCGATTTGTAAAAATAATGAAATTTATTTGCATATTTGTAAATATTGAACTATTTTTGAATTTGATTATCGAAGCCGCAAGGGTTCGGGTCATTATTCCGCATGGAGTAATTACATCAATAGATATAAACAAAAACAGACAGGATATGAAACTGACACTCCGTACTATTCTCGCAGTCATGGCATTGGCGATGACCGCACTGTGCGCCTCCGCTCAACTCCCCTCCGTCCAGCTCAAGGATCTGGCCGGCAATCCGGTGGACACCAGCACGCTGGGCAACGACGGCAAGCCCTTCATCATCGACTTCTGGGCCACGTGGTGCAAACCCTGTGTCCGCGAGCTCAAGGCCATCCATGAGGTCTACCCCGACTGGGTCGAGGAAACCGGTGTGAAGGTCTACGCCATCTCCACCGATGACGCTCAGAACGCCTTCAAGGTCAAGGCTTTCGCCGAGAAGCAAGGTTGGGAGTACGAAATCCTTCTGGATCCCAACAGCGACTTCGCCCACGCCATGGGAGCCAGCAATGTCCCTCATACCGTCCTGCTTGACGGCAACGGGAAGGTGGTAGAGAGCCATGCCGGCTACACCGACGGCTCCGAGGAACATCTGATTGAACAGGTCCGTAAGCTCATCTCCAAATAACATCCCGTCATGAAGCTGCAGGTCATTACATCGGGAATCATCACAGCCGCCGCGCTTTGCGCCCCGGCCGCATTGGCCGAAAACAAAGTGGCCGTCCACGGTTCCGTACAGGCTGACATCCTCTTCCCGGAAAAGGATGCCTCCATCGGTGCCACCGACGACTATGATTCCCCCATTCTTTTCAATACATACGCCGACGTGAATCTTGCCAGCAAGTATGTGGACGCCGGACTCCGCTTTGAGTTCATGCGCTGGCCGTTGCCGGGTTTCGACCCCGACTTTGACGGCTGGGGTGTTCCCAACATCTACGTCAAGGGCAAGTTCAAGGGTGTCGAGCTAACCGCCGGTACGTTCTACGAGCAGTTCGGCGCCGGATTCATCCTCCGTACCTATGAGGACCGCACTCTCGGTATCGACAATTCAATCCTGGGTGGACGCCTAAAAATCAACGCCATTAAGGGTCTCAGCATCACCGCCCTGGGCGGCGTGCAGCGTGTCTTCTGGGACTGGAACCGCCACAATCAGGTCTACGGAGCCAATGTCGAGGGTTACTTCCAGGACTGGTTCAAGGGACTTTCCGACCGCGGCATCGCCCTGACAGCCGGACTCAGTTGGGTCATGAAGCATGAGGAGGAGGAGAACATCACCGTACCCGGAACTAACTACCGTCTGCACCTCCCCACGGAGGTCAACGCCGTCGACGCACGTGTCGGCTACAACAAGGGCGGATGGAACTTCCAGGCCGAATATGCATGGAAGGGTCAAGACCCCTCGTTCGACAACGATTACACCTACAATCACGGCCAGGCCATCATGCTCACCGGCTCATATTCCCGCAAGGGTATGAGCGGTACGCTTCAGGTGAAACGCAGCCAGAACATGTCCTATCGCTCGGAGCGTCAGCGCGATGGACTCGGTGCGTTCATCAACTATATGCCGGCGTTCACCTATCAGCACACCTACTCGCTGCCGGCCATATATCCCTATGCCACGCAGTACGGTCCGGGCGAGTGGGCGTTCAACGGCTCGTTCGGCTACACATTCCCCCGCAAGTCACCGTTGGGTGGCCGTTACGGCACAAGCCTGACGGTCAACCTGAGCTATATCAGCGGTCTGGTGCATGAGGGAAATCCGCAGAACGACATCAGCCATAACGTCATAGGCACCGACGGTTACAAGTCTCCCTTCTGGAAGATGGGCCAGACCAATTACTGGGACTTCAACCTGCAGGTCGAGAAGCGCCTGTCGCGCCCCGTCACCATGCAGTTCATGTACATGAACCAGCGATACAACAAGAAGGCCATCGAGAAGGAAGGCGGAAACATCTACAACAACATATTCGTTGTAGATACTAAATGGAAGATCAACCGTAAGTTCGTGCTCCGTGGCGAGCTGCAGTACATGCTCTCCCATCAGGACAAGGAGGAGCGCGAGTTGATGAGCCAACACAAGGAACTCGACCAGAAGGACTGGTTCTACGGCCTCGTGGAATTCTCCTGGACTCCCTACCTGATGTTCTCCGCATCGGACATGATCAATGTCGGCGGCACGGGCAACAACTACTACATGTTCGGACTGACGGGCACCTATCGCAGCAACCGTCTGATGCTCAGCTATGGCCGTACCCGCGAGGGATTCAATTGCTCCGGAGGCATGTGCCGGTACGTTCCGGCCATGAAGGGATTCCAGATCAATTACACCTATAACTTTTAGCGAATTCTGATATGAAGATAATAGATAAAATCCTGATGACCGCTGCCGTCATGGCCGGCACGGCAATGCTGACCGGCTGCGACATCGAGCCCAAGGACCGCTTTGTGGAACTGCCTGCCATCAAGATCGAGCGTACCGCGCTGCTGATGGATTTCACCGGCCAGCGGTGCGTCAACTGCCCCGCGGCCCACGAGGTGATGGAGGAATTGAAACGGCAGTATGGCGAGGCCCTGATCACCGTCAGCATCCATGGCGGCGGACTGGCCATATCGACCGACCGTACTGATTTCAGCAGGAACAGCATCGGACTGATGATCCATGAAGGCAACGAGATGAACGATGCCTTCGGCATCAATCAGTGGCCTATGGGTGTCGTGGACCGCATCAATGCCAACGGCGCCGCAATCAACTCCGGCCTGTGGGCTACCGCTGTACGCGACGCTCTGGAGAAACCGACCGATGTAAGCATTACAGCCGAGGCTGAGATTGTGGACAACAACAAGATCCGGGTCATCACCACCTCAAGGGACAATGCAGACAGCCAGCGCGATCTGGCATTACAGGTCTGGGTGGTCGAGGATTTGATCCAGGCTCGTCAGGAGACTCCCGACGGCCGTGTTCCGGATTACACCCACAACAATGTTCTCCGTTATGTCAGCTATCCCGTCAAGTCAGGCCTTCCCCTTAAGCTGTCCAAAGGCATCGACCAGGATACTGAGACTGTCATCGATGTGAAATGGACTGACAAGGAACGCTGGAACATCGACAATCTTTCGGTTGTAGCGTTTATATCTCAGGGCACTGAGATTCAGAATGCCGTACGCGTTAAAGTCGAGAATAACCATTAAACAATATATGAAGAATTTTTTACTCACAGCAGCGGCCTTGATAGCGGCCGCAGGCATGAATGCCGCCACAGGCATTCAGATGTATATGGGCGAGTCTCCCGTCGCTCCAGGTACATACGTATGCAATGACATTGTCATTGATCCCGACGACGGCGTCATCATCGATCCGAAGCTGTCGGTTGTGTCTGCCGAGGATGTGTTTGACGTGACGATTACGGCCGAATGCACTTCCGGTCAGAAAATCCAGATGTGCTGCGGAGGCCAATGCGAGATCGCACCCAAAGTGGTTAAGAGCGGTCTTGAACTCGAGGCCGGAGTCGCAATGAAACTGGACTTCGAGTATAAGGATTACGATATCTTTAAGGAGGAGGACGTTCCCGAGAAGATCACGACCAACATTACCGTCGAGCTCGACGGCGAGCAGGACCTCTACACCATCGTCATGAACGACAAGGGTTCGGGTATCGCAGTGGTAGCTCAGGACAAGAACGTCTATGCCACTCCCGACGGACTGGTCTACAATGTCTCCGGCAACTGCGACGTGACCGTATACGACATCAACGGCCACAAGGTTCTCGACACCGTCGTTAAGGGTGCGGGCACCCTCTACTTCGGCGACCTCGGAAAGGGAATCTACCTGTATCGCATCAACGGCTCCGCCAACGTTTCCGGCAAGGTAATGGTGAAATAATCCATCAGAGAGTGAATATAATAAAGGCCTCAGGCAAATTTGCCTGAGGCCTTTATTATATTCTGATTTTTGTTTATTCATCTGCCATGCTCTTGGCCAGACCACCCTCGGCCGTCTCCTTGTACAGCGATGGAATGTCGTGACCGGTCTCCTTCATCACTGTCACGAGTTTATCGAACGACACGCGGTGACCTCCGTCGGAGAACGAGGCATAGATATTGGCATCAAGCGCTCGTGCTGCGGCGTATGCGTTACGCTCGATACAAGGAATCTGAACCAGTCCGCAGACCGGGTCGCAGGTCATGCCCAAGTGGTGCTCCAGACCCATCTCGGCCGCATACTCGATCTGAGCCGGGCTACCGCCGAACAGCTGGCAGGCCGACGCGGCGGCCATGGCGCATGCCACGCCTACCTCACCCTGGCATCCTACCTCAGCGCCCGATATGGAGGCGTTCTGCTTGACGACATTGCCTATCAGACCGGCTGTGGCCAATGCGCGCAGTATACGGTTCTCGGGGATGTTACGGCTTTTCCACAGGTGATACAGCACGCCGGGAACCACGCCCGAGCTTCCACACGTCGGTGCCGTGACTATTGTGCCCCCCGAGGCGTTCTCCTCACTTACCGCCAGAGCATATGCGAACGTCAGTCCTCGACTGCGCAGGTTGTCCTTGTAGCCTTCGGCCTTGACCTGATACTGCGCTGCCTTGCGGCGCAGGTTCAACGGTCCCGGCAGGCGTCCCTCCATCGAAAGGCCGTGCTCCACCGCATGACGCATCGTTTCCCATACCTCGTGCAGATGGTCCCAGATCCCGGGACCCTCGCATTCCTCCACGTACTCCCAGTAGCAGCGTCCTGTCTTCTCGCAATATTCCTGGATATCCTCTAAGTTGTTCAGCGGATAGATGTCAGGCAGGTCCTTCTCGTCGGGGTCTCCCTCGATCTTGATGGCGCCCCCCCCGACGCTATAGACCGTCATGTGCGTCTGTTCCTTGCCCTCCTTGTCGAATGCGCGGAACGTCATGGCATTGGGATGGAACGGCAGGAATGTCTCAGGTTCCCACAGGATCTGGACCTCGAGGCCCTTGTCTTGGAACACCTCCTCGATGGCGGCGTCGGTCATGTGGCCTTTGCCGGTGGCGGCGAGGCTTCCGTAAAGCGTCACGTTGTAGCTGGCCGCATCCTCCGGCACACGGTTCAGAAACTCACGGGCCGCGAATCGAGGGCCCATCGTATGGCTCGAAGAGGGGCCCGGTCCTATCTTATAGATCTCCTTGATTGATTTCATGGCAGGCTGCTGTTTGATTTCACTACAAAATTAATAATTGTACACGACTTTGCCAAAACAAACAACTCCTCTTTTTATCCACATAACATTATTTTATTTCTCTGAATTAACCGCTTTTGACATTTTCTTCCCGATTTTTGTGACAAATAATTTGGAATTAAGGATTTTTAATTGTAATTTTGTTTTTAAATTCACTAAAACTTTAACAGTATGAAGAAATTTTCCTCATTACTCATGTTGCTTCTGGCGCTCGTCATGTCGACCGGCATGGCCAAGGCGGCGGATTTCAACATCGGCTACACCTACGGGGACGCCGAAGGCTCCTCTATTCTGGAATCCGAGGGTGAGAACGTCAGCAACAGCGTCGCTGTCTACATTACTCCCGAGTATGCCAAGACTCTCAAGGGTGACCTTCTGAACGGTGTGAACTTCTACCTCTACTCGCGTTCCAACATCTCCTTCGTTACCGTATGGGTACGCTCCGACCTCAAGGGCTCGAATCTGGCCTATGCCAATCAGTCCACAATTTCCAATCTCAAGGCCAAGGCCTGGAACCAGATGAAGTTCGACAAGCCCTACACCATCGGCGAAGAGGGATTCTACATCGGTGTCAGCTGGACACAGAAGAAGAAAGCCCGTGTCGCGACCTACCAGAACTACGACATTCCCAACGCGGCATGGTGTCAGCTCAACAACGGAGAGTGGAACAATACCGAGGTCTCCGGTGCATTCTGCGTCGAGGGTATGGTCAGCGGTGACGCCCAGCTCAAGAACGACGTGGCCCTGCTCAAGGTTTCGCTGGATAAGTATTTCCTTATCGCCAACAAGGTCTATAACATCAACACACTGGTTCACAACGCAGGATCCAGCAACATCACAAGTCTGGATTATGAGATGGATATCGAGGGACTGGGAGCCGTTAAGGCTACCGCCAAGACCAATGTCAAGGCAAACTCGTCCGCCGAGGTTCCCGTAGTCTTTGAGCTCCCCATCAAGAATGCCGGCACTCCGGTCTATAAGGTCAACTCCGTAAAGATCACCGCTGTCAACGGCGCTCCCGATGAGTTCGACGGCAACAATGCCATCAAGAACCCCGGTGAGATTCTGGTCGCCGAACGAGGCTTCAAAAAGCGCGTGCTGATCGAGGAATTCACTACCGAGAAGTGTCCAAACTGTCCTCCTGTTGCAAATCTGCTCCATCAGATTCTGGCACTCGATGAATATAAGGACAACGTTGACGCCATCTGCCACCACTCTGGATACTACACTGACAAATTCACTCTCCCTGCCGACAACGCATACTGCTGGTTCTACAACGACGGCGGAGCCACTTACGCTCCGGCATTCATGATTGACCGCTTACCTATGGAAGGCGAACCGGGCCCGGTATTCTTCCCGAGCCCCACGTCATTGGTACTCAACACGCTCGACCAGCAGTTGGCCGAAGTAGCCTTTGCACGAGTGCTGGTGGACTTCGAGCCTATTCCTGAGACCGAGAATAAACTCGAAGTGACTGTTACAGCCGAGCGTGCTACTGAAATTCTGAACGAGACCGGTATCGTTACCATCTACCTCGTAGAGGACAACATTCCCACTACCGGACAGGCCGGTGCCTCCGGCAACTATATGCAGCAGCACGTAACCCGCGCCCTCAACGCCACATGGGGTGTACCCGTGGTATGGGAGAACAACAAGTTCGTGACCAATTACACATTCACCCTGAAGCCCGAATGGGTTCGCAAGAACATGCGCGTGACCGCCATGATCAGCAACTACAACAAGTCCAATCCCAACGATTGCCAGATCTATAACGTGACATACCGCACTCTGGATGGATACTCGCCCACCGGTGGCGACTCCGGCGTCCAGGACATCACCACAGGTGTTCAGGCCCCCGAGGTTGTCGGCATCTACGACACTATGGGCAACCGCCACAACGATTACGTCAAGGGCATCAACATCGTAGTGATGAGCGACGGTACAAGCCGCAAGGTCATGAAGTAAGCCTGATCCTCTAACCACAAACAGCAAAGTCCGGATGCGAGTCCGGACTTTTTATTTGTATATATCGAAGCTGAATCCTACAGCAGTCCGACTATGAACACGATGAAGATGCAGATCGGCGCTACATACCTGATACCGACCTCTATGCAACGGAACACGAATGCCGGGACATGTGAGTTGCGCTTCAGCTGCTCCACGTAGGCGCTCCGCTTCATCTTCCATCCCACGAAAATGCATAGCCCCATACCGCCCAACGGCATCAGGACGTTGCTGCTCAGGAAGTCGAAGATGTTGAACAGGTTCAGGCTCTGCAACGGCCCGAACGACAGCGAGCACAACGTAGCCGCCACGATTGATATGCCCGTGATGATGCATGTGGCCTTGATGCGCTTCATCTTGAACTCGTCGCACAGGAAGGCCACCACTATCTCGCTGACGGAGATGATGCTGGTCAGCGACGCTAATGCCAACAGCAGGAAGAACAGGAAGCTCCAGAAGCTGCCGCCGGGCATGTTGTGGAAGATGTTGGGCAGAACCTCGAACACTAACGTCGGCCCTTCGGCAGGCGACATACCGAAACTGAACACTGCGGGGAATATGATCACGCCAGCCATGACCGCCACCAGCGTATCCAGGACCGAGATCTGAACTGCCGTCTTGATCAGCGGGGTGTCATCGGCGAAATAGCTGGAATATGTGACAAGACACCCCATACCGAGCGAGAGTGAGAAGAACGCCTGGCCCAACGCTCCGAGCACCACCTCGGTGGTGAGTTTGCTGAAATCGGGCTTGAACATGAACTCCAGTCCCTGTGCAGCCCCGGGCATCAGCAGCGAGTTGACGCTGAACACTATCAACAGAAGGAACAGCATTGGCGTCAGGATGTTGCTGACACGCTCTATTCCCTTCACCACGCCTCCAAGCATCACGCAGGCATTGATCAGCAGGAACGCCACGGCCCAGCCAACCGCACGCCATCCCCCGATGAACGATGTGAACTGAGCATGACGGTCGGAATTGGGTGTATCCTTGAACAGCCCGGTGGCCGAGTCGACGATATACTCCAGAGTCCAGCCGGCCACTACGGCATAGAATGCCAGGATCAGGAAGGCCGCCAGTATCGATGCATACCCCAATACATCCCAACGACGGTTGCCTGCCGTCAGCCGGAATGCTCCGGGCATACCCTTGCGGCTGCTGCGTCCCAGCGAGAACTCCGCGCAGATGGCGGGTACTCCCAGCAGGAACACAAACGCTATATAGATAATCAGGAACGCGGCGCCTCCCCCGGTGCCACACTCGTATGGAAACCTCCAGATGTTGCCCAAACCCACGGCCGACCCTACGGTGGCCATCAATACCCCTATTTTTGTACCGAACTGTGCTCTTTTCTCTGACATAGGCAGTAATTTCTAAAGTCGTTAGTGTATATTTTTGTAGCCAATGCAGCTGTGTTATGCCGCATTGGCTACATATAAATAACGAATAACTTTACAGAATTCTTATGAAAGCCGTTATTTTACGACTTTCTGCACCTTCGCGCCCTGCGTCAGGATATATATTCCGGAGGGAAGTCCCAGTGTCGCCTCCAACGGCAAGATTCCCTGGCGCACCATGATTCCGGCCGCATCGTAGACATTGACCGGAGACATCCGATCAAAGCATTCCGACTCAGCTTCAATTCCCTCGATACCGGACTCATCGCCCGTCACAGTAGTGATTGTCACGGACTTGGCATTCTCCGGGATGACATATGTCACTTCGCCGCCGTTCAGTTCCACTGCCGGACTTCCCGACACCGTCACCTTCCAGCCTTTGACCTTAACGTTTTCATCACCTGACTCGGCCGACAGCCGCATCTCGCGACCGGCGAAGAAACGGCCATTGAACTCTCGATTGGTGACAGTAACCCTGTTGATCGTCAGTCTTACATCGTCCTCGCGGCCGCCGTCTATTATCAGCTGCACCGGAGTGCCGAGTCCGAAGAACTCCGCCAGATGTCGGTAGAAGAATGTGTTGCGGTTCACCGCCCAGTTCTTGGCATACTCTATCTCGCGGTCGTAGTTCGGATTCCGCGAATTGAACAATGGTCTGTGGTGATTCTTGAACTCATCCTTGATAATGGCCGTCATCTCCTCGATGTCATTGCTTATGACACGACCTCGCAGAAAATCGCCCATATATACCGCCGCACGGTCTATGAACATATCCTTGAACTCCGGCACCTCCAGAAGCCTGCGCCACAGCCGCGTGTACTCCCAATCGTTCTGCCATTTGGTCTCCCCTTCGAACTCACTTGTGTTCAGATAATTCAGAATCTTATAGCTGTATGGATGGTTATAAAGGCCCAGACCGAAATCGGTATCCTTTACGATCCAGCGCCAGCGGCCTCCCTCGGCGGTGGGTCGCCACATCTCGATGTTGTTGCCCGGAAAGTCCATGTTGCTGTGGAACGTCTCCAGAATCATCATATTGCAGAATTCGCTCACGTCCATCATGGCATCGAACTCTGCGTATGTATGGCCTTCACCCCCGTAGAACTCCTTGAACGCAGTCAGGTTGTCCTCCTCTCCTTCCTTAACCTCGTTCCAGTTCTCCACTACGTCGACATCCTCCAGACCGTCGTAGAATGTGTAGACATAATCCTCGTTGCTGCGCGGTCGGAAATTTAGCATACCCTTGTATTCTCCGTTGATGAACACTATTGCCGGCTGCCACGGCTGCCAGTCAAGGTCGACATGACGTCCCATGTTGCGCTGTATCACTGCATCGCGAAGATACAGGTTATCGAAGTCATTGCCTGAATTGCGAAGCTCGATGGATTTCCAGTCGGTCAGTCCGGGAGCGTCATCGGCAAAGAACTCATAATCGAACCGTTTCTGGCCGAATCGCTTGTTGGCGTACAGTGCCAGCGACTTCAACTCGAAATTGCGTGTCCAGCCTCCTTTGACGCGGGTCTCGCACAGCTGGTTGACAACGGCCTCGGATCCGGCATTCCAGAAAACCTCAAGGTTGATGGGACGACGCCAGTCGTTCTTGGTGTTTCCGTTGTTGTTGCGGTTGTTGTATATGCCCAGGTTCGCGCTGTAGAAATAGTCGCCGTCCGTGACTATCGACACCACCGGCATCGGCATCTCGCGTCCCAGGAATATATAGCTGTGGGTAGTGGAACGGGGCGATAGATATCCGTCACATATCAGTTTAGCCCTGACCGTGGCAGTCTTGTCCACGGTGATCGGCACAGTGTATGCCATGGAATTCTGGGTCGGCTCTGTGCCGTCAAGTGTATAGTGGATTGTCGTTCCTTCGGGACTCTCGTCCGGTAGCGTCAGTTCAAGCTGAAATGCCTGGTCTGCCACGCTTCCTGCATGTGAGAATACCGGCTCGCCGAGAATATCCTTGCAGATTCGCCCGCAGTTGGACGCTCCGGGTGTCGCCGTTGCCATGTATCCCCACTTGTCGGAACCGTCGGTCTCCCGGCCGTAGGCTATGTTGGGCGCAGGCTGTTTCTTCATGCCTGTGACCTGGTCAACTATCTCCTCTCCCTTGAATAGATACACGGCTCCATCCTTGCCGCTCTCAAGACGGAACGATGCGTGCAGTCCCTTTTCCTCTTTGTCGCAATATATCACTACATGTTGCCCGGCCGCGATGGTCTGCGACGGCAACCGGTAAGCCTTCTTGAACTTGTCGGATACCGACAGGGCGTAATCCGACAGATTCACGGATTCCTCACCCGCGTTGTAAAGCTCCACCCAGGAGTCCGGGAATTCGTTCAGGTCGTCCATGATACAGTCGATGTTGCTCTGCATCATCTCGTTGATCACCAGTTCCGCCTTCGCGGTGAAACCGGTCATTGCTCCGGCCGCGAGCATCGCGCCGGTCAGGAGTTTTCTCATCATGTCTTGCTTTTCAGGTTAGTTCTCCGCAAATTTAAAAATAATTCCCCACACTTCAATCATTCTGCCCGAAATTTCAGCATATTTGACCATCCGGCATATGGTCTTGCCACGATTCTCATTGTCGGTCAAACTCAGGCGGATTTTGAGAATTGATGAAAAAGTTGTAATTTTGCATTGCGGTTCATACAGAGCCGCTCCACAATGACTTATATATATACACCTCTAAAAGAATGCGTTGCGACGACGCACCATTATGCCTTCCGCGAGAACTGGAAGAGCACCGCATCCCTATAACCTACGTTGCCTGATGCCGTGGTAATCCCCGGCGACAAGCCATGCAAGGCTTTGGCAACGGCCTCCATCTACGATTTTTCCATATAATTTTTCAGTACATACGTTATGAACAATCCCCGATTGCTCACAGGACTGCTTGCCGCTGTCCTGTGGGGAGGGATGTCGGCGCACGCCCAATCCGGACGGGTGTATACGCTCGATGAGGTCTTCCGGACAGCCGAGGCCAACAGCGCCCGGCTGAAGCCGTCGCTTGCAGCCGAAATAGCGGCTCGGCGCGACATCGAGACCGCCAAAGCAGCCCGACTCCCCGAACTCTCAGCATCACTGTCGCTGGGTTTCAACGGCAACGGCTTTACAACCGCCCGCGATTTCTCCGATTATCAGAAAGCCCCCATCCCCCATCTCAACAACGTTGTTGGCGTGGCTGTCACACAACCCGTCTACGCCGGTGGCGCGATTACGGCAAACATCGAGCTGGAGACGCTGAAATCAACCGCCGCACGGTTCGCCACCGAACTGAACCGTGACAACATCCGCCTGAACCTCACCGGTTTCTACCTGGACATCTACAAGTTCTCTAATCTCCGCAAGGTGGTATGCGAGAACATCGCCAATGCTGAACAGGTACTAAAGGACATGCGGCACCGTTACGACCAGGGCATGATCCTGCTCAACGACATAACACGCTATGAGCTGCTGCTGTCCGACATGAACCTGCAGCTCGTCAAGATCGACAACATGCTGTCCATCCTGAACAACAGCCTGGTGCAGACGGCCGGTTATCCTGAGGGAACAGTCATCGTCCCGGATTCAACATTGCTGGACCGCTCACTGTCAATACTCAGTGAAACGGAATGGCAATCCAGCGCGTCAGCCAACTCCCCCGCCCTGAAACTCGCTGACCGGTCAGTTGCCATCAACAGGACAGCCGAACGACTCATCAAGGCCGATTTTCTGCCCAAAGTCGGGTTACATGCCGAATGGAACCTGAACGGTCCCATCCTGACCGAGGTACCTCCAATCAACCGCAACCTCAGCTATTGGTTTGTCGGAGTGGGCGTCAGCTACAATCTCTCCTCTTTGTGGCATGCCAACAGGAAACTCTCGGCCGGACGTGCACGCACCCGGCAGGCTGTCCGCGAGCTGGAAGCCACACGCACGCAGCTGGAAATGGATGTCCGCGCCGACTACATCAAGTACCTCGAGTCATATCAGGAACTTAAGACACGCGACAAGGGTGTGGAACTGGCCGTACGCAACTACAACACCATCTCGACGCGCTACAACGAGGGAATGGCCCTGATCACCGACCAGGTGGATGCGGCAAACGCTCGCCTGGAGGCCGAGCAGAACCTGGTCAACGCCCGAATCAACATCATCTATTCCTACTATAAACTATTGTTCACAACCGGAGAAATATGAAAACCCGCACCAAGAAAATAATATCGTACATACTTGCCCTGACGGTGATAGTCGTCGCCGCCTTATGGGTAGCCACACGCTTCATGACCTTCGGCCACGTCGAGTTCACGGACAACGCACAGATCCGCCAGCAGATCGTTCCCGTCAACAGCCGTGTCCAGGGATACATCAAGGAAATCCGATTCAAGGAATACGGCCCGGTCAGAAAGGGCGACACACTGGTCATAATCGATGACGCCGACATGCGTCTGCTCGTGGCTCAGGCACGTGCCAACTATCAGACAGCGCTGGCAGGTATGTCCGTCACGGACAAGAATGTCGTGACAGCATCGGCCAATGTCGGGGTGTCGGCGGCATCAGTCGAGGAGGCCCGCATCATCATGGAGAACGCCAAGGCCGACTATCTGAGATATAAGGCCCTGCTGGAGAAGGGAGCCGTGACCCGTCAACAGTACGACGGCATGAAGACCGATTACGAGGCCAGGAACGCCCGCTACGAGACATTGTCGCGCCAGCGCGCCGCAGCCGGCTCCGCCGCCGATGCCGCACGGCAGGGCCTGTCGGTCAACGAGGCTAACATCGAACTGGCCAAGGCAGCACTCGAATCAGCCGAACTCGACCTGTCGTATACAGTGATACTTGCTCCGTGCGATGGTTACGCCTCTCGTCTGGAGATTCAGACCGGACAGCTGGCGCAGCCCGGCCAGACGCTGCTTGACGTAGTCGACACAGGCGACACCTGGCTAACCGCCAACTACAAGGAGACACAGCTGAAACACATACATCCCGGTAGCGACGTGGAGATAACCGTGGACGCCATCCCCGATGTAACATACTACGGCAAGGTCGTTTCAATCTCCAACGCCACCGGCGCGTCGCTGTCGATGCTCCCGCAGGATAATTCAGCAGGTAACTTCGTCAAGGTCCGCCAGCGCATCCCGGTGCGTATCGAGTTCACCGACAGAAATTCCGCCAAGGACCTCGAGACCCTGCGCGCCGGAATGAATGTGGAATGTAAGATACCCTACTGATGGGCGCCCCGATATTGAACGGTCCGTTCGACATTCCGGAGATGACCGACCGCGTTCCAAGGCGAGTCAAGCCCTGGATCTTCATCCTGTGGGTCATCATCATCCAGTTCTCGGGCGGACTCTATATTGCGGCGGTTACCGACATGGTCGGCGACAAGGCGCTGATGCACGAGGATATCCTGATGGCCGGCTATGCACAGCTGATAGGCATGTCCATCAACTTCTGCGTGATGTTCCGCCTGAAATTCCGCTTCTCGGCACGTACCGGCTTCATCATGTGCCTTACTGCCATGATGGCCTGCTCGGCGGTCTGCACGCTGACCGGCTCAGTGGCTGTCATGGTGGCGGCATCGCTCATCGCCGGATGGTTCCGCATGTGGGCCACATTCCTGTGCAACTCCACAATCCAGCTGTGGCTCACTCCGGTACGGAGGATGTCGATATTCTTCTGTTTCGTCTACATTGTTGTGGACGGAACTATCCAGCTCAGCGGCATCGCCACAGTCTACCTCTCCTTTTTCACAAGCTGGGAATACATGTCCTGGCTTATGATCGGCCTGATGGCCCTGGCATTGCTGTCCATGCTGCTGTTGCTCAAGCCGCAGCGCTGTCCAATGTTTATACCTCTGCTGGGTATCGACTGGCTCGGCTCGTTGCTATGGAGTCTCGCAATGATTGCCTTCGTGTTCATCTGCGTCTATGGCAATCATTACGACTGGTGGGAGGCCCGGGAAATATGGACCGCCACATGGATATGCATGGCTTGCGTCGCCTTGAACCTGTGGCGCGCCACATTCCTGAGGCATCCCTACATCAGTTTCATGGCCATGACCAACAGCTATGTCGTCAAGGCTTCGTTGCTCTATCTGGCCTTCTTCACCCTGCTCGGCACCGAACATGTGGTGGAAAGCACTTATGCCGGGGCGATACTTGGCTTCGACAGCACCAACCTGATTGACCTGAACTGGTATGTCCTCGCGGGAATCGTGGTTGGCGTAGGCCTGACCTACTGGCTGTTCTGCATGCGACGCTGGCGATACAAGTCGATGGTGGCCATATCCTTTGTGTGCCTGGCCGCTTACCTTTGCTGGTTCTATTTCCTGATTGACTACAATGTCGAGAAGGAAATGCTGTTCACTCCCCTCTTCCTCCGTGGCATTGCCTCAGTAATGATCAGCATCGTGTTGCTTACCTCCATCGTGCAAAGTGGACTGCCGTTCATGGTATTCCCGCAGGCATTGGTGATCAACGGCTTCATGGGAGCCGTATGCGGAGCAGCGTTGGGACCGGCAATAATCGGTGAGCTGTTCGGCCGTATCACGGCACGAAACTTCGCTTTGCTAAGTTCCGGCATTACCGACAGTGTCATGACTCATTTCTGTGATGTTTTCGGCATTACACAGTTGCAGGCCATGCTGGTGTCCATGAAGGAACTGTATGGCCTGCTGCTGATATTCTGTATTATATGTATTGTAATCATCTCGCTGAGCTATAGCCGTATGCGACCCTGGGCAATCTTCCCGAAATGGCGCACCATCCGCCGTGTCCTGCGCCGGGAGTCGCGCAATGCTCCGGAAATTCCCGCTTAGCGTCTGCCTCCGGGAGGAGGTCCCATCGGACCACGGCCGCCTCCCGGCGGCGGTCCGAAGCGGCCGGGACCGTCCGGTCCGAGTTCTCCTCCTCGCTTGCGGTTCTTCATCGTGTTGAACGTGTAGCTGACACTGAACATCACGTAGCGCGTCAGGTCGTTGTAACGGCTGTCCACAATCTGGTTGGCGCTGATGCTGCGGCTCACGTTCTTCTTCATCTGCAGCAGATCGTAGCCGCGGACCGTGAACGTCAGGCTCTTGTCGCGCAATGTGCTGTAGGATATGCTGGCGTTCCACAGCCAGGAGTCGTTGTCGAATCCGGCCGAGAAACCGGTGGAACGGTCGAACGACAAGTCCGTGCCGACACTCAGCCCGAACGGGAGCGTCAGCGTGGCGTCGGTGTAGAATCCGTAGGTATTCGTATAGCGGTTCTTCTGGTCACGCAGCGTGTTGGTGGTCATTCCGAACGAGTATGTCGGATTGACCGACATCTGGAACACGTCGCACTGGAAGGTGATTCCGGCTCGGGGCGACAGGTTCAGGTTGCCGGTACGGTTGAAGTCACCGTTGATGTAGCCTGCATGCGAGGAGTATCGGGCGCCTAAATTGGCCTGGAACCGCCATTTGCGGTTGCGGAACGGCTGGTTGATCATCGCCATTCCGAACAGGTTCATGTTGCCGTTGGCATTGGTGTATGTGGTGGTGCGTCCGCCCGTGGCGGGATCCGTGACTGTCCTGGACACGATGACATTGGTTGAATAGTCGGCGTTAAGCATCG
Source organism: Bacteroidales bacterium (assembly GCA_019416425.1). Classification (GTDB taxonomy): domain Bacteria; phylum Bacteroidota; class Bacteroidia; order Bacteroidales; family Muribaculaceae; genus Lepagella. Next base: position 58,929 of record DXXK01000095.1, read on the forward strand.
CCATCAGGGCCTGCTGCCTGTCGTTGTCGTACCGGTTGTAATGCATGTTGATGGATTGTGTGAACGTCGGCTTCAGGTCGGGATTACCGATCACGATGTTCAACGGATTCGACACATCCTTGACAGGCTGCAGCTGCGATATCGAGGCCTGTGAGGTGCGGGCGTTGTAGCGGATATGCAGAGACTCGGTCTTGGAGAAGCGGTAACGCAGACGGAAATATGGCGCTACGTTCCACACCCAGCGGGTCGGGATATTTCTTGCCGAATTGATCAGGTCCGTGCTCTTGCTGCTTGATGGCGAGAATACCATTCCGGCCTCAAGGTTCATCTTGCTCGTCACCTTCTTGTATCCGATCTTCAGCTCATGCGTCAGCAATGCGTTGCGGAAGTTGTTGGACAGGTCGGTATTGAAGTCTCCGTCGGCAGGGATTCCCGTTAGTCCTGACGGTATGAATCCGTCGGGATCCGTCGGCAACGGCAGGTCGTATGTACCTTTGTCGGAATTATTGAAGCGTCCTTGGAAACGGTAGCTGACCTGCAGGAAGTTGCCTCGCTTCAGCTCGCCCAACGGTTCGGTCCATGTCAGTGTCCCGTTCACAGTGTTGTTCCACTGGCGCCCGTCGATGTACTGGTACAGCGTCTCCGAATCATCCTGCTGCAGATAGTAGAGGATGTCGTTCCATGAGGTGGTGTACTGACGGGTGTTGGAAAAACTGTATCGGGCACGTACGCTGAACGAACGGCCGGGATGGCTGGCGAACTTGTGGTTGTAGATCAGGTCGCCTCCCACGTTCCAGCTGGTGCCGTCGTTGAACTTACTGTTGTCGTTGCGGTTAACGAGGGTCTTCAGTAGGTCGCCGGCACGCAGCAGCGAGGTGTCGTTCATCTCCGAATTGCGGAAGTTCAGCGAGAAATTGGGGCGGAAGTCTATGCTGTTGTTCTCGGTTATCTTCCATTCCATTCTGAAACCTCCGTAGACATTGTGCCCCTTGTCTCGCGAGTGGCTTCCGGCCGATTTGGTGCTGACGGAGTCGGGAAACAGGTACTGCGTATCGGTATTCGAGATGGAGTTACGGTCGGAATGTGAATAGTAGACATTACCGCCGACACGGAATTTCTCAGTCTTTCCCACGTTGAAGTTCAAGCCTATGCGCTGCGAGCTGTTGATACCCCCGGAGCCGCCGAAGCTGCTGAAATTGCCACGGCCTCGGTCCATGAATCCCTGTTCGTTGATGTTGTTGGCACCGCCGACTATCGATATCTGGTTGTTGTCCGTGAATGTGGAGACATTGAAGCTGCCGGCATAGCGGTCGTCGGTGCCGTATCCCGCCTCGAAGTTGCCGAACCATCCGTTCTTCATATTCTTCTTGACGGTCAGGTTGATGACCGTCTCGTCCTCGCCGTCGTCGACTCCCGTCATGCGGGCGAAGTCGCTCTTCTTGTCCACCACCTGCACCTTGTCCACCAGATTGGACGGCAGGTTCTTGGTGGCCATCTGGGTGTCCTCGCCGAAGAATTCCTTTCCGTCGACCAGGACTTTGGTGATGCTTTTGCCGTTGGAGGTGATCTTGCCGTCGGAACCGATCTCCACTCCGGGAAGCTTCTTCAGCAGGTCCTCGACCGTAGCGTTGGGGGTTACCTTGTACGATCCGGCGTTGAACTCGATTGTATCCTGCTTGGTTACGACGGCGGCCTTTGTGGCCTTCACCACAAAATCGTCAAGATTGATGGACTCATGATTCAGCAACGAGTCCACCTGCGCCTGTACCCGGCGTATGGAGTCGTTCTGAACCTCGGTTTTGGGCTCGGCATTCCGGCCCGGCCTCGCGCCGCTCCGGTGCCCGGTCGAATCTGTCGGTTCGACGGCATGTGCGCTTAACGCACACACCAGCAATAGGGTAGTTGTAATGACTTTAATCATCTTGGGAATCGTATCTTTACATTTTAAGATACCCCGGCCCAGAAAAAGTTTAATGTCATGAAACTTTAAAAAAACCTTAAAAAGGCAGCTCTCTTTTCTTGGCCGACTGCAATAATTTGCCTAAATTTGCATTTGAAACTGTCAGGCTTATTTTCGTAAATAAGCAGTGGCAACCTCTATAAGCAATCCTTCAAATACAGCCCGTCATGAGCACCCACTGGTATGTTTATATCGCAATAGCCGTAATAGCAATCCTCCTATATGGAATCTGCGACAAGTTCCGGATTCCAAAGTCGAAACCCCTGCGTATCTTCGTGGTCCTTATCGTCTCTTCCCTCATCTGCTGGCTCGTATACGACATCGCCATCGCTTAATTATACATTCTTTTTCCCTTTGCGTTGAATGCATAAAATCCAATCGTCCGGCTTACTCGTGGGGGGGGCGGCGCGCAAAGCCGCCAAGGGGGCCATTGGATAATGTAATGGGTCATCGACTCAGCGATCCGGAGTGTCGCCGTTCCCGCCAAGGAGGCGATGGAATCGGGATTCCCGACGCCAAGGCCGCTAAGCCGTCCGGACGGCTTGGCGAGATCTGCGTCACAGGTTATCAATAACCCTTGGCGAGCTTCGTGGTAGCAGGCGATGACAGGCGTTATCCATCCATGTCCATCTATTTTCACGGAATTTCAATGCCCTCAATAAATGCGGAGCCCTTTGCGGCTTTGCGCGCCACCCCTCATCTGACAGTCAACCAAAATCAGGGAAAGACATAAATTTGTAATTTCAGGGTAAAACAGTAATTTTGCAATAAATACCAGTAAGAATATGAGAATAGTGATACAGAGGGTGCGGCACGCATCCGTCAGCATCGAGGGAGAGGTTCATGGGAAGATTGGCCAGGGACTATTGGTGCTTGTAGGCGTTGAGAGCGGCGATACCATCGACGATGCCCGCTGGCTGGCCGACAAGACAGTGGCTTTGCGCATCTTCAATGACGAAAACGGCGTTATGAACCGATCCGTCATGGACATCAACGCCGAGGTGCTGTCCATAAGCCAGTTCACCCTCACCGCATCTACCAGGAAGGGAAACCGCCCCAGCTACATCCGCGCAGCCGGACATGAACTCGCCACACAGCTCTATGAGGCATATACCGACATAGTCAGACAACGACTCGGCCGTCCTGTTCCCACAGGAGTCTTCGGCGCCGACATGCAGGTCGAACTCCTCAACGACGGGCCCGTCACCATCATTATTGATTCCCGCCTCCGCGAATAATCCGTATTTTTGGTAACAAAAACCAAGATTTATACATACCGACCGTAGTGAATTCTGAGTTTAATGTATATTAAACACGATTTACCCGATTAAGGCATAATGACTTCATTTCTGACCATATTGATGGCCGCGGCTATGACGAAGGCAACCGTCGCTGAAAACGCGTCCGCATACGTAGACACACCAGATACAGTACAATTGCCCGACCTGGTGACCGTAGCACCGTTCAAGACCCGCGTGGAACTCCTGCCACTCGACGTCAACATAGTGACCGAGGCCCATATAGCAAACTCTACCGTGACATCCCTTCTCCCCATCCTTGTCAACCAGGTTCCCGGACTCTTCGTCAGCGAACGCGGCTATGCCGGATACGGCGTGTCCGGCGGCTCGGCCGGCGAGTTCAACATCCGTGGCGTGGGCCAAGGCAACAAAGTCCTGTTCATGATCGACGGCATGCCCCAGTGGGCCGGTGTCTTCGGCCATGCACTTCCCGATACATACGTGGCAAACGGAGTGGAACGAGTCGAGGTAGTCAAGGGACCCTCATCACTGCTATACGGTTCAAGCGCGATGGGCGGCTCGGTCAACATCATCACCAAACGTGAGAAATCCGATGGCTGGTACGGACGCGCCCGCGCTATGTTCGGTTCCTACTCCACTCAGAAGTTCGCCCTCGCAACCGGCTTCAAGCACGGCAAATTCAGCGGAACCCTCGCCGGAACCATGGACCGCAGCAACGGAAACCGTAAGAACAGCGAGTTCTGGCTCGCCAACCAGATGTTGCAGTTCCAGTACGCTCCCACCGACAACTGGCAGATCGGAACCATGGTCGACATGACCCAGACCAAAGCCAACAACCCCGGTACAATCCAGTCTCCTCTGCTCAGCATGTGGACCTACATGCAGCGCGGCACCGGCTCCATTTATGTCCAGGACCGCTACGACCATGTGCAGGGCGGCGTACAGGCCTTCATCAACTGGGGTCGCCACAAGGTCGACGACGGTTACGCTCCCGGCGGCAATCCCCGCGACTATCTGTTTAACTCCCTGGACATCAATACCGGTTTCACACTGTTCCAGACACTTAACTTCTGGCAGGCCGGTTACATCTCGCTCGGACTCGACTTCCTGCACTGGGGCGGCAGGACATGGAACACGTTTAAGGATGGCTCCGGCCACCGTGGCAACGACTTCAAGGAATCGGAGAACGAGATCGCCGGATACGTCATGGCACAGCAGGGATTCGGGAACGATATCCTGAACATCAATGCCGGCATACGTCTGCAGCATGGCTCGCAGTACGGCAACGAATGGGTACCGCAGGCCGGATTCGTGCTCAAGCCTTTCGCCGGTGGCCAGCTGAAGTTCAACTGGAGCAAGGGATTCCGCGCCCCGAACCTCCGCGAGCTGTATATGTATGCCGCTGCAAACCCCGACCTGAAACCCGAAAAGCTATGGAACTACGACGTGGAGTTCCGCCAGTCGCTCCTGGGCGGACGGTTGAATTTCGGTGTCAGCTTCTTCTTCATCGACGGCTCCGACATGATCCAGACCGTACGAGTGGACGGACGTCCCCACAACGAGAACGTGGGACATTTCATCAACAAGGGGTTTGAGATCGACGCCGCATGGCATATCAATAACGACTGGCGCATAGGCGCCAACTACAGCTATCTGCACTCCGACGCCGACATCATCGCCGCTCCGCTCAACAAGCTGAATGCCGAACTGGAATACTCTCCCCGCGATTTCACCTTCACCCTGGAGTCCAACACAGTCGGCGGACTCTATACCGGCGGTCCGAAACATGCCAACTACTCGCTGCTGAACTTCAAGGCGGCCTACGACCTCCACTGGAAGGCCAACGCCACCTTCTTCATCAAGCTCGACAACCTGACGGACCGCCATTACGAGATCATCTACGGCTGTCCGATGCCAGGCTTCAATATCCTCGGCGGCGTCGAATTGAAATTTTAAGCAACTATATAATTATCATTCACGACGAAAGCAGCGCGACACATGGTGCCGCGCTGCCGCTGTCTGACAGGTTGATAGGTTGAGGTATTATTTCTTCTGCTTGTTCTTCGGGAGCTTGTGGAACTTCCACTGGATGTGGAACATGAAGTAACGTGGCAGCGTGTTGGCGTAGGTCTCGGTACGTGCCTGGGCGTTGACGGTGTAGAACACATTGCTCAGGTTGTGGAGCATGTCGTAACCGTCCACCATCAGGAGCAGCTGACCCTTCAGCAGCGAGTAGCTCAAGCGGGCGTTCCAGACGAAGTTGTCCTTGTTGAGCGACGGATCGGAATAGCCACGGCGCGAATAGATGTTGAACGTCGTCTGGATGGCGAAGTTGGCGGGAAGCGTGAAGTTGCCCGACACTCCGTATTTCAGGTCCCAAGCGTTGAATGGACGGAATCCCTCCTGGCCGCTCGTGTACCGGCTCCAGCCCCCCCGGAAGTTGGCGGTGATGCGGTTCTTGCCGAACGTATATCCCACCAGAATGTCTTCCGAAACCGCGTTGCGGTTCACGATGTTCTTCATCAGTCCACCCTGGTCCGTACCGATCAGGTCGGCGCTACGGTCATGATTATAGACTGTCTGCTGCGAGAACTCGAAACGGTTGCGCGGACCGAACTGCAGACCGAAGCTCTGGAAAGCACGCATGTTCCAGTTGCCCGATACGTTGTACATGCTTCCGGTCTTTACACCGGTGGCCTTGTCATAGGTGTAGCCGTACGCCAGGCCGTTCTCGGTAACCGTGAACTCAAGTCCATAGCCATGCTTCATCTGCTTCGCCTGGCTCAAGGTCTTGTCCAGGTATATGCGGATGTTATCCGTCGCCATGTCTTTCAACGCGCTGTTGCCTTTGCGGATATTCAGGGGATCCAGACGGTTGGTGAAATCCACCATATCGACCATGTCGGGCGACGTCACCTTGCGGCCTAAACCTATATATACCCATCCCAGCTTCTTTCCGTTTATGTTTACGCTGCCCTGCAGGTCGCCGAGGAAGAACTTGTCCCTATGCAGATGGGCGTTGACCTCGCCGCGGGTGTAGCCCAGCCACTGACGGCGCAGCTGCAGCGGCACCTGCAGCCATATGTTGAGTCCGGCGTTCGGTATCGCCCAGGTCAGGTCCAGATTGAGCTGATGGCTCTCCTCGCGGTAACGGCTGTCATAGCTGTTGTCAGGGTCGAGGGTCATGTAGTGCTCGGTCGCCGACGGCAGACCTGCCGTCAGTCCGCCCTGCGTGGCCTCGTTATAGTTCTCGGCACGGAACAGGTCCGATACCGAACGGCTGTGGAAACGCTGATAGGTATAGTACATGTCCAGGTACACACCTCTGGCCACATTCCAGATGTATCCCAACGATCCCTTGGCCCTCCAGTTGTAGTCGGGATGATTGGCGTAGTGACGGTCGGCGAACTGGGTCGCCGTCTGGTCGGTGCCGAAGTTCAGCAGGTAACGCTCTCGGTCGCTGAAATGCTTGCGGTTGTAGGTGTACGAGGCCAGATATGACATCGCGTCCGTCTCGTTGGGCATCTTGAATTTTCCGTTGGACCAGATGTTGGCCGTCATGGAATGCCCTGTATGGCTCCGGTCGTTCAGGTTGCGGTTGATGAGCGATTCAAGAATGCCGCCGGTGGAGTTGGAGAAGATGCCGTCGATGAAGTCACGGTCCACATCGTCCCACTCGCGGGTGAAGGCAGCCTGCGCTACAGATGAATTATTCTCATTGCGCACATACTCGAACTTCGGGTTGACCTGAAGGTTCCACTTTTCCTCCTGCACCTTCATGGTGTGCGAGGTCTTCAGCGTCAGGTTCTTCAGCCGTCCGTTGGAGAAAGTGTATCCGTATGTGTCACCGCCGGGCAGGAAGTTGGTGGTATAGATTGACTTCACATCATCCCTGACCTGATAGTTTGCCTCGGCGCTGCCGTTGAAGGTCAGGGGCGAGTTCGCCACCTGGGTGTTGTAGTCCAGACCGCCCGAGTATGTCTTCACCTCGCCGGACTCCGGGTCCTTCATCTGGTAGCCGGAACCGTACTGGCTGGGATTCCAGGTGTTGCTCAGGTTGTTGGCGTTGCCGAAGAACGAGAATCGCGTCATGTCCGTGTAGACCATGCCGAACAGCTGGCCTAAGTAGCGGTTCTCCGTACCGTAGCCGGCCTCGGCGTTCAGCATGAATCCGCGCATGTACTCGCGCTTCAGGCGGACGTCCATCGTCAGCTTCTTCTTTCCGTACTCCTTGCCCATGATGCGGTCCATTTCGTCCTGGCCGTCGTATACGGCTATGTCCTTGACGGTATAGGCGCCGAGATTCTCAAGCATCACTTGGTTGTTGCCCTTGAAGAAGTCCTTGCCGTTCAGCAGCAGATTCTCCACGAAGCGGCCATTTACGAAAATCTGCCCGTTGTCCTTCAGCTCCGCGCCGGGAAGCTGGGCGATCAGCGCGTCGAGCATGCTGCCCTCGGCCAGCACGAACGCGTCGGCGTTGTAGACAATCGTGTCTCCCTTGTTGTAGAACTTCACCTTTGTTGCCGTGACGGTAAACTCCTTAAGCATCTTTGCCTTGCTCATGCGCAGGTCGCCAAGATCTATAAACTCGGCCTTTTTGTTCATAGTCGACGGGTCGATGTTGACGAACAACGGCTCGTACCGGTCATGGGTCAGCTCCAGAATATACTTCTTCGACCTGTCCAGTCCCCTTACACCGAACTCCGGCTCGATAGTGACGGTGTAGTTGTCGGAGCTTCCTGTCATCCATTTCGTGAACGCATCCCCCTCCTTGACCAGCGTGCTGTCGCCGGAGTTGAGGATCCGGTAATGCCCCTCCTTCAGGGCGGCGCCCGTCACTTTGTCCTTCACAGTTCCGGCTACTCCGAAATATTCGATTGCCCGGGCTCCGAAGACCCCGAACATTACTGCAACGACTGCCAAAATCAATCTTATTCGCATTGTATTCCGTGTTTAAATTTTCTATGAAGTTAGGTTCGCAGGCAAATTTATGACACACGGCATCCGCTATGCAAATATTTTTTTAAGGCAGTTACATCTTTTAATCTTTCTTTCAGATTTTCAGACACAAAAAGGAGCGCCGACGCCTGCCGACACTCCTTTTTGACATGATATTTCTGTCCGAAAACGGACATGGCCTGTCTCGCGACGGCCTGCCGTGTCCTGTTATTTCACGATTCCTTTCTCCAGATACTCGGCCAGGTTGGTGCGAACCTGCTCGCCGGCACGCTCCATGGCCACCTTGGCCATGTCCGAGTCTACCATCAGGTTGACCAGCTGCTCGAATGTGGTCTTGCTCGGATTCCAGCCCAGCTTGGTCTTGGCTTTGGTCGGATCGCCCAGCAGGTTCACCACATCGGTTGGACGGTAGAAGTCCGGCGACACTTCGACCAATACCTTGCCGGTCTTAACGTCTATTCCCTTCTCGTCGGCACCCTCGCCTTCGAATCGAAGCTCTATGCCGACACGGCGGAACGCTAATTCGCAGAATTCGCGCACGGTATGCTGCTCGCCCGTGGCGATTACGTAGTCGTCCGGCTCCGGCTGCTGCAGGATCAGCCACATGCATTCCACATAATCCTTGGCATAACCCCAGTCGCGCAGACTCGACAGGTTGCCGAGGTAGAGTTTCTCCTGCTTGCCCTGCGCTATGCGGGCAGCCGCCAGCGTGATCTTGCGCGTCACGAAAGTCTCCCCCCGCCGCTCCGACTCATGGTTGAACAGGATGCCGCTGCAGGCATACATGCCGTAAGCCTCGCGGTATTCCTTGACGATCCAGAAACCGTACAGCTTTGCCACCGCATACGGACTGTAGGGATGGAACGGAGTCTTCTCGTTCTGCGGAACTTCCTCCACCTTGCCGAACAGTTCCGAGGTCGAGGCCTGGTAGAAGCGGCATGTCTCGGTAAGTCCGCACTGGCGGATGCCCTCCAACAGGCGCAGCACGCCGACCGCGTCGACGTTGGCGGTGTATTCCGGAGAGTCGAACGATACCTGTACATGACTCTGGGCCGCTAAGTTATACACCTCGTCGGGACGCACCTTGCTCAGCACCTGAATTATTGACATAGAGTCGGTCATGTCCGTGTAATGCAGATGGAAGTTCTTATGTCCCTCCAGGTGGGCTATACGCTCTCGGAAGTCCACCGACGAGCGGCGGATGGTGCCGTGGACATCATATCCCTTCTCCAGAAGGAACTCGGCCAGGTAAGATCCATCCTGACCCGTTATACCGGTTATCAACGCTGTCTTCATATTCTTTTCTTTGGTTACCCCGACATAATAGACAAGGCAACTGTTCTTCTTATTAAGATAAACAATCTAATCCGCCGAAATATTATATCATTGTTGTTTACGGAGAATGGAATCAAGCAATAATCGGTATGAGTTGCGCATTGCATCGATTGAGTATCGTCGCCTGTAATCCTCCCGGGATTTCCGGACAAGCAGCAAGCGTTCCTGCTCCGACATCGATGCAAAGTCTATCATAACCGAAGCCAGGCTTTCCGCATCGCCCGATTTAAAGACCAATGCGGAACCGTCGGCACCCAGGTCCGATACACCGAATCCATCCGATACTATCAACGGCAGCCCCGAGGCTTTCATCTCGATGCCTGAGTAACCGCTTTGCTCGAATCTGGATGGCATGAATCCAAGGTCGCATCTATGCATCAGAGACATCAACTCATCATGTGGCAAGCACCCGGCCCATTTGATTAAGTCTGCGCAATCCTTACTGATTCCATATAGGTTTTCCGGCATTTTGTCGCCGCAGCAGACCAACTCGAACAAGCAGCCGGATCTGTTTGCCATATCGAAAGCCTTAAGCAAGACATCGAATCCCTTCTGCTCAGTGAATCTGCCGGCATATATGATCCTGATACGTCCGGAGTCGGAATGGCATGATTTACCAACACTGTCACTGCACGGATCGCTCAATCCGTTTCGTATCAGATGGATTTTGGCCGGCTCAACCATGTAGAAGTCCCGCATCAGCCTGACCATGTCGGGATTCAGGCAAACAACTGCGTCAGCGAGTCCGCATGCCCTTATGGTATCGACATACAATGCCTTCAGCAATGACTCCCTGTAGGTATGGCTTGGCTTCTCTCCTGCACGTCTTATAAAAGACACATAACCTTCCACATCTCCATTGAACAGGCTCAGCCATATCATGTCGTGGACAACGTACACAATTCTGCACTTTCTGAATTTCTCCCTTATGTTCCTGACGGATTTATAGGCCGGACAGAAATTCTGGACAAAGACAGAACCGTCGGCAGGATGACCCTGTACGCTCGCATCATCACTGATGGTCTGCACGTTGAATTCCGAATCTCCCCGGAAACATTCAAGAAACTGCGTGATATATGTCGAGACCCCGGAAAGATGCTTCTCATCGGCGACTTTCATAAATATGTCATATGCTCGCTTCATGGACCCCAGGTCGATATGTATTCCATCAGCTGGTCCTTTTCCATCGCGCATACCTTGAACAGCTCCGATTTGGTGCTGGTCATTGTTGCCGTGTCGTTGTCACCGCTGTTTAATCCTCTTGGGTGATTCATATGGAATAGACTCCCCTGCGTTCTTGTGGGTCTCTTGCCCAATATCTCCAGACGCCTGTATCTTTCCACATCCTCAGGCCCCCAGCCTGTGAAACGCTCGTTTTCCGCACCGATAGCCCGGTATCTCTCGATATCTACGACAAACGCCCCTCCAACGGAATGGTACGATGCCACCACCGAGGAATGCTGAGCATATTCCGTAAGTATCCTGATATCAACTGTTTCTGAAAATTTGTGACTGAAATAATCCGAAACCATCAGGAATGTCCCGCCGTATGGATAAGCCATGATGCAATCACCCTCTTTCAGAATATTTAGCGCCTCGGATATCTGTCTGACGGGTATCACGGCATCCGTGTCCCATACTGCCGCAAATGGAGTACGACACGTGCCTAACATCTTGTTGATATAGCGTGTCCGGTGAAAAATCCGGTTGTTGTCCTCGATAAATACATATTCGGTATTTCTGATTTCTCCCGCTTCGCTTGCCAATGGTTTGAATCCCGCTTCCAGGACAATGAACCGCGCATCAGTAATAGCTGAATAGAATCTCAAGACCGTCATAAGGTTACGCTTACGCTCAGCCGAGTCAATCCTGACCGGTATGCAGAATGTGAGGTCCGACAAATCCAGACACGGATTCCTATCGATTATCGATATATCCAATGCTGCTTCATTGACGGTTCTTTGCCTTATACCGGCAGACCCATCGCAGCTATAACCACCGATACCCTTAATCTCCCTGGAATCCCGGCCATTGCCTCTTTTTGATTCCGTCAGCAGTCCAAGACCAATGCAGATAAGATCATCGACGTCACAGGCATTATCCGATATAGCATCCTCCAATTCCGACACGACTTCGTCATCCATAAAATCAGTCAGTACCGTTCCATCCTCGTAAAGCCATGCATACAGTCCCGCTTCTCCAAGAAATCCCGTCATATCCTTTATGCCAAGTGCCTTGACATGGTCTATGACTTCCTTGCCGTACAGCTTGCGCTGCAGCAGCAGCGAATGGACGGAACCGTCAAAAACATGGCTTTCGCAATGGGCCGACAGATTCGACAGAACTTCCCGCGTCTTGGTGGGGTATAGTCCGCGGTCACGCACATCCATAAGGAATTCCAGCATACTGGACAGCTGGCATGAAGTCAGCCGGGACGGATGATGGAGTGGTCCCCAGTCTTCCGACAACAGACAGTCGCACTCCTCCACAAAACCCAAGATGCGTTCCCTGAAGACCAGTTCTGAAATGTCTCCGGAATGAACCCTCTCCATATCCCTGAGCAATATGGCATCCGTCAGTAACGGATCCTCCTGATAGGTCTTGACCGGAACGGCGTTATATATGAAGAATTCGGTATTATAGAGTTTGTCCAGGAAAAGCAGGTAATCCTCCCCGAGGGTTATTATATTTCTCTTCACAAGCCTGGCTATCACTGGAATCAAACCCCAGCGTCCATGCATCAGGCCTGCAGGCAGCCCCGCAATGGAACCTATGATGCTGTTGAGCAGATCCTCCCCCTCGTCCCTTATGCGGTCATTGCCTGACATCTCCGAATATTCAAGAAGGAATGCCGCAAGTCCGAGCGAACCACCGGCAAGTCCTCGGTGGCGACAATGCCGACCCGGACTTACGGCATCATGTATCTCCTTCAGTATCGAAGTCCGTCTGTCGTCTGTCATAATCCCAGCTCAAGTTGGTTCCTGACAAGATTATAGTAGATTCCCTGACGGTTTACCAGCTCGTCATGTGTACCCGACTCCACCACCCTGCCATGATCCAGCACGATAATGTTGTCGGCGTTGGCCACAGTGGACAACCGGTGCGCCGCAACCACAACCGTGCGGCCCTTGTAGAATTCATCGAGTCTGCCGACAATCTCCCGCTCGTTCTTCGCATCAAGGGAGTTTGTCGCTTCATCAAGGAATATGAAGTCCGGATTCTTATAGACGGCCCTTGCTATCAGTATCCGCTGCTTCTGTCCCTGGCTGATCCCGATTCCCTCCTTTCCGATGACCGTATCGTATCCCAACGGCAACGACATTACAAAATCGTCGATATTCGCAGTCCGTGCGGCTTCCCGGACCTTATCCATGTCGTAGTCATCGTCGGCGACAGCGATGTTCCGGGCTATCGATTCCGTAAAGACGACGCCGTCCTGCATCACTGTGCCGCATCTGTCGCGCCACCACCGCATGTCGTATCCGGCGATGTCCTCGCCGGCGATCTTGATTGTTCCATCGGAGACTCGGTAATATCCCAGCATCAGTTTTATCAATGTAGTCTTCCCGCTTCCCGACGGTCCTACCAGGGCGGTCACCTTCCCTTCGGGGATTTCGATGTCCACGTCCTCAAGAGCCTTTCGGAGCGAATGCCTGCCGTAGCGGAAACTCACGTTCTCGAACCGGATGCTTTTCCGGGGGCCTCCATATGATTCCAACGCTCCGTGACACGATTCCTCATCCTTCTCATCATGTACCTCGTTGATTCTTTCCATTGATACGCGTACGTCCTGCAGGGTGTTGATGAATCCGATCATCTGCGCCACCGGGCTGTTCAGCTGGCCTACTATATATTGGATGGCGAGCATGCCTCCAAGTGTCAGTTCTCCCGATATGACCGAGGTGGCGGCCATGGCGGTAATCAGTATGTTCTTCATCTCGTTTATGAAGAGACTCCCGGCCTCCTGTGTCTGCTGCATCTGCAGCGACCTTGTCTGGATGTCGAGCAGTTTCAGCTGGTCGGACTTCCATTCCTCCCTGCGACGCCGCTCGCAGCCCTGCAGCTTGATCTCCTGGATGCATGTCACCATCTGGAGCGTCCGGCTCTGGTTCAGGGCCTGGTAGTCGAACATCTCGTAATCCAGCTTCTTACGTCTTTGCAGGAACAGCGTGATCCATCCCCCGTAGATCACGCTGCCCGTGATGAATATCAGGAAGATAGTCCAGTCATAGACGGCCAGTACGCATCCGTAGATGATGAACGAGATGATGCTGAACATCAGTCCGAGGGATTGCGAGGTCAGGAACTGCTGTACCCTTCCGTGGTCGTTCATCCTCTGCATTATGTCTCCGGTCAGACGGGTGTCGAAGAACGACATGGGAAGCTTCATAAGCTTCACGAAGAAATCCATCAGCAGCGAGATATTGACCTTGACCGAGATGTCAAGAAGTATCCTGCGCCTCAGGAAGTCGGTCAGGGTCCTCCCGACGGCCAGCGTCAACCCTCCGGCCAGCAGAAGCCAGACCAGCCTGATATCCTTGCCCGCTATGCCCTTGTCCACGATTGCCTGCGTCAGGAACGGCATCACCAGCTGCAGTCCGCTCCCTATGGCCAAGGCGGCGGTCAGTTTGAGGAAATGGATTCCGAATCCCTTGACATATTTCCTCAGCACGGCTAAGGAACCGGACTTCGGTCTCTTGTGGAATTCGGGATCATCGGTGAATTCATGTCCCGGAATCATGGTCATTGCTATTCCCTCCGGAACCTCTCCGCTATGGATCGATTCCCATCTGTCCTTGAATTCCTCAGGCGTATACCTGATCTTTCCCACCCCCGGGTCGCTGATATGGAACCGGCCGCGTCTGTCTATCTTATAGAGGACTACGAAATGGTTGCTGTTCCAATGCAGCACCAACGGCATGGGGAGCAACCTCAGGGCGTTGACCGACAGCCGGTACCCCTTGGCCTCGAATCCGAGTTCCCGGGCCCCGCGGGACAGCGCCAGCATGGACACGCCCCGGCGCGAAGCGCCGCAGTGCCGTTCCATCTCGTTGACGGAAAACACACGTCCGCTCCAGTACTCGCATATCATTGCGAGACAGGCCGCCCCGCACTGCATGGCGTCATGCTGCCGCTTCTCGGGAAACCTCATCGCCTTCCATTACTTCTTGCTCTTGGGCTGCTTGTTGAAGCGGTATTGAACATGGAACATCAGGTAACGCGGCAGAACCGTGGAGAATGTCTCCGTCCTTCCCTGGGTGTTGACATGGTACGAGACGTTCTTGATATCATGAAGTATATCCCACCCGTCAAGCATAAGCACCAGGTTCCCCTTGAGCGTGGACCAGCTGAGACGGGCGTTCCAGACATAATTGTCGGTATTGAGCGCGGAGTCGTTGTAGCCACGGCGCATGTAGACAGTGAAGTCCGTGGTGAGTCCGAAATTATACGGCAGCTTGAATATTCCGGATACACCATAGTTGACATCCCAGGCATTGAATGACCGGAAGGAGGCAAGCGAGCCGGTATACCTGTTCCACACCCCGGTGCCGAAAGCTGTTATCTTGTTGCCTGAGAAACTGTAGGACAGACTCAGCTTGTCCGTGAAACTCAGATTGCGCACCCTGCTGCGCACCATCGAGGTAAAAGCAGTACCGTCCTCGTTCTCCGAAACGTAGTCGTGGTTGGTGCGCCGTTTATATTCAAGTGTGTTGGAAATCCTGAAACGGCTCTTTTTACCGAAAGGAGTCTCAATCCTGTATTTCATCCGCCATTCATTGTCGCCGCTGATGTTCATCGGCTTGAAAGTACGAACTCCTGTCGATGGATCATAAGTAAATCCATTGGCCAGCGCATTGGTTATGGTCTGGAACGACATCTCGATATTGTTCTGGAACTTGCCGAATCTCCTGAAATCTATAATCCGGAATATGTGCGATACCGTCCTGTCCAGCGAGGCGTTACCGGTACGGATATTCAACGGATCCGTCGTATCGTCGATGTCAAGATAGTTCACCATACCCGGCAGCGAGGACCTCATGTCATACATGAATATGAACGAGTTGAATTTTTCATCCATGGAATTGAGCCATACATTTACTTCCGGATATATCAGCCGTTTAGAGAGAACGTAGTGGTCTCCCGGCCTGGTATAATCCAGATGTCTGAAATTAAACATGACCGGAACCCCAATCATCAATTGAGTGCCTTTTTTGGGATTGTATGCAATCAAGGTCTCCAATTTATGCACATTATCGAATTCGCTGCTTGAAAAACTGTTGTCGTTCAACTGCGCGTTTCTCATGGAAGGGTTGACGTAGTCATACTCGCCGCTGGTCTCAGACAGCAGATATATGTCGGAAGTCGCCGTGATGGATTTCCTGTTATAGTCATAACCTTCCGAGATGCTGAGCTTTGTGGATATATTCCATGTAACCGACGCCTCGCCGCCAATGGAATAGCTATGGTTAGGGAAATTCCTGAAGTTCCTCTCATAATTCTCGACCGGTTCCGGAATATTCCCGAAATTCAGTTCATAGTCCTGCAGCTTATCGTCGTGGGATGCTGAATAATCCGCGTATATCTTTCCATACAGAGATATACCGGAGCTCTGGAATTTATATTTTCCTGCGGTATTGAAGCGTCCGTTGCTTGAATGCCCGCGCAAACGGTCCGATGTGAGAAGTCTGTTGACCAACGCATCCGTCAGGTCCGAGCCGGACGGCACATATAGATTATCTATGGTGTGGGAGGAAATATTCTGGACATTCCGGTTGAACACAGCACTTTTCAATTCTGTCTTTTCCTTGGATTTATTGTAATCGAAACCAATCTCACTTCTGACGAATCCCCATTTCCTTTCCATATAGAATGAATGTCCGGTGGAGATTTGCAGGTCCTTGTTGCGCTGTCTCGTGAAATCGAATCCATAGTTGTTCCCCTGCGGCAGGAATGAGGTGACATGCTGACTGCTGGAGTTCTTGAAATCGGAATGGTTTACCAGAACCTCTCCGTACAGTGTAAAGGACTTATCCTTACCCTTTAGGGAATATGTCAGCCCTCCCATTTCGGTACGGTTTTCGCCTTTCTTGATTTCACCGGGATTCCAGGTTCCCTCCTGGGCCGGTTGCCTTGTGTCGTTCAGGTTGTTGGCATTGCCGACCAGACCCAATGTGAAGGTCTTTGTAAAGAGTCCGGCAAACAAACGTCCCAGATATCTGTCGGACGTTCCATACCCGGCCTCGACATTACCCGCATAGCCTGTGGCATATTCTTTCTTGAGCTTCACGTCCATTATCTGCTTCTCGTCCCCGGGGCGCCCGGAACCGTATTGTTCGGACAGAGTCTCATAAACCTCTACATTCTTGATGGTATATGACGCGATGTTCTTTAGCATCAACCGCTTGTCACGGCTGAAGAATTCCTTGCCGTCAAGCAGCAGGTAATCCACCTTCTTCCCATTGACGGTTATGACTCCGTTATTGTCAAGCTTCACACCCGGAAGCTGCTCAAGCAGCGCATCGAGCATGGAGCCTTCCGGAAGTATGAACGCATCTGCATTGTATACCAATGTATCACCCCGATGATAGAACTGCACCTTCGATGCAACGACATTAACGTCCGCAAGAGTCTTCGATTTGCGTTCCAGGTATATGTTGTCAAGTCGGACGTATTCTCTTCTCTTGCTGTATTTGGAAGGATCGAACCTCATATATTCCGGATTATAACCTTCTTTGGTGAACCGGATCAGATATTCTCTGTCTCTGGAAGGTACAGTAAACTGAAATTTGGGGGTCTCATGTCTCACACCGTTAACGATGTCATAACTTTTTGATGATGAAATCACCGTGCTGTCAGAAAGCTCAAGTACCTCCGACAACGTCCCTGTGATTTCTTCAACCGTGTACAGATCGTATACATTTCCACTGCATACAAGGGGATTTGATTTTTGTCCAGCCGCATACGCTCCAGAAGTAATAATAAATAATAATAATGTGCACAAACTTATTTGTCTACAGTTGAATATAATTTGCTTCATATATAGTTTGTTTAATTACAGTTGTACATTTGTCCGTAATATACGTTAAATAAACACGGAGCTTAAATACTTACTTTAAAACCCTAAGCTCCGTGTCTATAGACGACTTTTTAGTTATTCATATGCTTCAACACACTGTCCATCCTTGAAATACTTCACACAATAATTCTGATCTCCATTACATGTCTTTCCATCCTGTAAGATAGTACAGCCATAAGTCAGACATATGTGCGTAGGTGCAAAACTAAAGCACTTCCAACCTGCCAGAATGTCTTCCAGCTGTGCGTCCTCCATCTCTGAGAGAGGTGGCACGACCATTTTGATTTTGTTTAGCTTCATGTAGTTATTATTTGGTTAATACTAAGATTTTCGTTAGTGCTATAGCGCAGATAAAGAAAATCCTCAAGATTGTTTTTATGAAGAATACAGTTGTTTCTGTTTTCTCCGTGGTACTTATTCCGGATTCGCGTATAAGGACATCCTCCGTTACAAACCGGCAGCAACCGGCACTTTACGCATTCAGAATCATCCCACTGCAATGCTCCGCAAGCATATTGCAGCCATAGACCTTTATTTGTGATTTTATCCCCGATCGAACCCACCTCCCGCTCCTTTATTCCAACATCGTTCCAGCATTTGTACATCTCGCCGTCCGGGCCCACTACCATAGAGCTCATGTTGCGTGCCATACAGGTAGTCCGCTCATGTGAGGGATATAAGTGTACATAGTCCAGATTATGCTCTTTATACAATGCTATAAGATAATCAATCCTTTCTTTTTCCGAACATATGGCACATGGATTATCCCGGTTTATGTCCGAAACGAACGCGGGGTACACCTGCAGGTTTTTAAGTTTCTTTTCTCTCAAAAGCTCATACAGTTCCAGGTAACGTTCCCTGTTGGTCAGATCCAGATTTACTCTCACTATAATCCGAACGGAAGGGGCGATTACGGAACACCTCTCGATGTTTTCCACAATATGGTCGAAAGTTGGATATCCTCCCTTTAGGAATCGTCTTGAGTCATGGATTTCCTTCGGACCATCCAGCGTAATCTGTATCCTGCCAATGGAAAGATCTTCCAGTTTTCCGGCAACATCCTCTGTCAACAGATAGCCGTTGGATATCATTCCGGCACGGTAAGTCTTACCAAGGTTCTTGAGTCTTGCCGTCAATGTCTCTATTCTCGGGAAGGCCATCAGAGGTTCTCCTCCAAACCAGGTGATGTCTATTACAGAAGCTTGCGTCTGCGCCGCAACATAGTCTACGATTCTATCCTCTACCTCATCGGTCATGAATCTGTTCTGATGTTCGACCTCAAAGCAATATGGACATCTGAAATTGCACGCCAGCGTCGGGACAATCGTCAGGGATACACTTGATCTGTTGAACCGCCTATAATCGTCCAAATATCGTAGTCGCATCAGTTCATAATCCTCATCGACGTCCACGGCTTTCATGGAGAAAAGGACATCATAAAGTTCCTTATCCTCTATGTTCACCTCTGCCGCATGATGTGAATTCAGATACAGATAAGTCTCCCTGTCCAGCAATGCAAAACTGTTGGATAACGAATTATAAAGGAAATACTCTCCATTCCTTTCGAAAATGATGTTGTAGTTCGATAATTTCATGGTTACCTTGTTTATTTACACACGCTTGTTTTCACTCTGCAAAGTTACAACGGAAACGGCTTAACACGCAAATTAATAGTTTCATGTTTCGCAAAACAAAGCCTTCGTATCTCATTGATTATCAACATTTACAAATTAACATCTAAAAAATTTTAGACGCGAACTTCCTTGACATTAACCTCCGCTCATTTTGTCATGGGTCATGAATGAAACACCAATGCCCGCATAGGCAGAGATGTCAATCCTATAAATACGCCAACTTCTCGGGAAACCTCATCGCCTTCTACTATTTCTTCTTGCTCTTGGGCTGCTTGTTGAAGTTCCACTGGATGTGGAACAGCACATAGCGGGGCAATACGGTGGAATATGTCTCAGTCCTGCCCTGCGTGTTGACATGGTATGATACATTCTTGATGTTGTGGAGGATATCCCATGCGTCAACCATGAACACCAGTCGGGCGCGAGGCACCGAGTAGCTGAGACGGGCGTTCCAGACATAATTGTCTGTATTGAGCGCGGAGTCGTTGTAACCCCGGCGCATATAGACCGTGAAGTCCGTGGTTAGTCCGAAATTATAAGGAAGCTTAACCGTACCGGAGACACCGTAACTTATGTCCCAGGAGTTGAACGATCGGAAAGAATCCAGCGAACCGGTATAGCGGTTGACAGCCCCGTTTCCGAATACCGTTACCTTGTTGCCGTTGTTCTGATAGGAGATATCGAGTTTGTCAGCGAAACGCAGGTTCCTTACCCTGCTTCTCAGCATGTTCTCGCCATCCTCCGAAACATAGTCATGGTTGGTCAGACGACTGTATCCAAGATTGTTGTTGATGCTGAACCGGTCTCTCTTACCGAACGATGCGAAAATGTTCCAGTCAGCACGCCAGCAGTTGTCACCGCTGATATTCATGGGCGTGTAGGTTCGTATGCCCGTGGCCTTGTCATACTCGAATCCTCGCACCAAGGCATTGACGACTGTTTCATATGACATATTGAGATCCTGCCTGACCTTACGTACTGTTTTGCCAATGGAAATCTTCCATTTGTGGCTGACAGTCCGCCGAAGGTCGCTGTTGCCCTTGTATACGTTCAAGGGGTCTGTAGTATCGGTCATGTCCACGTAATTTGTCATTCCGGGCAAAGACGACTTCATACTGTATTCTGAATTCAGACGAAAATCTTTCATCCAATCATATATATCGAACCTTACTGTCACTTCAGGAAAGATTGTGGTATGTGACATCACTGTGTCGGTCCGGTTGCGCTGATAATTCAGTTTACGTTGACTGAAATTCAATGGCACTATCACCTTAAGATACCTGTTCTTTCCGAAATCATACGTCAGCGTGGTGCTGAGCTTATGGACATTATCATGCTGATGGCTCCGGAAACTGTTGGGATCCAACACAGGGGCATTCTCACGCATCGAGACGTTGGAGTAGTCGGACATCGTTCCCGTCTGCTCGATCATGAATATCTGGTTCGTTGCCGTCACGGCCTTGTATTTATATTCATACTCTTCAGCCCAGCTCAGGCCGGCAAACAGCGGCATATACCATTCCGCCGTAGCCTTGGCGTCATATGAATGGTCGGGATGCTCATGGAAATTACGGATGAAGTTTCTGGCCGGTGCGGGATTGGAACCAAGATTTAGCATATAGCTCTCGGTCCTGTCATTATGTCGTGTCTGGAAATTGCCTACAGCATTGATTTTGATACTCGATCCATACTTTACAAAATCGTAATTCAGTAAAGCGAATGCATGTGCTTTCGAACCGTGGCCATCGCCTTGCCGGTCGGAAATGGTCCGGTTTACAATCCATTCCGGCTTTATAACCGTTCCGTTGCCATACATACCGCTAATGGCTTCATCATCCAGTCCCTGCACATCGCGGTTGAAAAACGCCTCCCTCAGGTTTGAACTCTTCCGGTCGTGGTAATACTCGTACTCGGCGATGATACGTAGATCCCAGACCTTCTGTTTCATATAGAATACATGCGATGTATTTATATTCACCTCCTTTAATCTCGACCTGTTGAATCTGAATCCATATTCGTCACCCCCGGGAAGGAAATTGGTGATATGGGTGGAAGTCTTGTCACGTAAATCCGAATAATCTACCGTCACATCACCGTTGACGTTGAATCTGTTCTCATCGGCGACGTAACTGTACGTCAGTCCTCCGAGCGCACTTTCCTTTTTACCTGATGAGACCGCCCCGGGAGTCCAGCCTCCCTTCTCGCCCGGTCGTCTGTCGTCGTTCAGGTTATTGGCGTTTCCTATCAGCCCAAGGCGCAGGTTCTGTGTGAACATGCCGCCGAACAACCGTCCCATATAGCGTCCGGATGTTCCGTATCCGGCCTCGGCGTTCAGTATATAACCTTTCTGGTATTCCTTCTTCAGCTTTACATCCATCATCAGCTTTTCATCGCCCTTGCGGCCGGAGGAATACTGTAGGTCAAGCGTGTTGTAGACATCTATGGTCTTGATGGTGTAGGATGCAATATTCTTAAGCATTAATCGCTTGTCCCGGCTGAAGAACTCCTTGCCGTCAAGCAAAAGGTAATCGACCCTCTTGCCGTCGACCGTAATCACACCCTCGCTGTTAAGGGTCACGCCGGGAAGCTGCTCGATCAGGGCGTCAAGCATCGAACCCTCGGGCAGCACGAATGCGTCGGCATTATAGACCAACGTGTCGCCCCTATGGTAGAACTTTACCTTGGATGCCACGACATTCACGCTGTCAAGCATCTTTGCCTTGCGCTCCATATAGACCGGATCAAGACGTACCGTCTTCTGACGCTTGCCGAATTTGGAGGCGTCTATGTCGATATATTCGGGATTGTATCCGTCATGCCTTAATCGCAGAATATATTTTTTATTGGATCTCGGAATCGAAGTGTAAAAACCGGTGATATCCACTTCATTTCCATCAGCGTTAGCGATAGCTCTCCTGGAACTGACAACGGTGCTGTCTCCGGATTCCAACACATCAGTGACAGTGCCCACCAACGGCTTGAGGGTGTACAAGTCGAAGACATCGCCGGACAATGATATACCGTTTGTCTGCCCCAGAATCTTCGCTGGAGCCGCCATAAAGAACAATATTAGAAGAAAAATCGCAAATCGCTTGATGTTAGGCATAAAGATGAATTTAAAATTATAGCAACTTAATTGATGTTATTGAGAATAGTATGATAGTTGAACACACCTTCAGATGCTTATGTGTGTAATAGTTGCATGGGAAGGCAATTTGCCCTTCCCATGCGTATCCGATTTAATGGGCCGGACCGTTGTAATCATAACAGACTCCCCCACTTTGATAATAGTACGTGTCGCATAAATTACCTGTTACACCCGCAGCTGCACAATCGTATTTTGTATTAAACGGATTACAGTTGGTGACACATTTACCATCGGGGCCTGCATAGTAGCTGGTACAGATCCATCCCGCAAGGATGTCGTCGAGAGCCTCCTGCTCAAGCTCAGACATCGGAGCCTCTATCAGCTCCAGTTTTTTAAGCTTTTTCATCATGGTTAATTGTTTTGGTTTAGTTTCTCTTTAAGAGGTAATGCATGTAAAGGAAATCTTCAAGATGATCCTTTGCAAGCATGCAGCTACTCTTCTCTTTCTTGTTATTATCTTTTATTCTAATGCGTTGACAGCCTCCGTTGCATACAGGAAGCAAGACGCATTTCAAACACTCATCATCCTCAAACTGTGAGGCTCCGGCAATATATTGAAGGTGTAACTTCATGTTTGAAGCTGTCTCCCCAATTTTTCCTACTATTTTAGTTTCATCACCCACATCATTCCAGCAGTCATAGACCTCTCCCTCCGGGCCTATCACAAACGAGGATATATTACGCGCCGTACACATACTCATCCGCGCCTTAGGGAAGAAGTCTATATACCTCAATCCATGATCATTGTACAAGCCGACAAGAAACCTTATGACTTCCTCACGATCACAGACATCACATGGTGAAGCTACCTGACGAATATCGGACGATGTTACTTCACCGTCTGTCTGAACAATGCCGGGGTATATATCAATATTAGGATGATTCAGAGAAATAAGCTCCTTATAGATTTCGATAAAATCATCCCTGTTTGTCTTGTCAATATTGACCCTGACAGCAATCCTTAACTTAGGATCCAGATTCCTGCATCTTTCGATATTCTTGATGATTACATCATATGTCGGGCCTCCATCCGCCAGATGCCGTCTTGAATCATGAATCTCACGCCTGCCGTCAAGAGTGATCTGCAATCGTCTGATACATAGTGGTTCCAAGGATTTAATCACCTCATCCGTAAGCAAGTAGCCATTTGTGATCATGCCTGCTTCGTAAGGCTTACCGATACCTTTCAGCTTTCCAGTCAGGCTCTTGATAATATTGAATCCAAGCAATGGCTCGCCACCGAACCACGTTACAAAGATTCGTTGACTTCCTACACTGTTACGGACAAGTTCCATTATCCTGTCCTCTACCTCATCCGTCATATATTTAGGACGGTGTTCCTTCTCAAAGCAATAAGGACATCTGAAATTACATGCCAATGTCGGATTGATTGTAAGCGATAACGAATGACGAGAGAATCTTCTGATATCATCCATATACCGTATACGCGTCAACTCATAAGCATCGTCTGTTTCAATGGCCTTCATATGCTTTAGTTGAGTTCTGATTTCTTCATCCTCAACCGGCATATTGTCCATGAACTTTCTTCTCAGATCCAAATAAGTTTCTTTAGAAAGTCTTGCGAAACTATTGGTAAGAGAACAATATAGGAAATAGTTCTCTCCCCTGTTGAAAAACACATTGTATTTAGACCAGTTCTTCATATTTCTTCATATAACCTTAGATTCAATTCCATGCAAAGTTACAACGGAAACGGCTTAACACGCAAAATAAAAGTTTCATGTTTTACAAAACACAGTCTTTGTATATCATTGATTATCAATATTTACAAATTAATATATAAAAAATTTTTAGAAACGAGCTTCCGTGACATTGACCTCTGCTTATTTTGTCATGGGTCATGAATGAAACACCAATGCCTGCATAGGTACAGAATTTCAATTCGAAAGACTTGCTTAACAATGTCTGTGACTCTTTTCATATGCATGTTAGGTTAATCTATATTTAAGCCGTGTCGAACAGTGGATAGGAACGGCAATACTTCTCGACTTATAATTAGCAAAAGAAGAACTGCCAAGTCAAGTCTAAATCGCAATACATTAATTCAATGGCATTTACCAGCACACAACGTCATTCACAGGTGTCCGTTTTCGGACAGTTCCCCGCTCCACTCCCGTTTTCATGGCGCGCAAAGCCGCAAAGGGCTCCGCATCGCTCTCAAAAAAAGCTTGCAATGGAAGCCGTTGCGGCATGCAGCCTGAGGCGTTCCCCTACCTGCGCCAAGCTCGCCAAGGGTTATGGATAACCTTGGACGCGGAGATCGCTAAGCCGTCCGGATGGCTTGACGCCCTTGGCGTCGGGAATCCCGATTCCATCGCGGCCTTGGCGGGAGCGCCTACACTCCGGATGGCCGAGCTGACGGACGACCGGGTTGACGACACATCCTCCGATGACCTTCTTTGCGGCTTTGCGCGCGCCCCACAAGTCAACCGGATGACGGGATGAGAAGCTGCGTTATAATCCGTTGACAACCCGCTCGATGCCTTCCGACACCTTTTTGCGATTAAAATTAATGAGTAGTCCTAATTTCTTATTACTGAGGCGAAGATACGTTAAGAGCTGCTTAAAATATAATGGATTATTGTTTTCCGTGGATTTCAGTTCCAGAATAACCTCGTCTTCTACGATTAGGTCTGCCCGGTATCCTCTGTCAAGCATGACTCCTTTGTATAGGAATGGTATTTCAACTTCTGTTTTTGCAGACAGTCCACGCTGGTGTAATTCATACATTAATGCCACTCGGTAGGTATTCTCTAAAAGTCCTGGCCCAAGAATACGGTGAACCTCCAGGGCTGCCCCGATTATTTTGTAGCTCAGGTCATTAATTTCTTCGCGATTCATATTTAGTAAGTTAGAATATTCGCAAAAATAATCAATTTAATTGGAATCGGCAATAGCAGATGCCATGGCTGGAGGGGCAATGCACGTGTGGTGGCGCACAAAGCCGCAAAGGGCTCCGCATTGTTATCAAAACAGGCGGGAATGGAAATCGGTATGGCACGCGGTGTGATGGGCTCACTGCCGCGCCAAGCTCGCCAAGGGTTATGGATAACCTTGGACGCGGAGATCGCTAAGCCGTCCGGATGGCTTGGCGCCCTTGGCGTCGGGAATCATGATTCCATCGCTGCCTTGGCGGGAGCGCTGACACTCCGGATGGCCGAGCTGACGGACGACCGGGTTGACGACACATCCTCCGAGGGCCACCTTTGCGGCTTTGCGCGCGCCAAAGTCAACAGTATGACGGGATAAGAACCTTGGACGCGGAGATCGCTAAACCGTCCGGATGGCTTGGCGCCCTTGGCGTCGGGAATCATGATTCCATCGCGACCTTGGCGGAAGCGCCTGCACTCCGGATGGCCGGGTTGACGAATGACCGGCTTGACGATACATCATCCGACGGCCCCTTTGCGGCTTTGCGCGCGCCCCACGAGCAGGCCGGACACCACCAGGCCATCCGGATCAAGATTGCGCGAGATCCTCGCGCTCATGGCGGCTTCACCGGAATCAGTCCTTGACCGGGTGGTACAGCATATGCGAGTCAGGAACAATCTCATCCCTCTTGAACACAGGGGCGTGACGCATCGTGCCCAGTGGATCAGGAACGTCCGCATCGTAGAACATTCCCCTCCTCTCCTCGGGAGTAAATGCGCCGCAGGCGCCGATATCCTCTATTTTAAATCCATCCCGGTCAAGGATTGTAGGAATAGTAACCTCATGATGCCCTCCCCATCCGGTCCGGAATCTCAGGTCGAGATGCGAAAACGCCCGGTCGCTTAAACGATATATCGGATTGAACGACTTTACCCTCTCCCGGTACGGCACATAACCACCGATGCTTTTAAAAGCCGGCCACCAATACCAATAAGGATTGTCCTTGTATCGCTCCATTCGGGTAGCTATGAAGTCCGCGTTTGATTCCGCCAATGCTGAAAACAACTCTCTCCAATCTCCGGCAAACTCAACATCGTACTCGACGTTCCAGTAATGGGAATATCCCGGATACTGCTTCCAGAACCACATCGTAATGAAATGATTTGAACCCGGAATGATTGTCTCCTCCAGCGCCTCGTATCCCAATGTACACAGATCTTCAATCGTGAAACCGACGGCGTTCAAGGCATCAAGCTTTTGTATATCCTTCTCAGACAGATACTCCGAATCCTTCTGGTACACAAAGAATGTGTCTCCGTATGGCTCGAAAGCTGATTTGAGAACATGTAATTTCTCTATCAGACTGTCATTCAATCTGTGAGTCACCAACAGTAGCGCCTGCCTGTTATTGTTCATTTTCCATTATTTATTGAATTTACATCTGATTTATTCCTTTCAAAGAACATCACGGTATTCCTGAACCGGGAATTTAACGCAAGACTCCGCAGATGGTTGGTGACAACCGCGCTGTACCTGAATCCTCTGCGGCTCATGTTGGATATGATGTAATCATTAGGCCTGCAGTTCACATGGCCGTCACCATTCTGCCCGGGAACCGCCCAACTCAACAGAATATACCGGGATGAATTGCGCGCAAGATTGTCAAGAAAAACCTGTTCCTTTGCCTCGGGTATATGTTCACCGACTTCAAGACTCATCACAAGCTCGACAGGTTCCTCCGCCTCAAGCTCGTCCTCCAGAGCCACATGCTGGCAGTAGAATCCGTTGCTGAAGAAATAAGACGACATCGTCTCGACATTGGGGTTTCCATCATAACCCTGGATTTCCACACCGTTATATAAAAGCAACCGGGTGTACCACCCAGGCCCGCAACCGAAGTCGATGGCCGTCCTGATTCCGGCAGTTCTCACCAGCCACAGTAGTCCTTGCGCTATACCACTGTCATATACATGTCCCTTGAATGAATCATGACGCCACGCCCCGTTACTGCCGATCTCGATATTATCCTCCGAAAACACATATCGGTCCAGGAGATCATAAACCTCATTGGAATCCGGAATCCTGAACTTCCGTGCCCACAGACAATCGGATGTCGCTATATGCCACCAATGCTTTCTTGTAAGAACTTCAGGATTCATCGCACCCTCCCTCCAGAAAATCAACCGCTTGTTGTCATTGACAACCGTTTCCCTGAATGGAGAGTTCATGATTACTGTCTGGAAGAAAATCTCGTCTGAGCCAAACGTATATCTCAGCCTCCGCAGTAACCGCTTTGCTGTATGGTTTCCATGAATCACATGAAAAGCGCATTCCCTCGTAATGGACATCCAGATAGACCCTCCGTATAGACGCGGGTAAAAACCGGGAATCCTGCGTCTGATTCCCAGTCTTTTTTGCCAATCGTTGACCTTTCGTATTATTCTGCGTCCTTTCTCCGTGCTGAAATCGAACAGGTCATAGAGCTGGTATCTTTCCAGTCTCTCGAACGTTCCTTGATTCCATCTGGAATACGGCAGCTGATGGTACTCTATGAATTGCTTCCCGTTTTGGTTCTTGTAAAAGTCCTTAAGTTCCTGCAGTTTCTTAATCGGATAATCCTGGGCGCTACAAGTATGTATGTAATCAACTTTCTCATGCTTCAAGACAAGGCGCATCAGATAGAGCACGACACGTAGAATATCAATTCCTCCCCAGTTGACCTTGTATTTTCTGTATACATGGACATTGGGATGCGATTGAACAAACACTTCTACCTCTTCCTTTAGGATATCCGATTTTTTATCTACATGGACATAGAAGGTAAAATCATCATCGAAAAACTCTACAAACTTTTCCAATTGACTGATATCCCGGTGACATAATATGACAAGCGCATGCTTCATATCAGGGAATCGCTAAGCAGCTGATTACAATACAGTCCCGATGTCAGCCATCTATTCACTGATCTGGATTTCTCCTGTCGCTATCCAGTCTTCTCCAAGTATCTCAATGGAATATAGTCCGGATTCTAATACCGGGAAGACAGTGTTGATTTCCGAGGAATAACCTGCAGGCATTCCATCCAGATACAAGTACACCTCTCCTGCCTGCTCGCCATCGTAACTTATCACTATATTCTGCGCTTCTGCATCATACCAAGCCTGAATATCGATGTGAATTGGCATTCTATCCCGTATAGGAGTTGATGGTTTGCCTCCTTTGCTAATGTCAAGATCTATTCCTTGGGATTCGTCACCTTGCGAATCTCCGGCAATAACGGGTGAGGCTATCGCTAAAAATGCGATAATGAATGTCAGTATTTTTTTCATTCCGTGTCTTACTGTGAATTTGATGCAAAATTACAGCATGAGGGATTCATCTGCAAATAAAAAGTTTCATGGATGGTATTTTTATTCTATTGGCAATAAGACAAATACCAAATTTAAAACAGCAAATTTTGGAATACCGCTCACAAGACTTTCATATTTGCCGTTATTTCAGCTCGTCGAGACGCTTGCGGATGAATATGCCTATGTTTGTTGAGTTTTTCTCCAACCCTAATTTCTTGCGGATCGCGCTGCTCATGTTGACATGACTCGGTTTCTTGATATAGTTGCCCACTTCCTTACCCCTGAGGCCCAAAGCATAGAGACAGGCATAGTTGATCTCTTTGAGCGTCAATCCATGCTCTGCAAGATAGGCGTAGAACCGTGGATGCGATGCCTTGAACGCAAGCCGGGTAGAATCCATAAAGGATTCCGTATCCTCCTTGATCGCCTCAATCCGGTCATGGAAGGTTCCTTCGGTGTTATCCCTCGATGCAATAAGCCCCGCAAACAAGCTGTTCAGCAATCCCAAGCGTTTCTGCAGCACCTCGCGGATGTCCTGCGACATATTCATCTGGGTATCCAGCATATCCCGAAGACGCTCGCTTTCATCCTCAAGTGCCGCGAGCCGGTTCGCCTGATTCTCGATTTCCAGCTCTTTCTTCTCCCTTTCGAGTCGCAGATTCTCGTTTTCAAGTCCAAGCCTTTCCTGTTCGATTCTAAGCCGCTCCTGTTCAGCCTCTAATTTCTCGTTCTCCAGTCTCTCCGACTCGGCAATCTGACGTGCCAATCTTTTCTGGATTCCGGAGCTGCGTAACAGCAATATCAGGATAACCACCGCCATGAGGAGGATAGCCAATCCTCCTATGCATCCCCATATAATCCGCGACTTACGTATATTCTCCTGAGATGTCTGGAGTTCCATCTCATGCCTGTCCTCGATAAAGCGGATGCTTTTATTGAATTTGGTAACATTGTTTTGACTGATTCTACTTCCAAAATCGACGTATATATTGAAAGCTTTCTCATAATTTCTCAAAGCTTCATATATAAAAACAGCAGTAGCCTCATATTTAAGGGTATCGTACTCCTCCCCCGACTCATGCACCAAATTCAATATCTTGAGTGCCTTGTTATCGTCTTGAAGCCGGTTGTATGCCGATGCAAGATCCAGATAATCATTCATATCATATAAGGAATCCATCCTGGTTTTCTCCAGAAAGCTCCTTAATTCCCGGTCTGTGCCGAACTTCAAGATATAGGATAGCTTATAACCGGTCAGCCGCTTGTTTTCATTCTCATCAATTTCATCATAGCCCTTTAGGATGTTCATCATACTGTCAGCCTTGACCTTGTCGTTCAAAAGAATCGCTATGTTTAATGCGTCAAGACGCCTGATAAAGCCAAGTCGATTTAGTGACAGGCCTTCATATATCGTGGCGGCATCACGATAGTGACGGTAAGAAAGATTGAAATCATAAAAGTCATAATATACTCTTGCCAAAACCACATGAGCCCTTGCCAGGGTCAGCGAGTCGCTGCATTCATTGGCCATGTCTATGCATTTCAGCATCGAACGCGATGCTTTGCTGCGGTCATTGGCATTCAGATAAATGATTCCCTGGTAATACAGCGTCTTCAGCTTCTCGTCGGGTGTTCCCTTCTTCAGATAGTAGTCGATCGCGGGCTGCAGCACATCGAACCGGGTGGTGTCGATGTAGTTCCTGTCCATGGCCTGCGACATCAGGAGCGCGTAACGGGCCTTTTCCTCCCTCCCCTTCAATACGGAGGCATCGATTCCCCTCAGCACGGCAAGAGCCGAGTCGGGATGCTCCTCCATGACCATTTCAGCCATGCCCAACTGCTCCCATGCCGGGGAATGTCCGCCGCATCCTGCCAGCAACGCCGACAGGACCATAATAAGGAATATGATTATCTTCGATAATTGTCTTGAAAACTTCATCATGGAAATCCGGTTAGTTCCTTTTGTAAAATTACACAAAAAAGTGCAACCAACCAAATTAATCACCGAATTTACCATGTGCGCTATCGGCGCCAGAACTTTCGGCTGAAGATCACGATGACGGTGAAGACCTCCAGACGGCCCACCAGCATCAGCAACGAATAAAGCCACTTGACGGCAACCGGAAGCGTTCCGAACCCGCCGCCCGAGCCGGTGGCTCCATAACCCAGGCCGTTGTTGCCGATACATGACGCCGAGGCAAACAGACTGTCGGTAAATGAATAGCCATAGCCGCACATCATCATCGCGCCAAACAGCATCAAGACAAGATAGATGGCAAAGAATGACGCCATCCGCAGAACCTGACGCTCCTCCAGCGCGTGGCCGTTGATCTCGACCGTAACCGTATGCTGCGGATACAGCACCAGTTCAAGGCTCCGGCGCATGTTCTTCCACATCGCCACAAACCTGTCGATCTTGACCGCTCCGGTGGTTGAACCCGCGCAAGCTCCCATCACCATCAATATCATGATCACCGACAACGCGAACTGGCCCCAGGCCTCATAATTCCCATACGAGAATCCGGTTGTCGTTATGGTAGTGGCCACCTGGAACAAAGGCTCCAGCAGATTGCCTCCTAAGCCGCCGTCATTGCCGTTGATCCAGCGGGCCAATGCAAACAAGCCCCACGAAACAAGCACGATCAGCCCGTACGCCTTGAAGACATCATTGCGGACCAACGCACGCCAGTTGCCGCGAAACAATCCATAGAGCAGCATGAAATTCACGCCTCCGATCAGCATGAACACCGTGACTACCCAACCGACATATTCCGAATTCCATGCAGCGATGCTGGCGTTGCGAGTCGAGAAACCACCCGTCGACATCGTGGCGAAACCCTGGCACACCGCATCGAACAGATTCATCGGGCCGCACCACAGCAACGCAATCAACACAACGGTGAGCAACACATAGACATACAGCAACGACCTGGCTGTACTCCCGACCCGTGGATGCAGCTTGTCGTGGGTTATGCCGGTAACCTCGGCGTTGAACAGCGACAGACTCCCCGACTGGTTCAACGCAGGCAACACCACCAGCATGAAAATCACGATACCGAGACCTCCAACCCACTGTATCAGCGCACGCCAGAACAGGATGCCGTGACTCAGCGACTCGACATCGCCGAATACAGTGGCCCCCGTAGTGGTGAATCCTGACATGGTCTCGAAAAAGGCATCCGTCACTCCGAGAGGCTGACGCATGAACAGGAACGGCACCATCCCTATCAATGAATAGGCTATCCAAATAAACGTGGTCAGCAGATATCCCTCGCGTCGGTTCAGACGGATCTTATAATACCGCCCGCCACCTAAATGTATGAACAGTATGCCGCTCACCAGAGACAGTGCCGATGCCGTCAGGAATATCCACCAGTCCCCTTCGCCATATAGCAACGACACAAACAGCGGCAGCAACAGCATCACGGACTCCACAAACAGCAGACTCCCCGTGACGTTGCTTACCGTCTTGTAATCTATATGTATCCTTGACGTGCGGCTCATCTGAAAAGTTTCTCATATTTGTTCAGCGACCCTGACAGGCTGAACACCACGACATGATCGCCCGGTTGGATACGGGTATCGCCCGACACCAGCATGCCATGGCCATCCCGTACAATTCCGGCAAGAGTCATGCCGTCCGGCAGCTTCAGGTCCTTGACCGCCGCCCGGGTGATCCGGGCTCCGTCGGTAGCCACGACCTCAAACACATCCGCATCCTCCAGCGACAGACATCGAGCCGTCTCCATATTCTTGGAATCTAACAGCATCTGCAGGATGGTGCTGGAGGTCAGCAGTTTCTTGTTTACCACCACGTCTATGTTAAGATTCTCGGCCTCAGCGAAATACTGTATATCCTCGATTTCAGCTATTGTCCACGGCACTCCGGCATCCTTGGCAAGCATCGAGCCCACTATGTTCATCTCCGATGAGTCGTTTGCGGCGATGAATACGTCGCACGTCTCCAATCCCTCTTCACTCAGCACCTCGTAGTCTCGCTGATCGGAATTGACCACCGTTACCGACGGGAACCTCATGGACAGTTTGTGGCACCTTGCGCTGTCGGATTCAACAACGGTTATATGGTAACCGGAATCGGCAAGAGCCTGCGCTATCTGTCTTGTCAGCTTTCCGGCACCCGAAATCATAACCTTCTGTACCCGGCGCGGCGCATGGCCGCACATACGTGCCACCCGGTCAGCGACTTCCGGCAGCATCGTCAGGTAAAGTATATCGTTTACCTTAATCTGGTTGTCTCCTTTCGGAATTATGGTCTTGCCTTTGCGCCGGATCACGGCCACATGGAACGGATGCTCAGGCTTGACCAGCTCGTACAGATGACGTCCGGCAAGTTCCGAGTCCGGCCTGACCTTGACACCCACAATCACCAACGCGCCATCGTGCAGCTCGAACCATTGCTTCACCCAGTTGTGCCTCAGCAACGTTCTGATCTCGTGTGCCACAAGATATTCAGGATATACCACGATGTCTATTCCCGTGCCGCGTAACACCTCATTCATACTGTCGCCGATCAGCTCGCCGTTGTCGATACGCGCCACCGTCCGTTTCGCTCCGAGCGCCTTGGCAAGCTGCGAGGAGACTATGTTCTCGTTGCCCCAGGGAGTGACTCCTATGAACAGGTCACAACCCGATACACCCGCGGCACGAAGTATCGACGGCATCACTCCCGACCCCTCCTGCACCATGATGTTGTTGCGCGAGTCGAGCTCCTCCAGGCGTTTCCTGTCCTCGCCTATGAGCACCACATCCTGATTCTCGGCACACAGCTGGCGCGCCAGATGGCTCCCCGTATCGCCGTCGCCGCCTATTATAATCTTCATCTGACAGTATTTTTGAAGTCGAAGGCAACCTTCCTGATCAATGGGGCGGTTGCCTACATTCTCAACAAACCCCGATACGATTAGTTTATTGTATATTGTCTGTGTCAATCAGTCGGGAAGGCTGTCCAGGCGCTTCACCTCGTCGACGCCGCTGATGGCCTGGAAATGCCTCATTATGGTGCGGATCTCGTCGTAGGAATGTACGCCGAACTTGATGAGGCACACCACGATGTTGCGCTCGGTCTTGGTGTTGAACGACTCCATCGACAGGTTCAGCGTATTGGTGATGCAGTCCGCCAGGTCGATCAGCAGATGATGGCGGTCCACGGCGCGGACACGGAGCGTGACGGGATACAGCTCGTCGGTGGGCTTGAAGTCATCGACGGACACTACATCGTCGCCGTAGGACGAGGCCATCGTGATTCCCTCATGGCAGTCACGCTTGTGCACGGTCACGACATCGTGGTTGTAATGGTCGCGGATACCGATGACTTCCTCGCCGGGGATAGGATGGCATACGGGACAACGGCGGAATTTGGGCTTGGGCAGCTTCTCGCGGTAACGGCGGATGGCGGTCCTGGCCTTGTAGGTATGCGCGAAATCCTCCCAGTCGGGCGCCGGATGGGCATCCTTGTCCGTGAATATGGTCACCACGTCGCCGCGGCGGAGTACCGTGTTGACCGGATCCAGACGGCTGTTGATACGGGCGTACTTGGCATGGTCGCCCAGATGGTCGCTGACCTCGTACGCGAAATCGATCACCGTGGAGTTCTGCGGCAGAATCACCTTCTCGCCCGTCGGCGTGAACACCTGTATGTCGTCGTTGTAGAAGTTGGTGATGATGTCCTCCATGTAGCGCTCGTTGCTCTCGGTGTTGCCGATGGTGTCGCGCAGCACACGGCGGAACTTCTCGATCCAGCGCTGGATGTTCTCCTCGTTGCGCTCGGCTATGCATCCCAGCTGCGACTGGCGGTTCATGGCCTCGCTGCTGATGTGCACCTCCTGCCAGCGGCCGAAGTCCGGCAGCAGCTTCGTGTGGATGGCCTGGTAGCCGTTCTCCTTCGGAGCGTCGATGTAGTTGCTCATGCTGCAGTGCTTCTCCTTGAAGCGGTCCGTCAGGATGCAGTAGATCTGCATGGCCATCTGCTTCTCGGTCAGCTCGGTGACCTTCTCGTCGAAGATCACGTCTACGAAGTGGCGGTACTTCAGATGGTTGAAGTCATCGCCGTACTTGTGCATCTTGCGCCACAGGCTGAACGGACGGCGGAAGTCCACCACCACGCGGCATTTGATGCCGGCATTGTCCAGCGTCTCGGATATCTGACGGCGGAAGGTCTCCAGGTTCTCCTTGTTGGCCGCCACATGGTCGGCTATCTGCTGCGACAGCTCCTCGTACTCGTCCGGGCAGCGGTAACGGAACGACAGGTTCTCCAGCTCGGTCTTGATGTTGTAAAGTCCGAGACGGTTGGCCAGCGGAGCGTAGAAATAGTCGGTCTCGCCTGCTATCTTCATCTGCTTCTCCGGCTTCATCGACGCCAAGGTACGCATGTTGTGCAGTCGGTCGGCAAGTTTCACCAGTATGGCGCGGATATCGTACTGCATGGAGTCCAGCAGCTGGCGGTAGTTGTCAAGCTGTTTGGACAGCTCGTAGTTGTCGGTAGGCTTCTTGGTGACCACCTGCACCAGGAACGCGACGTCGTCGCCGAAACGGTCGCGGATATCGCCGATGGTGTAGTGCGTGTCCTCCACCACATCGTGCAGGAAGCATGCAATCACCGGATTGGCACCGAGGTGCAGCTCGCGCGCGGCGATGTCGGCCACGGCGATGGGATGCAGTATATAGGGCTCCCCGCTCTTGCGGCGTTGAGGCGCATGCGCAACACGCGCCAGCTCGAAAGCCGCGTGGATACGCTGCATGTCCCCGTCCGACACTCGTGTTTCCATGATTCGGAACACGCTCTCGGCACGCTCGGCTATTATCTTGTCGTACTTTGCCTTAATCTCCTCTTCACTCAGGCCCTCGTTCTCCTGTCCGGAGACAATTGCGCCTTTCCCCTTTTCATTCAGCATAGCAAACCAATGATTTTAGTGATACAACCTCAAGCGGAGGCAGCCACAGGCGCCTCCGCGTTAATGATTGTATCAACGTTCATTACCCCTAAATATTATAGGCAAAGTAACAAAAATTATTCCACATAATCAAGCTTCACGACAATAACCCTGATTTTCTGGTCATTGCCGTCGTTGTTGATCTTGGCTATATGCCAGTCGTTGGGAAAGAACAGGAAGAACCGGTCGGGCTTCGAGTCATAGAAGCGGGCCTTGTTCCTGTCATAGTCGTAATGAATCACGTCCGGTTTGTAGTCACAGTTCGGCGTGCTGGTGACATGGTCGATGATTCCGAAACGTTCAGTGCCCTTCACCACCCACTGAAAGTCGATATGCGTGCGGTGGCTTTCGGTGCCGCACTTCTCCAGCGGATTGTTGCTGCTGTCCTCGACGCTTGCAGTCAGGTTGCTCCCCTCGATGGCATGGCGTCCGGCCGGAATCGTCAGCAGGTCAGTCTTCTGCAGCCATTCGAACATCTGGTCCCACTGCTTCTTGTTCTTGGTGTACTGCTCCTGGAAGTCCACCGCGTTGACCGATGCGTCAGGCAACGCCTTGGAGAAATCTCCCTTCCAGACTCCGCTCTTGACCCAGGCCTCCGCCTCGGCTACCTGCTTGCGGTCGTCGCACTGGCGGGTATAGATTCCCTTGGCCTCCACATCCGCCGTCACTTTCTTGACCTGGTCCTGGCTCAGAGCCGCGGGATAGACGCTGTAACACGTCACGACGCCGGTGCCGGCCGTTGCCTTGATCTGATTCAGGTCCAGTCCGGCTACGTCAACCGACTGGTCCAGCAGGCCGTCGATATAGGTCCTGAGCACTCCGTCGGCATAAACGAGACATACAATAACGTTGTCAGGAATCTCGGGAGCGCACCATTTGCCGTCTGTGGCGCGGTGATAACGTTTCCAGCCGTCGGCCGTGGCCAGCTTGTTCGAGCTGTTGTGGACACTTCCCTCCGTAATCAGGTAGGGCATGAGCGTCTCCCTGTCGATACCATAACTGAAGTTGCCGAAACTCCAGCTCGAGCCGGGCAGC
The DNA here is from genome assembly GCA_019416425.1 of Bacteroidales bacterium. Classification (GTDB taxonomy): domain Bacteria; phylum Bacteroidota; class Bacteroidia; order Bacteroidales; family Muribaculaceae; genus Lepagella. The sequence goes on from DXXK01000095.1 coordinate 95,528, forward strand.
CGGTCGGCGCCGTCACTGAGTTTCAACACAACGGTAAAGCCGTTCCTGGAGTTGACATTCAACGCCACTTCATTGTTTCCGTTCAATGTGCCGTTAGACGTGGCTGCCGGTATCTTGGACAGGTCCACAGGCAGTTTGCCGTTTATCTTGATGGCAGTGGGATAGCCCTTGGGGCGCTTCTGGCTCACAATCCAGTCGTAATAGTCTCCGCTCATCCATCCAAGGTTGATGGACTCATCCACTGCTCCGGGTATGGAATAGGGACGGGCGTTCCCCTTGGCGGAATTGCTTGTGACCGCCTCACGGCTTACCGTGCCATCATCGTTTACGGTAAACTTCACGATCTCGTAAACCTTGCCGTTTTTGCCTTCAACGGGCACCGATCCGTAGACCACACGCGAATTGTTCTTGTCGATCGACATACCGCCGCTGTAGCAGTTCTCGGTCTCCGGAGTCTGATGGAAATGACCGCCGGCATTGCTCAGGAAGGTCTTCTTCCATTCATTGCCGTCCCATGTTACGTAGTAATAGTTGTGATCCTTCTTGTCATCGGAAATCTGAACCATTGCAATAACGGGCCGCTTCAGCGAGTCCATGGAGACTTCCCATACCCAGTTGCGGTAATTGGAATCCTCCACCACGGCGTCGGGATTGGCCTTAACGTATTCCGGACGCTTGTTGACGTGATGCGGACCATCCTGGATACGCGACAGCACCTTGCCGTTGACGTCCTTCAGATAGAGGCCGTTGACGTCGATCTCATTGAAGTATACGAAATTGGGCGATTCATTGTCGGGATGGCCCGTGGTATAGGTCAGGTAAATCTTGTCCTTGCCGTTCGATGCATATTTGGCGTAGGGACGCGCTCCGGTGGACTGCACTATCTGGTAAGGCCCCCAGTCGAAACCGGTGTCGCCGTTGGCGTCCGGCATGAGCAGACGGGCGATGGTGGGATGCCAGTTGATGCCGCGCCAGCACAGGTAGATGTGCTTGGGGTCGTCCTTCAGGATGAACGGCGAGGGGTAGGTGGTGTTGTTCCATGTACGGAGCACCTTCTCCGGACCCAGGGTGGTGATGTCGCCGGGTTTCTGCGACACGCGGTAGTAGAAGCATGGGTCGTCGGTATGGCGCGAGTAGAAGATCATCACGCGCTCGTCGGGCAGTACCAGGAACGTGGGGTTGTTATGGTCGTCGGGCTGGAACCATGAGCGGATCAGCACATCCTCCTTCTTATTGTTCTTGCAGTCGATCTGTGTCGCCTTTACGTTGCCGTGGACATCAATATAGCCGATGTAGGTCTTGTCGATGGTGCCGTCGGCGTTCTCGTAATGGAGAGCCCTCGGGTCGGCGAACCAGCACCAAGCCCCCTCGGGAGTAACCTCGTTGCCCTGGTAAGATGCAGCTTTCGCCGCTGACCCTTCGTTGATGGCTGTGGCCGCCAGCAGCAGGGTCAATGTCAGAATTCGATTTTTCATCTGTCAGATCATTCGTCAGGTTAAGTTCGTAAGTGGTTTCAACAATATTAAATAACGTTGGCAACTCATATGAAATTGCCCGAACTTCTGCGGAAATAAATTTGTTAATGTAATACATTTGTATTAATTTTGCACACAAACAAACACATTATGGATATAGCAGTACAGAAAAAGGCTCAGAGTTTCCGTTTGCCTGTCGATTTGATAGAACGCCTGAAACAGATGGCGAAACGTCAGAACCGCAGTCTCAATAATTTCGTTGAGTGTGCTCTGCTGGATCTTGCTTATTCCGAACCAAATGCCGAAACCAAGGCAGCAATAGAGGAAGCCAAGGCAGGAAAACTCCAGGGTCCACTTGATGTCTCAAGTGTCGAAGCCATGTACAAGTCTATGGGATTATGAAAATCCTTAGATTTTCATCTCAGTACAAGAAAGACAGGCATCACAATCTTCAAAAGGCTATTCGAGTCCATATTGAATCTCGAATAGCCTTTTAAAGCTTTTGTATATTTTAGGGAGTTACAAAAGATTACACTCTCTCCCGTCCGTCGCAATCATTTCACCGGAATGACAGTACCTACATACACACCATGATTGCCGCTTACCGCACTACCGGTAAAAGGAGATCCACTTGTGACGATGACACCGTTATTTTCCTGGAATGACGTTATTGGCAGCAATTGATTACCTACAGTAGGATATGCCGGACTTGCGAGTATTCTCTGTCCTCCCGGCAATGTAACTGTCGGATATATCGACTCTCCCTTCGACAAATCAAAATTTACCTGCGCATCAAATCCTTCTACCGTGTTCTGCGGCCATATGTAATTGGTTGAGGTCCACGTAAACGCGCCATCCTTATGCTGTACTGCAGCACCGAGCCTTGATTGGGAAAATGACATCGGTTTCCCCTCCACGTTATAATGTATGGTTCTGGAAGCCTTATCATAGGATGGTGAAGATAGGTGAGGAACGGCATAGAATGTCTCTGATGGAGTCCGAGGCAGTTTGATTGGCCTCTTATAAGTAATATTATTGTATTTCGCAGTGGATGTTATGCTTTCCACAGGAATCGCGGTTATACCTGTCGATGTTATACGTTGATACAGAGCGTTGTCAGTGGCCGCGTCATTGATCTCAGAGTTCAGGAACAATGCCGACCCTTTCAATTTTGCTCCATAACTGAATACATTGGTTAGAGTTCCTTCAAAACCGGTAGTCTTGAAGGCCGTAACCGATATATTGCCGGTCAGACTGACCTCTCCATCCATCGATGCATCAAGGGTATGTGTCGGTACCTCCATCTGCTTGTGGGTATATCTATGTTCCCCTACCACATCCAGGTAACCATACTCATCTTCCTCAATGGTGATGTCGGTGAGAGTGGATGACTCACATTTACATTCAAGATTATAGTCAAGACCCATCTTCCCTTGTACAGTCAATGCACCCGCATAAGTCAACGCACCATTGGTTCCAAAGCCAATCGGAAAGTCGAAGGATACCTTACCTCCACGGTCATTGACCGTAACAGTTTCCTTGGCATTCTCCCTGCCGCTGACAGATGCCCTGACATCAGCGGTGATTTTGGTGAATAATCTGCGACGCCGAATGAATGTGCCGTCATCACGCTTAAACACATAATGTCCGGCATATGTCCTCACATTGGGCGTAACCCGTAATTCAGCCTTGATCTGGGCACGTTCCGGACCGGCAGGGATATCCTTCAGTTCATCGGTCATAACGATGGTACCTTCTATCAGGTCCGGATAGCTAAGGTTACTTCCTAACGTAGGCAACGCTACGCGACTGGGGCCATTTTCAGTCTGTTCCGGTTGGAAACCCGTTTCCGATGTCCAGGCCAGCGTCTCAAACATGGTTTCCGGATCAACTATATCACACCATATTTCCGTTGCAATACCGCCATAATGATAACCGACTTCTCCAGCAAATCCATTCGGCAGCGTCTCCGAAGGATCCGCTTGGTAGAGTAGCGTTCCCGGTTGCGGGATGAGATTGGTCGGAGTGTCTGACTTCAGGTTGAGTTTTAACTGATAACCTGTGCTGGATTCTCCCAGATCAAAGTACTCGCATCCTGTGATATATGGAGCCAGTTCGCCTGAGAGGTCTACGGCATTCGACACCGCTATAGGCTTTGGAGACTGAAACGTAATGCTGTCTATTGAGGCAATCTCGATGCGATAGATACTGTCAGGAGTCCATACTTCATGTACAGTGGGTATGGATGTCTGTACGCTATCCAGAGCTAACGTTGATACCCTCATGCTGTCGATCTCGGCATAGAATATCGGCGTTACAGTTCCGTTATGATGGACAAACATAGTTCGGTTTTCCGAATATGCACCAGTCACGACAGCCCCTATGACTATTGTAAGCAACAAATTCTTCATTGTATAGTGATTTTGGAACTTAAACCGTTTATAGTGATGATATAGACACCCGGTTGATAATCAGACAGCGATAATTCTACGCTCTTACCTGCTGCAAGCACACGCGAATCCATTACAACTCCGTTTACGGAGGTAATAGTTATGGTTCGCTGTATATCCGCAGCCGGGAAACGAACCAGATTTCCATCTACCTCATAGGATTCGGAATTCTGAAGTATGTTGTCCACATTGACCGACTGGTTATAAGTGATACTGGCCAGAGACTGTAGTGGAAATGTAGTTGTTCCATCGGATGTCTTGACATTCAGGTTACCGTCCGTTAGAGAGACTTTGGGATTGCTTGCTAATGCGAAACAAGTCGTCGTACCGTCAACTGTCTTGACAACCATTGACGCGCCATCGGCCAGCAACTGAAGAGCACAGCATATCAGCATGACCTGAACGGCGAATAGTCGTAATTTATTCATATTTGTGTATTAAACAGAATTAATAACAGCAAAATTGAGGTAGAATATTAGCGATAAATTCGGTTATCTCCAGCCAAAATATTCTTCTCTTTTATATATGTCAGTAATAATCCCCCACCGCTTACATCATCAATATCAATGCATACAATATCATTTGTTATATAATAATGTCCTGTATACTCTGTTGTATGAATTTTATCATCGTCACGAAAACTACTTGTCATGGTGCAAGCCCCATTAGAGGTACAATTCAAAGTATACCATATACGATCATCATTATTGGCAGATCCACTTCTCCATGTCTTACTTGTCAGGATATCCTTAGTCAATGTTCCCCAGTGATTCGCATGTTCGGCAACAGGGACGCTTAGTATCTGAGTCTTTCCTATAGTTACACCTCCTACAGTGGCGGACACCCAAAGAGGAAGTTTGCTCCAGTCAACATCGTTGAATGTGCTCGCGTCGCCTACCTGAAGAGCGAGCATTCCGAAGTTGTTGGTGGTTGCCGAGGAAGTCTCGCTGCAGATCACTTTTCCTGCATTGTCGCTGATTGTCACCGTTACGCTTACCGTTTCATTGGCACGCGGCTTACCGGTTGATTGGTCCATCAGGGCTACCTGGTAGCCTATCTGCGCATTCGTGGCTACAGGGATGATCAGAGCCACCAGCAGATACAAAAATCTTTTCATGTTAGGAATTCCTAATAATTCCCTATAGGCACTCAGATTCGGGAGATATGTATAAAAAATGCGTGAGAGCCTTACCGTTGCTCGTTCTGCAACTTGAGGCCTTCGCAATGCCCGAACAATCAGAACGAGCAAACTTGCAGAGCCTCACGCAGAATATGGGCAATACACCGACATTAAGCGTTCACACGCAACTGTCAGTAGAATACACATATCTACATAAGACATCTACCGTTTGCTTCATTCTTGACTTGTTCTGAAATTTGCGAAGTTCCAAGTTGCCAAGAAAGAGCGTCAAGTATACGCCTTTTAATTATGTCAATAACTCATTGAACCATTATCCAAAATATGGATCTGTCCAACGAACTACCATGCAAAATTAGTTACTTTATTTTAAAAATCCAATATGAAATTTCACTTTCCCTAATAATTTATAGTATGAACATAAAGAATTTGTGCATTTCTCATACTCAGTTTACAGCCTATGGCCATGGACCGTGCTATCTGGACGTCCTTCGTGTCCTTAGGAAAGCCATGCGCCTTTGCGACAGGGCGATGGCCTTTGACGGCACCTTTGCGTCCCCTTAGCGCGATTGGCGGCTTCGCGGGGAACGTGCGGCTTTACCCCCGCAAAGCCGCCAAATCCGCAAAGAGGACACAAAGGATGATATTTTCCAGGACCTGTCCGCAAGGGAATGGATTCCCGACGCCAGGCACGCAAAGGCCATCCGGATTGAATACAATCGGAACAAAATGCACATATACTTACTGTTTTGTCTATAACTGTTATTTTTCACAATCAATAACTGCACAAGGGTCAATGACGGTTCGGGTGTCACAACACAAGCGAAGCTTGGAACCTAAATTCAAATAAGTCATCTCAATTGCGGTCTCGGTTTGGCGGGTTGCGGAAAATCCATTAACTTTGCGGTTCAATGAACCAAATACACCATGAATACCAACGACACACACATTGATTCCACCGTCCGCAAGCACCGCCGCGTCGACGCGGCCGATGTACTGCGCGGTTTCGCAGTCCTGGCGATTATCCTGCTGCATTCCATCGAGCATTTCAATTTCTATTCATTCCCCGATAACTCGTCGCAAAGCAATTTCCTGAATTTCTGCGACAAGGCCATATGGGACGGTCTGTTCTTCATGTTCGGAGGAAAGGCTTATGCCATCTTCGCCATGCTGTTCGGATTCAGCTTCTTCATCCAGCATGACAACCAACGTATGCGCGGCCAGGACTTCCGCCTCCGTTTCAGCTGGCGTCTGGTGATTCTGTTCCTCATAGGCAATTTCAACGCCGCTTTCTTCACTGGCGAGATTCTGGTGATGTATTCCTTGATTGGTTTCGTGCTGGTGCTGACATGCAAGCTTCCCTCCAAGTGGATTGTCACCCTCTCGGCAATCTGTCTGCTCCAGCCCATGTGCATATACCAGATAATACGTTCGCTATGCTCCGACTCCTATCAGATCATGACCATCAACTCCGGCGACTTCTGGAAGGCGACCTTCGCCATGCAGAGCGGTGGCGATTTCTGGGGAACCGTCAAAGTCAACCTGTGGGAAGGTCAGCTTGCGTCGCTGGCATGGGCCTGGGAGCATGGCCGCATCTTCCAGACCGCAGGCCTGTTCATGGCTGGTATGCTGATCGGCCGTCAGGGCTGGTTCCATCGCGAGAACCTGAAATACTGGGGTTATGCCCTTGCAATCGCCCTGGTTTGCTTCTTCCCGCTCCACGGTCTCGACATGATGATCGGCGATTACATCGAAAATCCGAATCTCCTGACTCCGCTCAAGATTCTGACCTCTTCGCTGGCCAATCTGTCGTTCATGGCGATCTTAGTATCCGGAATCCTGTTCGCATATTATAAGACCACCGGCCTGAGCCGCGCCCTGACATGGCTCATTCCTTACGGCAAGATGAGCATGACCAACTATGTGACCCAGGGCATCATCGGATCGGCGCTGTTCTACCACTGGGGCCTGTTCCTGCAATTAGGCATCACGGCAAGCGTATTCGTCGGCGTTGCCATCTTCATCGTCCAGTACATATTCTGCCGATTCTGGGTCGGCCGTCACAACCACGGTCCGCTGGAATACATCTGGAAACGCCTGACCTGGATTTAACCCTGACCCGAATTTAAATATATGGAAAAGTATATACCCAAGCCACTTGACACACAGGATGAGGAGCTGTCCGACCGGCTGATGGAGCTTGCCGAGGATATGGCGCGTAACGTCCATGAGGTGTGGGCACAGAACAGGCTGCACGACGGCTGGACATACGGCCCGGTACGCGATGACGCCACAAAACAGCACCCCTGCCTCGTGCCCTACGACCAGCTGCCTGAACGCGAGAAGGATTACGACCGTGCCACATCCATCCAGACCCTGAAATTCATTATCCATTCCGGTTTCGATATAAAACCTCGTAAGTCATAGGCATTTCTCTTGGCAGTATCGGATTTTTAAGTTAACTTTGCATTATACACTCAAACTTAAAAATCTAACCATATGCTGTCATTCACCATCGCACTGGTTATCCTGGTCGTCGGATACTTCACCTACGGCAAGTTCGTCGCAAAGGTTTTCGGACAGAATCCGTCACGGCCCACTCCCGTCAAGCGCCACGCCGATGGTGTTGACTTCGTGGAGCTTCCCACCTGGAAGGTCTTCCTGATCCAGTTCCTCAACATCGCCGGACTCGGACCGATCTTCGGTGCCATCATGGGCGTGATGTACGGTCCGGCCGCTTTCCTGTGGATCGTATTCGGCACCATCTTTGCCGGTGCGGTCCACGACTACCTGTCGGGTATGCTGTCGTTGCGCCACGACGGCGCGTCGCTCCCCGAGATTGTCGGGCATCAGCTCGGCAACGGCATCAAGAACACCATGCGCGTATTCGCGCTGCTGCTCATGATCCTGGTCGGCGCCGTATTCGTATACAATCCCGCCGACCTGCTGGCCATGCTCACTCCGGCCAGCCTTGACCGCCTGTTCTGGATCATCGTCATCTTCGCATACTACATGCTCGCCACACTGCTGCCGATCGACAAACTCATCGGCAAGCTTTACCCCGTTTTCGGTTTTGCGCTGCTGTTCATGGCCGTGGGAATCATGGTGTCGCTGTATGTCCACTGGTCGTCGATGCCCGAGATCTGGAGCGAGTTCTACAATCATAAGGAGGATCCGCAGGCCAATCCTATATTCCCGATGATGTTCGTGTCCATAGCCTGCGGCGCCATCTCGGGATTCCATGCCACACAGTCGCCGATGATGGCCCGCTGCCTCAAGAACGAGAAGCATGCCCGTCCTGTTTTCTACGGCGCCATGGTTACCGAAGGCATCGTTGCACTGATATGGGCAGCCGCCGCAATCTCATTCACCGGAGGTTATGACAAACTTCAGGAATTCTTGGGTAACGGCAGCCCGGCCATATTGGTTAACGACGTGTCCAAAAGCTGGCTGGGAACCTTCGGTGGCATCCTTGCCGTTTTGGGTGTAATCGCGGCTCCCATCACCTCCGGCGACACCGCCCTGAGGTCGGCTCGACTTATCGCCGCCGACTTCATGCGCGTCAAGCAGGGAAAACTGGCTAAGCGCCTGATGATATCGATTCCGATATTCGTGGTGTGCTTCATCATCATGATGCTGCCCTACGACGCCTTGTGGCGTTACTTCGCATGGTGCAACCAGATGCTGGCCGTATTCACCCTCTGGGCGCTCACAGTCTATCTGGCAAGGAACCGTAAGCTGTATATGATCACGCTGATTCCGGCCGTGTTCATGACGGCGGTCACCATCACATACATCTTCTTCGCGCCGGAGGGTTTCAGCGCGTTGACACGCTCCATGTGGGGCGTCGCCATCCCCTACTACGTAGCGCTGGGTATCGGTCTGGCCACCTCCGCCCTGCTGATGGGGTTGTTCGCGAAGTTCCTGGATCAGGTACGCAAGAACAAGATCCTCCCGGATCCCGAGGATTTGTAACCGAACCGTAGGGACGCACGGCTGGTGCGTCCTATTTTTTATTGTAATCTGTTATTGTATTGAAATCTGTTATTTCAGTTTCTTGAAATAGTGATGCCCTCCGTTCCCGACATTCAGCTCGGGATGCATCAGCGAGATATAGTCCTTCAGCAGCCGGTCGGGATGGTACGGCGTCTCTTCGAAGAAGTTCACCGCCTTCGTGTTGCAGCCGTAGACATTCCCCTCCTTGAACGCCTTGAACTGTGCGTTCATCGGCACATCCTTGGCGAACTCCGCCATGGTCTTGTCACGGTCCTGGAAATACTTTATGAACCATATATCGGCGTCATGCGCCTCGTACAGTACCTTCTCCGGCGACAGGGACTCGCTGCCTGCCTTCTTGATATAGTCGAAAGGATTGATGCCTCCGGCGTCGGCTATGATCTTAGCTGTAGTGGACTCCGCGCCGGGCACATACCAAACGGACCCGTAACGCTGGTCCATCAGGACCTTCGGTTTGGTTGCAGCTGTAGCGGCCTTGGCCTTCAGGTCGAGATATTTCCGTTCGGTGTCGGAAAACATACTGTCAGCCTCCGCTTCCTTGCCGAACAGCATACCGTAAAAACGCACCCACTCGGCACGGCCAAGCGGCGATGTCTCCATATAGTCGGCGCCTTCGATAATCGGTATGCCGAGTTCGCCGGTCTTGCTGTACTTGTCGTCGTTTTCGTAGGGCGACAGCAGGATTGCCTCCGGCTGTAGCTTTATGATGCGTTCTATGACAGGCGTCTGTGTCGAACCACAGTCGGCTATCTTGCCTTCGACAATCAGTTGCCTCAGGTCCGGATCGTTTACATATTCCGTTCCGCACATTCCTCCTATGGCGTCCATGGCGCCGAGTTCCTTAATCAGCCCGGCATGTACCGTTGAATATACCAAAGTGTTCTTAACCGGCGTGCGTATCAAGTCTCCCTTCGGCAGATTGGACGGCAGATCCGCGTCCTTAGGCACCAGCACATATTTGTGCAGAATCTTGGTTGAATCCCATGGATTGCGGATAGTCACCTCCTTGTATCCGTCATATTCCTTGATTTTCAGGAATTCCGCATATTTCAACGGCATCATCTGATGTTCGCCGTCATTATGCGTTTTGCTCCCTTTTCCACAGGATGTTACCGAGAACCCCAGTGCTATGATTGCCATCATGACAACAGCCATCCCTTGGTTCCATACACCCTTCTGTATATCATTACGCCTATTTCTTATTTTCCTTAACATTACTGTCTGTGTCGTTTTTCATTTTTCGGTCTACAAAGTTAACAAATTTCCTTGACAATCATCATAGCCAATCCGATTTTCAGTCTTTTCTGAAAAAAGGCGGCTCGGTCTCCCAAGCCGCTTGCGATGGAAAAGCCTTATCTTATATTCCCGGACTTCGTAGTTGCATCACCCGAAATCACTCTCCAAATTGTTAATATTCTGAAATTGACCATAGTTGTCCAGTTGACTCATGGGGCGCGCGCAAAGCCGCAAAGGGGGCCGTCTGATGATGTGTCGTCAACCCGGTCATTCGTCAACCCGGCCATCCGGAGTGCAGGCGCTTCCGCCAAGGTCGCGATGGAATCAGGATTCCCGACGCCAAGGGCGCCAAGCCATCCGGACGGCTTAGCGATCTCCGCGTCCAAGGTTATCCATAACCCATCGCGAACTTTGCGTAGGCAGTGAGCCCATCACACCGCGTGCCGCACCGATTTCCATTCCCGCCTGTTTTGATAACAATGCGGAGCCCTTTGCGGCTTTGCGCGCCACCACACATGCCGACAAACAGCATCGCGTCACCATGAGTCATCCTTCGATTTATCTACTCTTCTGATACTCAATTATTATATTCCCCCAACTCAATGAAGTAACCAACAGGAAACAGGCGGCTCGGTCTCCCAAGCCGCCTACGATGGACAAGTCTTATCTTCTATTATTGTTCTCTCTTAGTGGCTGCGGACACGCTCCTTGTACCCAAAGTACAGCTTGTAACAGTTGGCTATGTTTCTTAGTCCACTGTAGGACTGTCAATTGCCGGCAATGGAGTCCTGGGGTTCGGGATCCGGCTCGGTAAGCTTGAAGATGATGGGTAAGTTAACGTAGGTTGCCACCTTGCAGCCTCCGACCTCGCCGGGTTGCCATTGGGCATGCTCTTAATTAGCCGCCATGCCTCGCGGTCCAGAGATCCCTCGACTTTTTCAACAATCTGGATGTTGGAAACGCTTCCGTCCTCGTTGACGACGAAGCGCACCACAACCTTACCCTGGATGCCGTCCATTTGCGCCGAGAAAGGATAACGGATATTAGCCCCCAGCCACCGCATCAGCGCGGAATTTCCGCCGGGGAACTCAGGTGCCTTATCCACTTGATCGTATACTATCTTGCCATTGCCCAGAGTTGATTGCGGTATCGGGGCAGCCTCACCATTGGAGATGGATGTCGCCATCGCCGGAATCGATACCAGTGCAATGCCAGCGAACAGAACCGTCACCAGCGCCTGTCTGCCGAGTCTCGCCACTTCCTTTGCTTTTAATCCGTTCATTATGTTCTTAGTTTAAATGATATTTAATAGGTGTAGACGACTTCCTTAATATGAAAAATAATTGTTCTTGCCGTCAGCTGTTATTATCACAGTATTCGGTTTCTGCGCCTTCCGTACTGTCGGTGCCTTAGAGGCACTTGTATACTCATACCTCTCCTTTACATTCAAAGGGAAAGACCCATTAAATGAAAGTATATTAAGGCTATACCCTCCTCCAAACGGTGCTGTATTAAACAGATTACTACCGTATTGAGTTATCCCTTTATCTCCAAATCCAGCAAATGTGAGGTTCATTAATGATGGCAATGGTTTGCCAGCCTCTACATATTCAGGATTTGGATAAATCACATGGTACTTTCTGTCACGAAACTCCGTGGTGCCAAGACCCATCTTCCAATCATTTCCATCGGAGTCCTTCAATGTAAAAGTAGTTGAGCTGGCGATAACCGAATCACCCACAAACTCAAACGGTCCGATATCGGGCATATCGAAAAATATCCGAGAATTATTATATATATCATAGGGCATCGCATCCGTAAGTATACCTGCATTTATCAATGCTGAATTTTTACGTAATGTATGTGTTTTAAAATCAAACGCAAGATAATTCTCATTAGGATCTGTTCCGTTATTTTTAAGACTCAGACATATAATTCCCAATTCCTTGTCCAATTCTGGAATGCCGGTTCCTCTCGGTAATGCGCATCTATACATTTTAGGCTCGTACGCGTCTGCTCGCGGTCTTGTAATATCATAACCTTCAAGACTTCCGTTATTCCAGAAAACTGTATTTATGATTTGTGTGAATTCCGGAGCACCGCCCTCATAATGAAACCCCATGCCATTGTTGATGAATGCACAGTGGACTATTTTGATATTTGACGATGTTGCCATCAATGCTGGGCCATAACCCTCACTGTCATTCTTGAAAAAGAAGCAATTACAAAATGTTGCGCTGTGGACTGTTACTGCAGGCCTTATATCACCGCGATCCTTTTTGTTATTTATGAACTTACAATTAATAAAATTCAAATTCATCCCAGTTGAGTTTGACTCAATAGCTCCGATTCCTTCATTGTCAGCAAATTCGCAATCATAAAATGATAAATTATCGCAACCATGCATAAACAATCCTCCACCCTTATTACCATTGAACCGACAATTAAAAATATGTCCTTCTCCCGACAAATTTAACCCGAATTGATATGCATCTTTGTTATTGACAAAAGCACAATTGAAAAGGTTGATTTGACCGCCGATTTGACCTCCTGAACCATACACTCCATTAAGGATTGTTACTTGGTCTGCTGTACCAGAATTAAATCGATCCGTCATGGTGCAATAAGATAGAGATCCGGAATTTACTGATATTGAACCTTTAGCATCAACAGAGTAAATACTTGAATTGGTGAAGTTGGTTTCACCAATCAGTACAGGCTTTTTAGTCTCGTCTATATCACTTGATAACTCTTGACTACATAATTCCATTTCCTCAACTTTGCCGAGTTTCTTTACGCCATATAATTGGATATTGGAAAAATCTCCATTTGCCTTATAGAGTCCTGGTGTTATATAGATGGTGGCTCCATCCACCCTAACACTCATATTCAAGGCCATTTGTAGTGATCCCATAGGGGTTTCCGGAGTCAGGCCATCACCGGTTGCATCAGCACTGACATAACGCGTCAGCTCCAATGCCTGCAATGGAAGCACCCCGGCAAGAAGAATCAGAACAATCACAGTAAGTTGTTTCATGTGTGTTGGTTGAGTTGTTTTGAGCATCCGCGATCCGCGACGGATGCCTGTTGTAAGTATACAAGAAAGGTGTGAGGATCGTACTTCTGTCTTATCGGTCGTTCAGGTCTTGGCTTACCTCAGGCATCGATAAGACAACAGCCCCACACCGGTTGGGATATACAAGTCATGCGCCGCTCCCCTCGGGGAGGACGGTGGTGCATATCGATCTGATGTGGTGCTATTGTCCTTCGCTACCCAATGCCTGATGTAAACCGCCAAGTTCGAACGGCTGGGATTGGAACTTCAATAACACCTTCGGGGCTGTCTCTTGCACTAATCGCTTCTCAGCCCCTGTGCCCATATTGTAGGAACGTCGCCAACCTCTGCCGGCATTCCGCTCCGCCACAAAATTAATTCAAATTATCCATTCCCACAACTTTTATCACATTTTTATTTGCATCCTCCCCGTTTTAATAAAAATGCCTCTGTGAACGTTATATATACAAAACTAATAAAATTCTAAAAATGACTGAAGGAAAAGAATACAAAGTACGGTTGACTACAGAATGTCATGAGGGCGACAAGACCCACAGATTCAATCTGCATTATTATGTATTCAAGGATGAAGATTCATATATTGCATATTGCCCGGCTCTTGACATAACGACTTCCGGCACAGACTTCAATGACGCGGTCGCTCAGTTCTATGAGAATTTCCAGCTTTATATAGAATGTTGTCTTGAAGATGGCACTCTAATTGAAGATTTGCTTGACCATGGATGGAAGTTACAGGGAGCACAACTCATTCAGCCATCGTTCGATGAGCTGTTAAGAAAGCAGGAGTTCAGATGTCTGCTGGACAGCGATAAGGAGTTCGATAAACTCAACGCACCACTTAGATTACAAACCGTGCCATCATGAAAACGTTGCGCAACATCAAGATATCGGATTTCCGAAAGATCCTGACATTACTGGGATGTTCATACCGTCGCAGCAAAGGCGGACATGAAGCATGGCAGAAAGAGGGATTGAGAAGACCCATCACATTCCAGACTCATGTAGAGCCGATTCCCGAGTTAGTGGTCCGGAATGCAATCCGAGATCTCGGAATAACAAAGGAAGAATTCCTCACCATCTACGAATCCATCTAATACTGCATCTACAGTAACAAACAGGCGGCTCGGTCTCCCAAGCCGCCTATGAGGAACAAGTCTTATCTTCTAAGTAAGTGATCAATCTCTCAAATCCTCCGGACGGGTATCCTTACGGAAATTCTCCTCATCTTCCTCAGTCCACTCGAACAGGGAGTTGCAATCCGGGCAATATGTGTAATAGGTGGTATTGGTCACGACATGCGTGTGTTTCTTCAAATATTTTTCCTTTGTCTCACTGTTTATATAGTGAGTGACATTCGTCCTTTCGAATCCATCGATATTCTTGCCTATGACACGCAGATGCATAGAGCCACAGTTCTCGCAACGATGGTTCTTGAAGTATCGACGGTAATACCTGAACTGGAATACATTAAAAAATAGAATCAACAATAAATATACAAATCCTCCAAGCCACCCGGCTTTTTTATCCATCGACAGACCAATTAAGATAAAAACCATATATCCAAAATACCCAAGATAATATATAATGGATATAACAAAATTAGGAATCCGTCTAATATACCATAGAGGAATTGTTGCTGCCATCACAAAGGTTGGAAAAAAAATAATTTCCCAGAATCCTACTGAAATTGACAATAATATTAATGTTGGAACCATATCTAAACCCTTTTTGAATGTGGTCAACTTAGCTGTTACGGGCACGCTCCTTGTACTCGAGGTACAGGTTGTAATAATAGTCAGCCTGACTTTTGGCCGAACGTGCCTCGCGCATGCAATACTCAGCGCTCGACCGACATGACGACGCCTGACTCAGGGCGGAGCTGTCATCGAACTCTCGTCCACGTCGCTCGTAATCCTCTGCATAGCGGAGTTCAGTATCGGCCTGGTCCGCGTAACGCTCGGCTTCCGACTTATAGGACTCGTAACGGCTGTACGCATTATCGGCATCTCGTTCATAACTGGCCCGGTTCTCGGCCGACCTGCGCTGACGCTCCCTTTCTTCGTAGTCATTGTCCGATGAATATGACGACCTGCTGGAATAGCTTTGATATGAGCTCCCTGAGGAATAATTGCCGCTCGAGCTTGATCCGTAGTCCGCTACATCGTAATCATCACTGCTACCTGACGAATCATATTCGTCCCGTTCTCCTAATATACAGAGTCCGCCTCCAATACTTGCTATCCAGAATCCCCAGCTGAAGGAATCAAATATCCAGTTGGTTAAGGCGCCACCTATACAGCCGAACATGATACTGACCAGCACCAACGAGAGCCAAAAACTATATTGCTTAACAAACATGGCCAATCCAAACAAGGCCACACATACCACTATCAATACTACAAAACCCATAATCTAAAAAAGTCGCGCATCCCCGACCCACCTGGGATGCTGGTGTAAGTATACAAAAAAGGTGTGAGGATCGTACTTCTGTCTTATCGGTCGTTCAGGTCTTGGCTTACCTCAGGCATCGATAAGACAACAGCCCCACACCGGTTGGAATATGCATGTCCCACGCCTGCCCTTACGGGTGGCGTGCGTGCATCCTGTCTGATGTGGTGCTATTGTCCTTCGCTACCCAATGCCTGATTCTTACGGCCAAGTTCGAACGACTGGGATTGGAACTTCAATAACACCTTCGGGGCTGTCTCATGCACAAAAATCGCTTCTCAGCCCCAGTGCCCATATTGTCGGAACGGCCCCGACCTCTGTCAGCATTCCGCCCCGCCACAAAATTAATCCAAATTTTCGATTCCCGCAAATATTATTTAATCTATATCAGGTAGCCGGCGTTGCGGAGCAGTGCGACGAACTTCTCGTAGTCCTCCTCCGGAACCATAATGCGATAGCCCTCCGCCCGGATCACCATATTGCGGAATTCCGCGTCCGTGGACAGCAACCGCTGTAGAACCACGTTCTCAGGATTTATCCTGCACACCACATACCGCTTTGTCTCGACCACCAGACTGCCCCTTCCCACATTAGACCTCAGCTGCTTGAAGAATGCATCCCATACCGGAGGTAACTTCTTGCATATATATTTCCTGAACTCCGCTATCAGGTCATCCAAATCGGCTGCATTACGACAAGACTGCAGGACACTCCGGGGAGTCACGACCCACCTGTTGCCACACTGATCACCGATCCGGTTCAACCACAGGTTGTAGGGATTGTCGGGATTCAAAGCCACGACTATGAGCGGATGGTCGATCAGCTCATAATTATGCAGATACTTGACCTTGACCGTTAGATCCACATGCGGGCCACGATCCAGGACAAACATTCCCAACGGTGTCAGCCGCGTATAACGCAGACAGTCATAATTGGACTCCTCGTCCTTACGATGCCGCAGGCTTACCGATGTCTCCAGCACTCCGATCGCCGTCAGGAAATAGACATACCCACGTACCAGCTGGAATGTCATATACTTCACTATGTTGCCGGGAGTCAGGTCCTTGGCTGCCGCCATGGTGCTCTTGAAATTCATATACGGCCACGTCTCCCGCTCCGGAACCAACAGTTCCCTGTTCTTGACGTAAAGGCGTCTGTACGCCTCATGAACCACATTGTCCACCGGAGTCCACTCCTTATCCTGTATCACCGTGAGCGATTCATACAGACAGTCAATCACGGTTTTGTTCAGGAAGGTACTGGCTTTTGATGTCGTCATGCCGTTGATGCAGGGAAGCATCAGCTTCACCATCTGCGGGTGCTTGAACAGATTCCCCCTGTTGCGCGTCAGGATATTCTTGACTATATAGGCCGGATCGGAGACCTGATTCCTGCCCCCTGTTATGTCCGAATACCCAGACTCCATATAATCATACAGGAATCCCAGCAACGCCGCCCCTTCCAGACTGTTGTTCTCCTCATCGAACACATATTCCAAGACAATCTTGTTCACCGCCTTGGCAACCGGGTCCGACGGAAGGCTCTTGACAAAACGCTTCTTATCGGCCTTGTTCATCAGCTTGGTAGCCGTGGGATTGATAATGCCCGCATCCAGCATGGCGGCACCCAGGGAAAACTGGAACGCCACTGATTCCATACGGTTCACCACTACCGTCTCATCGCTCTGATCCGGATTCGGGTCGCTCACCGTCGGTTCCGGAGGATACGCCCGCTGCACCGCGTCATTGACCAGGATGGCCGGCAGCCGCAGATACACATCCTTCTGGTCCAGCTTGGATGAATAGCGGCGCTCATAGAACAATGGCCTGAAACTCTTGATATCCGGACGCAACCTCACCTTGAACTGCCCGTAATAATCGGGCTCGAGCTGTATCGCATCCTTGCCCAGCACCCGGCTGACATCCATGGCGCTCACGGCTCCGGACCTGGCCACCATTTCCGTCAGCATCGCCACTCCGATGTCTTGGTCATGCTTGCGCAGATCCTCGTTGCGGCTGTCGGAATTGTAGTAGGCAAGCGCCTCCATCAGCAGGTCTTTCTTCATGGAGTAGTATGATGCGACCGGATCCGGGCCGAACACCTTCCGGACATTATCCGGAACCGTCACTTCAACACCCTTAAAATCGACATACCTCAGATTCGTGGTCTTCTGATCCCTCCGGATTATCTCCAGAAAGTTGACTATGTCCGCCTTGGTGTAGATCAACGAGTAGACATTGACAGCGGTCTTTATTACTATTTTGGATCCGACGTAGAACAATTGCTCGTTACTAACCATTGACCGGATTCTATCCCAAATCTTCATATCCTCTCAGCGTTAATACAGAAACCTTTATTTTCTCAGGATGAAATCGATGTCCTCCTCGGTCAGATGCTTGAACGCACCGGAATCGGAGGATATGATCTCGTCCACCAACAGGGACTTCTGTTCCTGTAACTCGCGGATACGCTCCTCGATCGTATTATGCGTTATCAGAGAATAGCTCATCACCTTGGCCGTCTGCCCGATACGGTGAAGACGGTTTATGGCCTGCAACTCGGCCGCACGGTTCCACCACGGCTCGAAGATTATCACCGTATCGGCCACGGTCAGATTCAGACCAACGCCGCCGGTTTTAAGCGTCATCAGCATCACCTTGCAGTCAGGGTCGGTGACGAATCGATCCACGACTGTCTTGCGGTCCGTCGTGGCACCTGTCATCGTGGCGTAACCCACGCCCATACGCTCAAGTTCCTCACCTACCAGCTCGATGCCGGCGATGAAGTTGAAGAACACCACCGTCTTGTGCCCGTTGGACACCAGATCGCCAAGCTGGTCCATCAGCAATCCCAGCTTCGACGACTTGACGCGGCCGTCGCTCAGCGACTCCGGGACCGACACTATGCGCCGCAGCTCCGTCAGTGCCTGCAGCATCAGGAACTGGCTCTTGTTGAAACCCTCACGCGCTATCTGATTGCGTATCTGCTCGTAGTATTCTGCACGCCGACGCTCGTAGAACTCGGCATGCGCCGGCTCCATCTCAACGTCGACGGTCTGTTCGATCAGGTCCGGCAGGTCCGGCAGCACATCCTTCTTGACACGGCGCAGTATGAACGGATACACCTTGCGGCGCAGGTCGGCCGACGCAAGGTCATCGTGCTGCTGGATGGGCAACGTGTAAAGCTTGTTGAAATCATCCAGCGTGCCGAACATCGTCGGGTTCAGGAAACGGAACAGTGAGTACAGCTCCGTCAGGTTGTTCTCGATCGGCGTTCCCGAGATGGCCAGCCGGTGTGAGCTGCGCAGCAGCCACACCGCATGCGTCACCTGTGCGTCAGTGTTCTTGATGTTCTGGCTCTCGTCAAGCACAACGTATTCGAACTCAATCTTCTCGAACTTCTCGATATCGTTACGCACCAGCGCATAGGTAGTCAGGACCACCTGGCTCCGGAGCGACTCATCCAGATTGCGGTCCTGGCCGTAATAGATGGAGTAGACCAGCGACGGCGCGAACCGCTTCAGCTCCCGCTCCCAGTTGAACAGCAGCGACCGTGGCATCACTATCAGCGTAGGCTTCCCGGCCTCGGGATATATCTTCAGCAGCATGGCGATGGTCTGTATGGTTTTGCCCAGACCCATGTCATCGGCAAGACAACCGCCTATCCTGTTACGGTACAGGTAATCGATCCATTTCACTCCCTCCTCCTGATACGGGCGCAGCACCGCGTTGAGGCCCGGCACCGTCAGTTTCCTGCCAGGCAGCTCCCGGAATCCGTCATACAGTTTGCGTGTATGCGCCACGGCCTCGCCATCCAGCTGCGCATCGAGCATGGCCTCAACCTCCGGCAGATCAAAGTAGGATATCATGAACTCCCCGTCGTGGCCCTTGGCGCGGTTATGTTTATAGATACGCTCCAGACGGTTCATATAATCGCTGTCGATAATGGCCTTGGTGCCGTCGCTCAGCGTAACGTAATGGTTTTTGGAATAACGGTTGATGAAGTCGGCCAGGCTCATCTGCTCATGTTCCACCGACACCTGGGCCGACCCAGACAGGAAATCGATACCGCTTGACAGCCTCATCTTCAGCATCGGCTTCACGGCCCGCACCTTGTATTCCTTAAGTTTCTCGGCTCCGAGCACCCGGAACTGTCCAAGCAGCGTAGGGAGACCGCGGAACAGGAACTCGGACGCGATGTCAGACGGCAGGATCAGCAGACCCTCCTTATCCTCGTAGATTCCGGACGCAGCCTTGCGCGTCGGAGCTACCTTGCGGACGGCTTCCTTGACCTGCCCTATCCATGGCGTCATGTCCCTCTGGACAATGGGATACGCCGTGAACGCGCCGCTTTCAGGATCGCGCCTCACCACCATGGTCAGTCCAAGCCGTACGTGGCTCTGCGGCAGCTTGCTGTTGGTCAACGCGACACGCATATACAAGGCCTTGGCGCAATCCACACGCTCGAAGATGATTGTCGGCTGGTAGCTCTCGGCCAGATTTGATACCTTGACCTCCTTGTCCTCCACGCGGACGTCGACGTTGGTGAAGCATGTCATGAACATCGACAGCGCCATCTCTGTGTCTGACCTGTCGAAAGGATTCAGGAACAGGTTCATCGATGGATAGTTGTCACCGATGGAAGGAATCGGATAGATAGTTGCGCCGCACATTACATAACAGTCAGAGATGAACCGGGGGACAGCCTCTACGGTTATTCCGTCACTCTCGACACTTAACAGCGGGAAACTCAGTCCTGGATCCGACTCCTTGAACTCCACGTCGTAGATCAATTCGGCGGGAACGTCCGAGAATCGGACATGCTCACCCCCTTCGTTCACCACATGCCCGCACGATGCCAGCATACCCGCCAGCTCGGGGTGCTCGTTGAGCCACAACCGGGGAACCGACGACTTACGGTCCGGCGTCTGATGGTCCCAGCTGATCTGCCCGAAATCATTGCCTTGCGCATGCGCCATGGCACGCAGCAGCATCGCCGTGGCTCCGGTGAAATCATGGTAATCCGGAATTGTGGAAAATTCGTTGCCTCTGGCATCGGCCACCGATAGGTAGAAGGAACCCGACACATCGCTATTGCCAAGGCGGAACCATACCTCATGCCGCTCCTGACCTACATACGAATCCTGTCTACGCAAGCCGACCAATCCCATCGGCAGTCCATCGCCATACTGCTCCGGCCATCGGAACCTGTCAAGAAAATCCTCCATGATAATGTCTATTGAAAATGCTTAACAACAGTAATTCCTAAGCAATCCCAAAATTAACATAATTTTTGAGAATTTCCAAATATTAAAGCTATATTATGCTTTTATTCAGTCAGATTACGCCGTAGTTGGAATCAGATATACAATTTTGTGCCTGAGCGGCGCTCGCGCTGACGGATTGCTGACGTCAGCATAGTGTTCATCACAATCCACAGTGCCAGGTCCATAAGGAACAGCACGTTGATACCCACAATGGGCGACAGCAGATAGTTGAGCAACACCAGGGCTATCGATACCGACACAATGATCAGCATGACGCGTTTCTGTCCCAGGCCCAGTGCCAGCAGCTTGTGGTGTATATGTGTCTTGTCGGGAAGAAAGGGATTGCGGCCTGCGCGGAGACGGTGCATGTAGACTCGCACCACGTCGAAACCGGGTATCAGCAGCGGAGCGATGGCAATCACCGCCGGATTGGCAGCGTCCGGATCCAGCTTGATACTGAAGCATTTGATGCTCAGCACGCTTAGTATCAGCCCCAGAACCAGCGCTCCGGTGTCACCCATGAATATCTTGGTGTGCCGCCGCGAATTGCCGAACACATTGAATCCGAAAAAGGGTATCATCGTTCCGAGCGTGGCGGCAGCGAGCGCGGAATAGACGTACAGGCCATTGTTCAGGAACACCAGCGCATAGAACGCGCAGGCCACCCCTCCAAGACCAGAGGCGAGTCCGTCAACACCGTCGATCAGATTGATGGCATTGATCACGAAGACTATGAACAGTCCGGTCAGAAGTACCGACACCACGAACGGCAACTCGTACATCCAGCAGAATCCGTCAAGATTGTCTATGGTGAGTCCGCCGATTATCACCAGAGCGGCCGCTATGCTCTGTATCAGGAATTTGGCGCTGTATCGGACTCCGACCAGGTCATCCACGATGCCGGTGGCGTACAGAATCACAGCCCCCAGCGCGGTGCAGCATAGCGGCATCCGGTTGGTCGTCAATGCATTCAGCATGCGCCCGTCATCCGCAACCGAGCCGATTGCATACAGCAGCAACATTCCCAGCAGAATGGAGGGAACGAACGCAAGGCCTCCCAGTCTGGGAATGTCCGTCTTGTGTATCTTGCGTTGGTCCGGCGTATCGAATAGGTTCTTGCGGAACGCCATCCGCAGTATCTGCGGTATCATGGTCCCCGTAACCAGTATGACGAACGCCAGGACTATAAGGTCTATGTAAATCCAATGCGTCATTTCACTCTGAGCGGAGTCCGTATGGTGGCATGGCCATCCTGTTTTTGATTCCGCTTTCATTATAACGCTAACTTCGCCGCAAAATTTTGCTCACCCGCATCATTCCGACAAAAATGAAGTCATATCCAGTTGCCCTGCAATCTTTTCACGGCAAGTGATTCTGTCAAAATGCGTACAAATTCCTGCATTGAATGCTTGCGGTAGGAATCCTTTAATATGTGAACGCATCCGTCCATCTCGTTGTCCGGGATATCGATAGGTATGGCCTTAACCCCGGGCACATCGTATATGGAGTCCTCGGCCAGCACTGTCACCAGGCATGTCTGGCGAACCAGCTTCAGAATGGTATTTACCTCGTTAAGTTCGATACGGATTCTGAAATTGTTGTAGCTGGACACAATGCTGTCGAAGGCATTACGTGCCTGTAGCCCCTTGGAAGGCAATGCCAGCTCATATCGTTCCAGCTCGGCGACACTGACCTGCTCACGGCACGCCAGTGGATGGTTGCTCGCCACTATGACCGCAAGCTGGTTCTGAAACAGGATATGAGACTCGACTTCCGGCATGGGATGCGACGGCTTGAAAGCAAGCACAAAATCGATATCACGCTTGGCCAGCAGTTCCATCAGCTCGTTCATCGGCTTGTAGACGATGTTAAGCTTGATTCCGGGATACATCTTCATGAACGATATAACCGACTCCGTCAGGATTGGACTGAACGAGTGTGTCACACCAATATTGAGATTCCCGGCCTGAATGAGCTTCAGGTCATTTATGCGCTCGGTACAGGTATCGGCCTCGTGGATGGTTCGCAATGCGTATGGCAGCATCGCTTCCCCTGCTTCGGTCAGCCGGATAGAGTGGCTGTTGCGGATGAAAAGCTGCACCCCGAGCTCGTCCTCCAGCTGCCGTATCTGTTGCGACAGCGAGCTTTGAGCCATGTTCTGCACCTTGGCCGCCTCCGAGAAATTCAATGTCTCTGCCGCCTTGGCAAAGTATCGTAACTGTCTTAATTCCATAGAATCATTATCTCGTTGCAGTGAACGATAGTTTCTTGAACAGAAATACCGGTATGGTTGCACCTATTACCATTCCCATTATAATGAACGTACAAGTCAGCCCATTATATGACAGGAGATAGAAAAAATATCCGAACTCCTCTTTCTGCGTATGGCAGAGGCATGATATCAACGCCTGGATTGTGCGATATGCATACATGCCTGGAATCATGGGCAACAGTGCCGGGAAAAAACAGACCTCGGCCGGACACTTGATGCGCGAAGCGAACAGTACTGCCAGCATTCCCACGACAAAGGACGCAACCGTGCTGGCAAGTATGATATGCAGTCCACCTAATGCCGGCAATGTCAGCACATACCGGATGGCGTGGCCTATGGCCGCGATTATCGCCAGGGTCAGATAGGCGCGTCTCGGTGTATTGCCGATGCTTGAAAAACCAATCGCCGCTATCGCCGCGAAGAATCCATCCTCAAAAACATTTACCAATATATCGTTCCCCATATCGCTAAAACCATTTCAGTCCCAACAGGAACATTCCGGCACAGAGCCCTGCCGACAGGCATACGGTAAGCACCACAGCGTCCATTAATCGACTCAACGCGCAGAGGTAATGCCTATATAGAAGGTCGCTTACCGAGTTTATATATGGCACACCAGGTATCAGATACAGAACGCTCGTACCCACCGCGATATCGGGAGTGGATCCGATGCCGAAAATCTGGCCCGCGGCGCTAAGAGATGCGGAGAAGAACGAGGCGCATATGAACGTAACACGGACATCGCACTTCATGTCCTGCATGATCTGCTTCAACCGGTAACCGGCCAGCGTGGACAGAAACACCAGCAGCATGGCCATCGGGTCGCCTCCGAACAGTCGGCAGAACGAGGCATTGGCCATGCTGGCCAGAAACAATACCTCGTAGCTGCCTGTCGGTCGGTTATCCTTGATGCTGTTGAACCGCTGGATGGTCTCGTCCAGGTCCATGTGGTTGTCGGCCACTTCCCAGCTGAGACGGCTCAAACGGGCGTTCAGGTTGAAGCTGATGCCGCATGCGGCCGTCTTGCGCATCGCCGTGACCCTGTATTTGCAGTCCCGACTCCATACCGACACCGTCAGGTGGTTCGGCAAGGTGAAGATGTCGAAACCGAGTCCGAAAGCCTGGGCAATACGCCGTGTGTTCTTATCAATCCGGATGCAGGTGGCGCCGCAACCCATCAGCAAGGATGCGTAGTCGGCCAGAAAGGCCGCCACCCGGTCTGGTTCAACGACCTCAGTCCGGACGCTGTCATTACAGATCGTTGAGGTCGTCATAGTCATCGTAATCTCCAGGAATGTAGAATATCTCCTTCTCTTTGCCAAATTCTATCACATGCCCCAGCTTGTGGCCGTCATGCCTGGCTCGGGACACACGCTCCTCGATGGCCCTGAATATAAATGCGCACAACAGCACTCCGGCTATCACGCACCATACTATCATCTGTTCGTTCATAATCTTTTGCTTCTGGAATCAATTTTAGCTTTCGCCACAAAATTACTGACACCTTCAAAAACGCAAAAGCGTCGAGCAAGGGATTTTCCTATTCTTGCGATAGGCAAATCCAATAGCAACATTCGCTATGGGAATCTGATTTTACGATTGCCGCGGATACAACCGTACGGATTTTTTGCTAAATTTGCAGAATTATAGAAAACCATAAATAGAGGCATTCCATTCGGATGCGCTGACACAGGCCGTAACAACAATACCGATAATGATTGAACAGATTGAATTCACGCTACGGGCGATGCCTCGCGGCATACACCTGATCACAGGTGAAGTGTTGCGGCAACTGCCCCCGTTACCGCAGACCGGACTGCTGCACCTGCTGATCAAGCACACCTCGGCAGCGTTGGCGCTGAACGAGAACGCAGACCCCTACGTGCGCCACGATCTCCGTGTCATCTTAGACCGTCTGGTGCCCGAGAACGCACCCTATTACCTCCATTCCGACGAAGGTCCCGACGACATGCCCTCGCATGCCAAGGCCATGATAGTCGGCTCCTCGCTGACGCTCCCCGTCACAGCCGGCCGACTCAACCTCGGCACCTGGCAAGGCATCTACCTCTGCGAGTTCCGCGACTA
>DXXK01000096.1 GCA_019416425.1 Bacteroidales bacterium
ATACATAACTGCCAACAATACTCGCAGGATAGAATCGTAAATTTGCAAATCATGCCAAGCCATGTAAATTTGCAAACCATCAAGCCTGTATTTACAATTTGCAATTATAAATTTACATTCCTTCGTATTTAATATTGTAAATTTACAATTAAGCATTAAGGTTTGTAAACTGCTCTCTGATGACAGATATCCCATATTTTCAATGTCCCAATTTGACCAATTTATATTTTTTAGCATTTCCACATCCAGAAGCTGATTATACACCTCTCCCCCACTTTTTGTCCCAATTTCACGTTTCAGGTACAAGCCTTCGTTCAGATTTACTTATTTTCCGCATAATTGGCAGCGCATGAACGTCCGGTCAATCCTCAAGCCGTTAAATAATGTAAATTTACGCACTATATCACTGCTAATCAATATCCAACAACTCATATACAGGTCCGGGCCTAAAATCTTCAAATAAGTTTATTTTCTATTATTTCACGATATTGATGATACTTTCTTGCATATACACAAAAAAAACACGTCCGCCGGACTGCAAAAATCCAGCGGACGTGTTTTTGACTCTGTTACCGACATACTGTCGACCCTGTTCCAACTATGAGTCGAACTGCGATTTGCTCTTGATACGTTATTCCGGCAGCAGCGATATATATCCCCCGACCGAGGGCATCCCGAAAGCCTCGGTGATGAGCGATCCGGTATCGGGCCGACGGAACAGCACGCAAGCCATGTCACGAAGGCTGATCACGGTCTTGGTCGGATCGTACTCCTCGCTGTCTACCTCGATGCTCCGGTGTTTCATGTTGCCGTTGCGGATATCGTACCGCTCAATCTGGCCCGGATGCTCCTTCACGAGAATCGAATATTTTAAATCGCGTAGCCAGTTGGCTTGAAATTTTAAAATCTCAGAAAGATTTAAAATTCGGGCCATGCCGTGTATCTCGGCCAAGTTACGGTTCTCCGACTCCGTCGGATTCACATACACACGGATGCCGGCGTCCGGCTCGGTATGCTTTATGAATTCCAGCAGTCGATACGTGCTGCACTGGTCGGCGGTATACAGCCGCTCGATGTCGATCCGGCTGCGGTCCACCAGCGACGTGAACGCCACGGCAGTTACGATGTTCTGATTGGTCTTGGCATAGTAGACATTCCCTCCCAGGACTTTGTTCAGCTTGATGGCATTCCGGAAATCCTGCTCTGAGTGAAGCAGCTCCATGTCCGAACATCCAGCTTCCATCGTCTTAAGGAATTTTACGATCTCATCGACCGTTTCCGGATCGGGATTCTCATCCAGAACCTGTCCCTGTATCGTGGAATAATACCGGCGCTTCAGGTCCGCTACCTTATCCTTCTGCTGGTCCAGCATCGCCTCATATTCATCATGGAAATTATGAAGCGATGTATAATTTTCCTGACAGCGGTAGAAGGCTTTTACATAACCATGATATGCAAAATATCGCACCAACCGTTCAGTCCGCGGAACCAAGAAAGTAAATGCGAATCCGGCTTCGCGGGCCTTCGCATTCACGCGGTCCAGCAGCCGCGTCATCACACCCTCGCTGCGACGTTTCGGTTTGGTGGCCAAGCCGCACAGGTAGAGTCCGCGGATACAGCCTTCGGAACCTCCGAACTCGTACGGAATGCCTACCAGCACACCGATTATCTCCGATCCGTCAACCTCCACCTCCACCCATTCCGGATCTATGTAGTGATCGAACAGCAGGTTTATATATGCGTCCGACTCATGGAAGGTATCCTTCCACAATGCCGTAACTTTCCTTTTGATATCTATCGCTTCCATCATTAATGTTGTTCAACCACAAAATTACGAAAAAAATTTCGTAATTTTGTAAGTTAATCTCAAAGAAGAGAATTTAGAATGGAAAAAGACATAGAAATTTCCGGAATCCGGGTGCATTACGACGAGACGGGGCCATCCAACGGCCGTGCGGTGGTGCTGATGCATGGATGGGGCTGCGACTTCTCGACGGTGCGCAGCATCGCAGCCGTTCTCGAACCCGGGATGCACGTGTACAACCTGGACCTGCCGGGACATGGCCGGAGTCCCGAGCCTCCGTCGGTATGGGGGGTCGGGGAATATACCGATCTTGTCAATGGATTCATCGACAAGCTGCAACTGGAAGATCCTGTATTGATAGGACATTCCTTCGGTGGCCGAATCGCCATAATGCTTGCCTCGCAGCGGCCGCTGTCCAAGATGATGCTTGTGGACGCGGCCGGCATCAAGCCGAAACGACCGTTGAAATATTATATTAAGGTATTTTCGTTCAAGACCGCCAGGCATGTCTTACCGCTTATTATGGGGCAGAATCGCGCCCAAAAGGTACTTGACGCATGGCGCGGCAAGGCGGGTTCGGACGATTACAGACAGGCTTCTCCGTTGATGCGTCAGATCATGAGCAAGGCCATAAACCAGGACCTGACTCCCCTGCTGCCTGCCATCAAGGCATCGACCCTGCTGGTGTGGGGCGCCAAGGATACGGCGACTCCGCTACGCGACGCTAAGATCATGGAGAAGAATATCCCTGACGCCGGACTGGTATGCTTCGACGATGCCGGGCACTATTCATTCCTGGACCAGCCCGGACAGTTCCGGGCCGTAGCCCGTGAGTTCTTCAAGAATGAACTGAAACACTGATATGTTGGCCCGGTACCCGACACGTAGGGACATGTCTTAGGCATGTTTGCCGCAATCATTACAAACCGTAAACCCAAAAACATTATAGTAAAGTGAGTGTATTTTCAATTGTCGTCTTTGCGATTATGAGCATATATGTGGTGCTCAATTTCAAATATGACCTGCAGATGTTCCAGCAGAATTCCTACCGACTGGGACGTTATTGCCGCTGGCTTAAGGGTAATGCCGGAAGCTCCTGGCGGCTCGTCGATGTGGCCTGCCTGTTCCTGATGATGTCCACGCTGCTGGACTTCAGGATGTCCGCACTGATTGTCGTAATGGTGGCACTGACCAAGATTTTCCTGATCTTCAGACGCAAGTACAAGAAACCGCTGGTGTTCACATCGCGCGTATGGCGTCTGTACTCGGTCACGGCAATCCTGGCGTTAGGAGGAATCTCGGCACTTGCCATATGCCTGAACGGCCGTACATTCTGGGGCTACTACCCCGGATCGGCCATGACCATGGACTATATCCTGTTCATGTCCATCGCATCCTACCTGATCGTGATGCTTGCGGACATCATCCTGATGCCAATTGAGTGGCTGAACCGTCGCCGATACATCAACGATGCCAAACGCATCCTCCGCTCCATGCCGGACCTGAAGGTCATAGGCGTTACCGGCTCGTACGGCAAGACCAGTACCAAGCACTATCTGGCCCGCATCCTCAGCGAGGAATTCGACACTCTGATTACCCCTGGCTCGTTCAACACGCCGATGGGTGTGGTCCGTACCATACGCGAGCTGATGAAGCCTTACAACCAGATATTCATCTGCGAGATGGGAGCCAAGCAGGTTGGCGACATCAAGGAGATATGCGATATCGTTCACCCCTCCATGGGTATCGTCACTGCCGTAGGTCCCATGCACCTGGAGACGTTCAAGAGTATCGACAACGTATGCCGCACCAAGTTCGAGCTGGCAGACGCCCTTCCTGCCGATGGCTTGGCCGCCATCAACAATGACTCCGAGCACTGCGCCGGCCGCAAGGTAGACAATGTCCGTGCGGTCCGCTACGGCGTCACTTCCAAGAAAGGATGCGATTATTACGCTCGCAATGTGCACTATTCCGCATCCGGTACGACCTTTACCGTCCTGGGGCCTGATGGCTTGAAATTCGATGTCGAGACCCGTTTGTTAGGCGAGGGAAACATCTCCGACCTGTTGGGAGCCATCGTCATCGCCCTGCAGTTGGGTATGACCCCGGCCAAGATCCGTGTGGCAGTGGCAAGCATTCAGCCGGTGGAACATCGCCTCAGCATCCGTCAGATTCCCGGAAACATCACGGTCATCGACGATGCATTCAACTCCAATCCGGCCGGTGCCCGCATGGCGGCAGATGTCCTGGCACACTTCAAGGAGGGACGTCGCATCATGATTACTCCGGGAATGGTGGAATTAGGATCGCGTCAGGCCGAGCTGAACCGTGAGTTCGGCGAATACCTCGGCGCAGACGACCGTGCGGATGTCATCATCATCGTGGGTCTGACCAACCGCGATGCGCTGGTGGCCGGTATCAAGGCAACAGATTTCGATACCGACAATCTGATTGTGGTCGACAGCTTCGCCGATGCCCAGCAACGCCTGCAGCCGCTGCTGACACCCGGAACTACCGTTCTGTACGAGAACGACCTCCCCGATTCGTTCAAATAACCAGCCGTTAATTCCGGAACACAAAAGGAGCCGACAAGACGTATGTCGACTCCTTTTTACGTAAGAAGCCGACATGTGACCATGTCGGCTTCTTGAACATCATGACCGCGGGCGGATTTTGAAATCACAAAACTAACTATAAGAACTCTTAATGTTTCCGCCCTACCAAATAATTCCTTAATCTTGACACATACTTAAGGATAGTCGCATCTGACTCCAATGCAGGGACTCGGCCGTCAGGAACGAACGGCCGAGTCGAACATTGGATATTGGATTAATTGGAAGACCAATTTCCTCCACCTTCGCTCACGCGAAGGGCATTAATCTGCCCATAAAATTACTCCAATTATTTAATATATGCAAATATTTGCACAATTTTTATTA
>DXXK01000097.1 GCA_019416425.1 Bacteroidales bacterium
GCACTGATCCGTGAGTGCGGCTCATGGAAGTATGGACTTTTCTCATTCTTCTACAACACCTCCCTGGCCTGGATTTTCGGATTCCTGACCTATCGGATAGCCCTGTTGTTCTGACTCATCGGATAAACAGGCCATTTCGTAGGATTTGTTTGCTTACATGCGGAGATTGAATTAATTTTGCGCATGCCTATATCAAAAAGAAACCGCAAGAACGAGACACTGTGCTATGTAGTGCTGTGGTGTCTCGTTCTTGCCTTTTATATATTAAACGACATCAACGAAAGCAATGACCTGGGACGCCCCACGGTCGGCACACGCCTTTTCGCTGATATTGTACGCACTTTCGGCACGTTCTTCGTATTATTCATCATCAACAACTTCGTGCTTATACCCCGTCTTCTGCTCCGGAACAGATATATATGGTATTTCATAGCGACGGCGTTGCTGATAGTAGTGATCTGGCTGTGGCAGGCCCATGATTTCATGTCGTTCGTGCATAAGACACACAGGCCTATCCGTCATGACGGTCCCCGTCCTCCACTCGTGGCGTTTCCTCTGTTTCTGCATTTTGTCTACGACTTACTCACCATCGGAGTCAATCTAAGCACCGCCTTGATATTCAGGCAATATGACGATCGGCTTGAGCAGGAGTCCCTGAGGAAGGAAAATGCAGAGACCCAGTTGACCTACCTGAAGGGACAGATCAATCCTCATTTCTACATGAACATGCTGAACAATATACACGGCATGATTGAGATTGATCCTTCCCGCGCTCAGGACATGGTTCTTGATATGTCAAGGTTGATGCGTTATATGCTTTACGAATCCTCAAAACCAAGAGTACCGCTGAAGTCAGAAGTGGATTTCCTGAAGGATTATCTCCAGATAATGAGGCAACGCTATCCCGAAACCATGGTGGAAATAAAGGCGGAATTCCCGGAGGCACGTCTAATGGACGGTATCTATGTGCCCCCATTGATATTCCTGGTATTCATAGAGAACTCCTTTAAACATGGCATCAGTTATTCCCGGCCTTCCCACGTGGATGTGCGGGTCGCTGTTGATCAGGGTAAGATTAGATTCCTATGCAGCAACTCCACGCATGGAGAAACAAAAGAAACCTCAGGTATCGGCCTCTACAACGTAAGGAAGCGATTAGCGTTGATCTACGCCGACAAGGCATCGCTCGAAACTATTAAAACCGATGAATCCTACATTGTAAATCTAACCATAGAGCCATGAAGATAAGGACTGTTATTATTGATGATGAGCCGATAGCGCTGGCCAAGTTGAGGAGTTATGTAGAGAAGATTCCATTTCTGGAGCTGGCAGGTGAATATCCATCGGCTGTAAGCGCCACGGATATTCTTGCTCAAGGAAACATAGATGCAGTTTTCACGGACATCAACATGCCTGACATGGACGGATTGCAGTTCATTGGCACCCTGAGCGATCCGCCAATAGTGGTATTTATAACGGCATACTGCCAATATGCTGTGGACTCATACAGACTTTCAGCCGTCGATTACCTGCTTAAGCCATACGGATTCGCGGATTTCCAGCGAGCGGCAAACAAGGTCTTGAAAGCCTACAAAACCAGGATTTTACAGAACCAGACATCCAATTCGTCGGACACAAAGGCCCGGGAATCGATATTCATCAAGGTAGATTACCGATATATTCGAGTGAATCTAAAGGATATCCTCTACATCAAGGGATATGGAGAATATTTACAAATACATACTGTCAATGGATCCCAGCCATTGCTTACATTATCCTCGTTCTCTTCCATCATGGATATGTTGCCCGACAATTTCCTTCAGATTCACAGATCTTATATTGTTAACATGAACCGGATAGACCAGGTTGAGAAATCGAGGGTAATCTTGGGATCAGAACGTCTACCTGTATCTGATTCCTTCAAGCGAGCCTTCCAGGATTACCTCTCCTCTCATAGTCTCTAAGTCCTTTCATTGGATGTATCGGGCCGTTCATTGAACTTTTTTGCCATTATTTAAAGTATGGGATAATTTTGCGGTATAATTTATTACCGCATGAGCAGAAACAGAAATACAATCCTCACACTTGTTATTCTCGGTGCCGTCCCTATTGTGAATGCAGAGACATGGACCTACAGCGACTGCGTGGAATATGCACGATCGCACAACATCACGTTGCAGAAGTCAAGACTGTCCGAGACAACCGCAAGCATCGATCTGGAGGAATCTAAAGCCGCATGGCAACCGAGTCTGGATCTGGGGATATCCCAGGGATTCCGCACCACGCCATTCGATTCTGGCGACAAGACCGGCTACACCAGCAACTATGGCCTCAACGCAGGATGGACAGTATGGAATGGAGGCGCACGTGAAAACACCATCAAACGCGACGGATTGAATGTCCGCATGGCCAAACTCGCCACAGAGTCTCAGTTCCGCACATTGGAGACCGACCTGCTGCAGGTCTATCTGAACATACTGTACGCCGGAGAATCCATATCGATCTGCGAGGATGCAGTGGCGCTAAGCCATGAGCAGGCCGAGCGCTCGCGGCAGCTGATGGAAGCCGGAAGAGCCTCCAGGGTCGACTATGCCCAGCTGAAATCTCAATATGAACAGGATAAATACGCACTTGTGAATGCCCAATCCACATATCAGTCAAGGATTCTTGAACTGAAGAAACTGCTCGAACTGGGTATTGATTCGGAAATCGAGCCATGCCGGTTGAATTACAATGATTCGATTCTGCTTGCCTCGCTTCCCGACATGGATGAATCATATCGTCTGGCCATTGAGCAGGATCCACAGCTGCAGCGGTTAGGCCTCGCCAAAGAGGCGACGGAATATGATGTCAAAATCGCAAAAGCAGGAAAACAGCCACAGATCAGCCTATCGGGAAATGTCGGAACGGGATACAATACCCCAGGGGCGTTTGGATCAGGATTGAAGAACAGTCTTGGAGCCAACATCGGAC
The DNA here is from genome assembly GCA_019416425.1 of Bacteroidales bacterium. Classification (GTDB taxonomy): domain Bacteria; phylum Bacteroidota; class Bacteroidia; order Bacteroidales; family Muribaculaceae; genus Lepagella. Next base: position 2,974 of record DXXK01000097.1, read on the forward strand.
TTAGTCTCAATCTGCCCATAGCAGACAACAAAAAGACGAAGTCGGCCATAGCCCGTGCACGTCAACAGCAGCTTGACGCAGACCTTGACATAGACCAACGGGAGAACACACTGTCGCAGGAAGTGGAAAACTGGTATATAACAACACGGACATCCCAATCAAGATACCAAGCGGCACAGCAGCAACTTGACGCAGCCCGGCAGTCAAGTGAGCTGACCAACGCCCAGTTCGAGTTGGGACTGGTCAATCCAGTGGAGCTGATGACAGCACACAACAATCTGCTTGAATCCCAGTTCACGTTGCTCCAGGCCAAGTATATGGCATTGATGGGCCTCAAGATGATAGAATATTACCGCACATCGGAAATCACACTGCCGTAAATAACAGGACTATGATAAAGAGAATAATTTCATGTTTATTGGTTGTGTTTCTGCTGGTGTCTTGTCACGAGGACAAGGCACCGCATATTCAGACCGTGACTCCGACAAGAGGAGAACTGACAGAAACCGTGACAGCCACAGGCACTCTGGAATCAGTGACACAGGTGGATGTGGGCACGCAGGTGACGGGAATAATCGACAAACTCTACGCCGACTACAATTCCGTGGTCAAGAAGGGTGAGCTGATAGCGGAAATCGAGAAAACACTCTTAGAGTCAGACCTTCGGAGCGCTGAAGCCAATGTGGAGTCCGCCCGTCTTACCTATGAATATAACGCCAAGAACTACAAGCGAGACAAGGTCCTGCACGACAAGCAGTTGATCAGCGACTATGAGTTCCAGACAACGCAGAAGGAATATGAGGTCTCACGCCAGACTTATTCCAAAGCTCAGGCCGACAAAGTCCGGGCAGCGAAGAACCTGAACTATGCCGAGATATACTCTCCCATCGACGGTATCGTGATCAGCCGTGAGGTCGAGGTAGGCCAGACTGTGGTATCCAGCATGAATGTCGCGAACCTGTTCGTCATCGCCGATCTGGACCATATGCAGGTAGTCGGAGATGTCGATGAAGCGGACATAGGCCAGGTCAAAGTCGGCCAGGAAGTAGACTTCACCGTCGATGCCTATCCCGACGACACTTTCCATGGAACTGTGACACAAGTGCGTCTGAGTCCCACCACAACCAGCAACGTCGTCACCTACGAGGTCATAGTATCGGCCGAAAACCCGGAGCATAAACTAATACCCGGCCTGACCGCCAACCTCACCATATTCACAATGAGGGAAGGAAATGTCCTGATGCTGCCGGAATCTGCATTCAATTTCAAACCCGAAACCACGGATTCCGGCTCGCTTCCGCAGCTGGCGGGCAATGAACGCCGCGTGTATGTTGTCAGAAACGGGAAACCTGAAGCCACCATTGTCAAGACCGGGGACAGTAATGGAATCAATACCGTGATTCTGTCAGGACTGAAAGATGATGATAAAGTGGCAGTTGGATATGAAATGAATGCCGCAACCATACCCAACGGCGAGGGAAAGGCACAATCGCCTTTCGCTCCGAAACCCCCGAGCCGCAATAAAAAGAAATAATCATGACTCAAGAGGATAAACTGATCGAAGAGATCGCCGACCTTAAGGTTGGACGTGAAATAATCAAGGTGGTGGATCTCCGCCGGGAATTCATGGTAGGCGATGAGAAAGTCAAAGCGCTGCGGGGAGTCAGTTTCACTATCCGCGAAGGTGAGTTCGTGACAATCATGGGCACTTCGGGATCGGGCAAATCCACTCTGCTTAACCTGCTTGGATGTCTGGATACACCCACAGGCGGAGAGTATCTGTTAGGAGGGGTTCCGGTACAGAAGATGTCCAAGAACCAACGGGCCGTGACACGTAACCGTAAGATTGGATTCGTTTTTCAAAACTACAACCTGTTACCCAAGACAACAGCGGTGGAGAATGTGGAACTTCCGCTGCTGTACAATCCCAAAGTGTCAAGCCACGAACGCCGGGAACGTGCCGTCAAGGCACTTGAAAACGTCGGGTTGCACGACCGCATGTTCCATAAAAGCAACCAGATGTCGGGCGGTCAGCAACAGCGAGTGGCCATTGCCCGAGCCCTTGTCAACGACCCGGTCATCATCCTTGCCGACGAGGCGACGGGTAATCTCGATACCCGTACCTCCTTCAGCATTCTTACATTGTTCCAGGATCTCTACTCACGTGGGCGGACCATCATATTCGTCACCCACAATCCCGAACTGTCGGCCTATTCCTCGCGCAACATAGTGTTGCGCGACGGCAAGATAGTTTCGGATACAATCAATAAAAACCCTGCCTCGGCAAGAGAAGCCTACTAAGCACTTCCTAAAGAATCGGACTGATGAAATTCCTTAATCTAATCAAAATAGCGCTGAAGGCATTGAGCAACAACAAGCTGCGCTGCTTTCTGACCATGCTTGGCATCATCATAGGCGTTGCATCGGTCATCACGATGCTGGCCATCGGCCAGGGATCCAAGGACAGTATCAGGGAACAGATTTCGGAGATGGGGTCGAATATGATCATGATACATCCGGGAAATATGCAGCGGGGAGGTGTCCGTCAGAACAGCGACGACATGCAGGTGCTTAAACTCGAGGATTATGAGTCCCTGAAAAATGTCCCCGGCATTGCGGAAGTCTCCCCTTCCGTCAATTCCGCCGGCCAGCTGGTGAACGGCAACAACAATTATCCAAGCACCATATACGGCATAAGTCCGGGATATCTGGAAATCCGCAAGATGAAGGTCAAGGATGGCTCCATGTTCTCCGACCATGAGATCAAGCTTGCAAGCAAGGTATGCGTTATCGGTAAGACTGTTGTGGACAATCTGTTTCCAGACGGAGAGAATCCGGTAGGCAAAGTAGTACGATTCGGCAAGATTCCCTTCACAGTCATCGGCGTGCTGGAGTCGAAAGGCTCCAACTCCATGGGCATGGACCAGGATGATGTCGTATTGGCTCCATATACAACTGTCATGAAGCGCATCCTGGCCATAGACTATCTGCAAGGTATGTTCGCAAGCGCGGTGGACGAGAACAGTACGGACCAGGTAATCGACAATATAACAGAAGTGCTTCACAAAAACCATAAAATCAAGAATGGCGAGGAAGATGACTTTGAGATCCGGTCTCAACAGGAGCTGTCGGAGATGATGAACTCCACCAGCAACATGATGACCGTTCTGCTGGCATGCATAGCCGGCATATCATTGCTGGTCGGAGGTATAGGAATCATGAACATCATGTACGTTTCCGTGACCGAGCGTACACGCGAAATCGGACTCAGGATGTCGATCGGTGCCCGCGGAATCGACATTCTGTCCCAATTCCTGATCGAGGCCGTCATAATTTCAGTTACAGGAGGAATAATCGGTATCCTGCTTGGTTGCATAGCGTCATGGCTCGTGCAGTTTCTGGTCAATTGGCCGACTTCGGTCCAGGTCTACAGTATCGTTCTAAGTTTTGTTGTATGTACTGTCACGGGCGTGTTTTTCGGATGGTATCCGGCCCGGAAGGCAGCAGATCTTGATCCCATAGAGGCCATAAGATATGAATAATCCTAATCCTGCCTATACGTTTTGAGTAAATGTAAGTTAAAAGCGCGTATAAATGTCCTAATCTGAACATAATTCCGCATGTGCGTGACGTACATGCGGAATTTTTTGTATTTTTGCATAAGTAAGTGATCAACTTAAAGCGATATAATATGATTTTTGAAATCTCACATATCATCTACATGAAATTTTTGGCGCCTTCCGCGTATCTGATATGTGTTTAAGTTTATCACTTACTTAGAAAACACAAGACAATTATGGCGGACAATTATCTGGAACGGAAGATGGAGGAACTGCGGAGCGGCAAGATCGGGGCTACTCCCACACGTCAATATATGGTCAAACGCAACCAACTGGTTTACCCATATAAGACATTGCGTGTATTGATTGCGGCGGACAAGCGGAGATTCCTGCGACAATATGCCGATGTGTTCCGTATCCATGAAGGAAGGATTGCCATATTCAACACGTGTCCGGAATCAGAGACCGACCTCGGCGACAGCCACGGCTGCCGTTATCAGGAAATATCATCGACCGGTCATGAGGATGCCTTCCGCAATCTGATCAATGCATGGCGCGACATTGATGTCGTGGTCATGCTGGATACGATTCCGGAACTGCAGACGCTTCTAAGCAGACATGCGGAATCCATCCCGTATCCCAATGTATGGGGTATGCCGATACTGGAAGTTGGCAACGTAATCCTGGCTCGTCACTCAACACCTGAATATGTTCCTCAAACCAAATCCGCTGACGACATTCCTGACAATCCTGCTGCAAAACAGCTGCCGTATCTGTCATTGCCTCAGAACAGCGATATATCGCAGATAGTACTGCAACAATGACAACCGCGATACGTTATACAATAAAATAAAGTTAACCCAATTCAACAACCTGAACTTAAAATGAAAAAACAGTTTATTCTGTTGGCTGCATTCGCCGCGGCTGTGATGCCGGGCATTGCCAAGGACCGAATCACGGTCAATCCGAAAGCTACCAACCAGGATGCCATACTGCACGCATGGTCCTGGAATTTCCCCGAAATCACCCGCAGCATGCATGAGATAGCGGACGCAGGTTTCACAATGATCCAGACCAGTCCTGTGCAACCGCACTATGCACCGGAGGGCTCGTTAAAGAAAATATTCGATCCCAACGTAACCGAGGGGAACTGGTACTACTACTATCAGCCCACTGACTGGAAAGTCGGAAACGCCATCCTTGGAACCAAGGAGCAGATGCAGGAGATGCTTGACTCGGCGGCCAAATACAACATCAAGGTGATTGTCGATGTCCTCCCCAACCACACTGCATTCGATATCGATGCAGTTTCCGATGAATTCTACAAAGCAGTCGGTGGCCGTGACAAGATGTTCCATTCCAACGGATTGAAACCCATATCGGACTATACCGACCGGGTGGAATGTACGCTGGAAGGCGTTGGAGGACTGCCTGACGTCAATACCGAGAATCCCGATTTCCAGAAATATTATATGCAGTTCGTTAATGAATTGCTCGGCATGGGCGTCCGTGGATTCCGCTATGACACAGCCAAGCATATCGGAGTTCATTCCGATCCGAAGGATCAGGGCGTGAAAGAGAACGATTTCTGGGACGTGGCATTGGGCCGAAAGTCCGTCAAGGGCGTGAAGCTGGCTATGCCCGAGGATTCCCTCTTTATCTACGGCGAGGTACTCCAGGACAAGAATGTCCCTGAGGCGGAGTATGCCGACTATATGAACCAGACGGCCTCCAGCTACGGCCATGTTCTGCGCGAGGCGCTTGACAAGCATTCCGCCAAAGACATCGACCTTAAGGATTACCGTCATGAGGAGGCCCCCGAGTATCTGACCACCTGGGTTGAAAGCCATGATACATACTGCAACGGCAACGAGTCGGCGCACCTTACTGACCAACAAATCCGCGAAGGCTGGGTTTTCCTGACCGCACGTCAGAACGGCACTCCCCTGTTCTTCTCCCGCCCCGCAGGGTCGAGTCGTCAGAATTATTACGGCGACAATGTGTTGGGCGCCCGTGGCAACGATGGCTTCAAGGATCCTGAAGTTGTAGCCGTGAATAAATTCCGTCAGGCCATGAAAGGCCAGACCGAGGACCTCCAGTTCAGTAACAATGGTCAGGTATGGCTGGTGAACCGAGGCAAGAAGGGTGCCGCTGTCGTGAATGTCGGCACATTTGCCAATTTTGTCAATCTCCCAACAGGCCTTCCCGACGGCACATACCGTGACCAGGTATATGGCGAGGAATTCAAGGTGAAGAAAGGACGTCTGACAGGCGCACTTGCTCCCGAACGTTCTTATATCCTGATTAGGAAATAGTTCCGTCAATACTTAAGTGGCCTGACCAAGGAAGCGGATTTGCAGTTATTCAATATGGCGTGCCTCAGAACCAATTTGGCACGCCATTTGTTTTATCTAATGACGAAATAGAAATTCAAATACCTGAAATATGAACATCAAACCACTTGCCGACCGCGTGCTGATCGAGCCCACGGCGGCTGAAGAGACAACACTCGGAGGTATCATCATTCCCGATTCCGCAAAGGAGAAGCCCCTGCGCGGCACCGTATTGGCCGTAGGCCAGGGCACCAAGGACGACCCCATGATCCTGAAGGATGGTGACAAGGTCCTGTACGGCAAATACGCTGGAACTGAGATCGAACTGGAGGGTACCAAGTATCTGATGATGCGTCAGAGCGATGTCCTCGCAATCATAGCTGAATAAAGTAAATCATAGTACTAAGATGGCTAAAGAAATCAAATTCAACATAAAGGCTCGTGAAGAGCTGAAGAATGGCGTCGACGCACTTGCCGACGCAGTCAAGGTGACACTTGGTCCCAAAGGCCGCAACGTCATTATCGAAAAGAAATTCGGGGCTCCCCACATCACCAAGGATGGTGTGACAGTAGCACGTGAGATCGAGCTGGAGGATCCGTTCCAGAACATGGGCGCTCAGCTTGTCAAGGAGGTAGCCTCCAAGACAGGAGACCAGGCCGGTGACGGTACAACCACCGCAACAGTGCTGGCACAGGCCATCGTGAACGTTGGTCTGAAGAATGTGGCCGCAGGCGCCAATCCCATGGATCTGAAACGCGGCATCGACAAGGCCGTATCGAAGGTCGTTGAAGGCATCAAGGCCCAGAGCGTAGAAGTTGGTGACGATTTCAAGAAAATCGAGGACGTGGCCCGCATTTCAGCCAACAATGACGAGGAGATAGGCCATCTCATCGCCGAGGCCATGAAGAAGGTGAAGAAAGAAGGCGTAATCACTGTCGAGGAGGCCAAGGGCACCGAGACTACGGTTGAGGTTGTCGAGGGTATGCAGTTCGACCGCGGTTACATCAGCCCATACTTCGTGACCAACTCCGAGAAGATGGAATGCGAGATGGAGAGTCCCTACATCCTGCTGTACGACAAGAAGATCTCCAACCTGAAGGATATGCTTCCCATCCTTGAGGCCGTTGCGCAGTCTGGTCGCCCACTGCTGATCATCGCCGAGGATGTAGACAACGAGGCGCTCGCTACACTGGTTGTGAACCGTCTGCGTGGCTCACTTAAGATTTGCGCAGTAAAGGCTCCCGGCTTTGGCGACCGTCGCAAGGAGATGCTTGAGGACATCGCAATCCTGACCAACGGTACAGTCATCAGCGAGGTCAAGGGCATGCAGTTGGCACAAGCCACCATCGCCGACCTCGGAAACGCCGAAAAGGTAACCGTCAACAAGGATAACACCACAATCGTTAACGGGGCAGGTTCCAGCGAGGCAATCGCAGCCCGTGTCAACCAGATCAAGGCACAGATCGAGACCACCACGAGCAACTACGACAAGGAAAAGCTGCAGGAGCGTCTGGCCAAGCTTGCAGGCGGTGTAGCCGTCCTCTACATCGGCGCACCCTCGGAAGTCGAGATGAAGGAGAAGAAAGACCGTGTTGACGATGCCCTTAGCGCGACACGCGCGGCTATTGCTGAAGGCATAGTTCCCGGCGGCGGCGTAGCTTACATCCGTTGCTGCGAGGCTCTGGATCAGCTTAAGGGTGACAACGATGACGAGAACACCGGTATCGCCATCATCCGTCGAGCCATCGAGGAGCCTATGCGCCAGATTATGGAGAATGCGGGCGTAGAGGGTGCAGTAATTCTGCAGAAGGTTCGCGAAGGTAAGGGAGACTACGGTTTCAACGCCCGTACGGATTCGTTCGAGAACTTCCTGGAGACAGGTGTTATCGATCCAGCCAAGGTAACACGTGTGGCTCTGGAGAATGCCGCCAGCATCGCAGGCATGTTCCTGACCACCGAGTGTGTGATCGCCGATAAGAAGGAAGATACTCCCGCAATGCCCGCAGCCGCTCCCGGTATGGGTGGCATGGGTGGCATGATGTAATTCCAAAGATACAGCTATAATGAAGGAGACACTTTCGAGTGTCTCCTTTTCTTTTACTGTCTGTGTCTTATTATTTTTCTTGTCTCGCCTTCTTCAGATATTCGGATGGAAGGGTACCGAACTCGTCGCGGAAGCATTGACGGAAATAAGCCAAGCTGTTGATACCGACCTTGTATGCGATTTCCGACATGGTCAGATTCTCCTCCAGTATCAACTCAGCTGCTATGTGCATCTTGGTCTTTCTGATATACTCGTTGGGCGACAATCCGGTCAGGGCCTTCACCTTACGGTAGAGTGTGGATGCGCTCATGCACAGGGCGCCGGATATAAACGTAACGTCGACAGTCTCCGTAGCGAGCGATTCGGATATCGTCTTGTCAAGTTTCTCGATAAACGCGCGGTCCAGCTTGCCGAGACTCTTCATCAGGTTCTGACGCTTCTCCTGATATGTTTCTTCCTTGTGCGGTTTCTGATCGGCATTGGTGTTCTCAGTCGGGACGCTTGATACAGATGCAAAAGTATTGGTCAGTTTCATGCGCTGCAGCAACAGATTATTGATTCGGCTCTGCAGCAACGTCGAGCTGAACGGCTTGGTCAGATAGCTGTCTGCCCCGCTGTCGTAACCTTCCGTACGGTCTGATTCCTTGACCTTGGCGGTCAGCAGGATTATCGGGATGTGACTGGTCCGGATATCCCCTTTCAGACGGCGGGTCATTTCCACGCCATCCATCACAGGCATCATGATATCACTGACAATAACCGACGGAGTAAGCTCAAACGCTTTCTGCATACCTTCCTGGCCGTTCTCGGCACAATGTATTTCGTAAAGGTCAGTGAAGGACTGCTTCACATAGTCACGTATATCCTCGTTATCCTCAACTACCAGAACTACAGGCTTACCGTCTCCGCTCATCAATGTGTCGGACGATTCATCAGATTCCTTCTTTTCGACAGCAGGTTCCTCCTCCTCTGTATGCAGGGCTTCTGGATACGATCCTTCGACCGGAATCGTCACGGTGAACACAGTACCTTGACCCGGCTCGCTCTCCACACTGATATCGCCATGATGCAGCTTCACCACATTCTTGACCAGCGCCAGGCCGATGCCTGATCCGGCGACCTGATGCGGTCCCTGCTCCTGATAGTAGCGCTCGAATATACGTCCTATTGAATCCGAACTGATGCCTCGGCCCGTATCGGCAACTTTCATGACGATGTTGTCACCGACTCGATTACAGATGATGTCGATATTTCCTTTCTCGGTATATTTCACAGCATTCGATATCAGATTGTCAAGGATAACAGTCACTACATCCTTATCGAACAACGCGGTCATATTGCCGGAATCAGTTATTATGTTGACCTTCACGGCAGCCCTGCGGTTAAGCTCCTTGTATTTCAAGGCCACCTCATACACAGTTCTGGCAATATTGCCATGACTGACGCACAGGCGTCGATTCTGGGTCTCGGTCTTGCGGAACTCCAGGATTCGATTCACAAGGTCAAGCAATCGGACAGCGTTGCGATGTACCATCTCCACACTCTTATGCTCCTTGTCCGGTATATTCTGGCTTTTAGACAAGTCTTCCAATGGCCCGACAACCAATGACAACGGGGTGCGCAGCTCATGGGTGATGTTGGTATAGAACCGCAGGCGCTCATCGTTAAGTTCCTGCTCATGCCGATGCTGTTCCTGTTCGGCATGGAGCTGCACCTCGGCATTTACGCGACGGTAATACAGATATAGCACATATCCCAGAATAACCAACGCCAGCAGTATGTAAATTGTGACAGCCCACCATGAACGCCAGAACGGAGGAGGAAGAATCACCTTGATTCTCGAAACCTCACCCCAGTCGTGATTCCTCAAACGTGCTTTAACCATGAATATGTAAGAACCTGAAGGCAAGTCACGGAACACGGCGACATTTCCATTGCGTGCGATTGTCCAGTCATCGTCAAGTCCCTCCAGCATATAGGCATACTCCACCTCATCGGCATTGGCGAAGTTGCCTGTCGTAAACGATATCTCGAAACTGTTCTGACCGGGATTCAATTTAAGCCTGTCCTTGCCGGTCACCTGGAAAACCCTGCTGTGTGCCGAGGTGTCGCCTGCATAACCCAGCACAGACACATCTTCGAGAATGACTTCAGGAGCCGGTATATTCTCGAGAATCTGCGAGGGATCGAATGCACAGAGCCCGCTGATCGAACCGAAATACAGATTCCCATGTTTGTCGATGTCGCAGCTGTGTGCAAGGAAATTTCCAAGAGGGACATGGTCACGATGGCTGTAATTCAGGATTTCCGACCCACGGATACAACTGATGCCTCCGTTGGTCGAGACCCAGATGTTGCCGCCTCTGTCCTGAAGAATGGCCTGGACATGCGAGTTGGACAGGCCGGAGGCCTTATTTATGACTGTGAATTTATCGGGATTGCCTGCCATGTCCGGGAATAACACGAGACCCTCGCCGGTGGCTACCCAGATTTTACCGTCACGGCTCCGGAATATATCGTTAACCGTGTTTGATGGAAATCCATCCGTAACCATCAGCATGTCCAGGACATTGAACTTCCCATCTGTTACAATAAGGCCTGATCCAAACGTGCCAAGAAGAATCCTATTGTTTCCGATAGGAAAAATCTTGCGGATCAATCCATTACCTACTGAAATCGGTCCGCTCAAAACGGGGGGGGTACTATGCTGCACCCATATTCCTCGACTTGAAGCTATCGCCACACTTCCATCGGGAAGTCCGACGATGTCCCGGACATCCTCATGACTTCCGGCAGGAAACACATTCCTGAATGATTCAGTCGATGGATCGAAAACAGAAGAGCCGGCATCGAAGAAGCCGAACCACAATTTACCGTCAGGCGCCTTCCAGGAAGCCTGGACAATGTCGCCCGGCAGTCCGTTTCGCTGAGTATAGGTTGTCCTCCTCCGGTCGATGCCGTACAGATGCAAACCTCCGCAATCCCATCCGGTCCACAGACCACCCTTGTCATCGAACAACAGAGTGAACAGACTTGTGGAAGTATTGTCGACATCGTTGGACATGGCGCGGACGAATTCATTTGACACGAACGGCGGTATATCCTGCCGCAACATAGTGACCCCGCTTCCCCAGGTCCCGGCCCAGATATTGGAATGTCTGTCCTGAAACAGACATCGTACCGAAGGACTGGACACCTGCTCCCTTGCTCCCCTTACAGCGATGCATTCAGTCTGCCCGACTCCCTGATAAGAGGAATAGTCCATTTTCAGGTAAGCCATTCCCCCGCGTTCCATTGCAACCCATAGATTGTCATCGCACATTCTGATATCGAATACAGGATACCGAAGTTCCGGATGACGCGCACCTATGTCTGTGAATGAATTATCATTCCGGTTGAATAGGAAAAGTCCGCTGAAACCTCCGATCCATATATTGTTGAGAGAATCACGGTAGACGCACTGAAGATCAGCAGTCGGCAATGAGGATCGCACCCCCGGCTGCGGCAGGAAGTTCCTGGCCGTGCGCCCGGCAATATCGATTATGGTGAATCCATGATGCTCATGCACCGCATATAGCAATCCGTCTCCACTGTCTACTACCCGCAATACCGATGCATCCGGCATACCCTTGACCGTATTGGCGTTATAATGGGTAAACTCTCCGGTCTCGGGATTCAGATGATCAATCCCCTTCCAGTAAGTGGTTACCCATAATCCACCGTCAGCAGCCGGCGCGACAGAAGTCACGTCATCGGTTACAAGACTCCTCGGATTGCCCGGATCGTTACGATATGAAAGGAACGAGTCGTTCTGATAGTCATATCCGTTAAGTCCGGCACGCTGTGTGGCAATCCAGATTATGGGACGTATGGGATCATCAATCACCCAGTTCAGCTCATTTCCTGTCAACTCCGCGCCTGTTGACTTTTCCTCCTTATAATAAGTCTTGAAGGAATATCCATCATAACGATTCAAACCCTCGTCGGTTGCGATCCAAATGAAACCGTTCTTATCCTGAGTTATTCCAACCACATGGTTATTGCTCAATCCCCGGTTCACGCCCAGCACGTTCATCCGCATGTCGTAATTTTCGAATCCCGCCCCATGCGTTCCGATCAGTGTCAACGTCGCGATCAGTATCAGAAGTCCTTGCCGTTTCATGGTTACTAAGTTAATCATAATTCAAAATTAACAAAAATTTCGATACATCCGGGCTAAATGAGTCCACCAAACTGCATTATGATTGATTTGTGAAGAAAGTTGACAGATATTTTCACCCTTCAGTCCTTAACAATTCCTAATTTTGCGCAACTTCAATACCATGAAAACGGACAAAGCGTCAGGAAGCGGTGAATCGGCAGTCAGTTGCTGTTATGATAGCAGAAATCCTGAATACGGACAACCCGGATATTGAAGACGCTGGATTGACCACAATAATTAACAACAATAATAAACCTTAGAATCGCATGAATCTATTTTCAAAAAGCATCCCCGCGGCCATGGCGCTGCTGGCGATTGCAGGTCTGACGGCCTGCAGCAGCGATGATTGGAAGGATGTCGATGGCAAGGCCCCGTCACTGACCCTGACGCAGATCCACGAGCGTACAGAGGCCGGACGGACCATCAAGATCGCCGGTGAGATCACCGACGCCGACGGCATCAGGACCATTGACCTTGTCTGCCACGAGCTCAACCTGAACAAACGTATCGACCTGATCGAAATCTACGGCGAGCCCCAGACAACGTACCAACTGGACTACGAGTTCAAGATCCAGGAGAACGAGACCGGCGACAACTTCATGATCGATGTGATCACGACCGACGTCGGGGGACGTCAGGACAAGCAGCAGGTCAAGGTGACTCTGGACGGTGACTTCAACGCCCCGGTCTTCACCGCATCGCCCGACAACGAGATCACAGTCATCCTGAAACCGCAGACCTACTTCAACCTCAACTTCGCCGTTACCGACAACCGTGTGGTTGACTATGTGGAGGTTTCGATGGTGGACATCACCAACGGCGAGGAGAATCCCACCGCTGTAGCCGGCTTCCCCATCCGCATCGAAGGCAACGGCACAAACTCGCTGGAGTATTCCAACCGCATCACGTTGCCCAGCCAGGCTGCCAAGCTTAAGGCCACCATCACCGCCTACGACAAGGAGGCCAACGAGGCCGCTCACGGAACGAAGATCAATTCCGTGATCACCGTATCGGAACTGCCCGACTTCCCAGTCATCTATCTCTGCGATGTCGCATCGTCGGCCGAGCTGAACAGTGACGTATTCGGCGTCCCTGTAGCCATGGACCACACCGGAGCCTTCAAGTACAGCGTACGCTATTATAATGAGAAGCCCGATACCGAGATCTGTTTCCTGGCCCAGAAGACCGACTTCGGCCCTATCTGCTTCGGTCCGGATCCCAGCAACGCCAGCACTCTGGGTGATGATCCCGACGAGGTGGGACGCATAAAGCTGGACAAGGCCAATACCTACTATAAGATCGACGTGGACACAAAGAACCGTACTTATGCATTGTCCACCTATGCCGTCGCCGACGCCATCAACCCCGTGTCACACCTGCACTACGGCCAGAACGACCTGAATACATGGTGGGAGACCGATCCGGCCAAGGATGCCGACATCTGGTGGCAGGAATGGTGGTTCGGTCCCACGAACGGACCTAACGGCGACAATCCCGCAGCAGTTCCCCACATGACACAGGACAAGACCAACCCCAACATCTTCATATATGAGGACTGGACACTGGAGAGCGGCGAGGAAATGAACTTCACATTCCACAACTGGCACTCGCATGGCTGGTGGAACTTCACTGCATGGCGTGTCGATGACTCCTCCGACCCCAGCAAGTTCGAGTACTATGGCAACTACATCCCGGCCACATCGCACTACGAGAGCAATGACGACTACTTCAACTTCAAGTACGTCAACATGGACAAGGATGAGTTCAACTTCCGGTATCCCACCGCAGGCGGCAGCTTCGACATCGGCCAGTGGGGCGCAGAGGATTACCGCAAGAACTTCGTAAAAGACAACTGGGCAAAACCAACAGTAGTGAAGGGCGGCAGGTATAAGCTGATCTTCGACGCGCACGCCGAGCGTGCCCGTCTGGTTCCCATGAACTGATAACATCTACATATAACCCATTGAATCATCATGAAAAAGTATATTGTGACATTATGCCTGGCCATGATAGGCTGCATATGCGCCATGGCCCAGGACATAGCTGTCAGCGGGCAGGTTCTGTCCAAGACTGACGGCGAGCCCCTGATCGGAGCCACCGTACGCATCAAAGGCACAACCCAAGGTGCCGTAACCGACATCGATGGAAACTACAAGTTCGCCAAGGTGAATCCCAAGGCAATCCTGGTATTCAACTATGTGGGATACAAAGAGATGGAGGCGCCCGTGAATGGTCACAGCACTGTCAATGTAGAGATGACCGAGACCACCGCGTCGCTCGATGAGCTGGTGGTTGTAGGTTACGGTGTCGCCAAGAAGAGCGACCTGACCAGCTCCATCTCCACCATCAAGGGTTCAGAACTGAACGAGATGGTGACCGGCAACGCCATGGACGCACTGCAGGGCCGCGTGCCTGGCGTCCAGGTTGCCACCGGCGGCGGTCCCGGCTCGACCCCGAAGGTTATGGTCCGAGGCGTCACCACCGTCGGCGACTCCAGCCCTCTTTACGTTGTTGATGGAGTGCCCTTGAACTCCAACAACATCAACTTCATCAACAACAACGACATCGAGAGCATGGAGGTGCTGAAAGACGCTTCTGCATCGGCAATATACGGTACACGTGCATCGAACGGTGTGATCATCATCACCACCAAGAAGGGCAAGGCAGGAGCAACGCATGTCGACTTCTCCGCATCCGTGGGCTGGCAGCACATTCCGAAGCCCAGTATCGCCTACGCCGATGAATATGAGAAAGTGTTCAAGATGCGTTACGAAAACGACGGCCGCGTGGCTCCCTGGGCTTCTCCCTTTGTCGACTATGCCGCAGTCGACGGAACCGACTGGTGGGACGAGGTTGTAAAACCCGCCGCCCTGGTCCAGAACTACTCGCTGAGCGTCCGTGGCGGTAACGACAAGTGGGTCTACAGCCTGTCGGTGGGTTACTTCCGCAACAACTCGCAGTTCGACTACGGTTACTGGGACAAGCTGAACATCCGCTTCAACACCGAGTTCAACTTCACCAACTGGCTGAAGGCCGGTATCGACTTTGCCCCCAACATGGAAAACTGGGACAACACCCCCAATGTATTCGGTGCCGCCATGTCGATGGACCCGACCACTCCCGTGTTCCGTCCAGAGGACCAATGGGATCCCTCGAATCCGATGAACAACTACCAGCGTTCGTACAACAACCAGGAATGGAACCCCGCCGCTTCGGTGGCCCGTATGGACAACAGCACCCGCAAGATGCAGTTGAACATGAATCCCTACATCCAGATACAGCCCATCAAGCAGCTGACGCTGCGCACACAGTTCGGTATCAACGCCTGGTATCAGCGCAACGACTACTACAACTGCGCGTTCCACCTGGACGCACTTGAGCAGAATGTCAAGAACAGCGACGGCCGCAACTACTCCGACCAGCTGAACTGGACATGGAACAACACCATCTCCTACATCGACACGTTCGCAGACAAGCACAACCTGACCGCCATGGTTGGCTTCACTGCCGAGCGTTACGGCAACTGGTGGGCCAACGCCTCGCGCCAGGATATCCCGGGCATGAGCGACCTGCTTCATGAGGTCAGCGCCGGTATCGGCGACCAGTTCGCATCCGGTAGCTCCAGCTTCACGACTCTGGCATCGTTCCTGGGTCGTGTGATGTACAACTTCGACAGCCGCTACTACCTGACCGCATCAATACGTGCAGACGGTAGCTCCAAGTTCCCTAAAGGCAACAAGTGGGCGTACTTTCCCTCTGCGTCAATCGCGTGGCGACTCTCCGAGGAACCCTTCATGGAAGGCACTCGCGGCTGGCTGGACAATGCCAAGATCCGTCTGGGTTGGGGTAAGGTAGGCAACCAGAACATCGACCCGGGTCTGTTCCTGTCCACTATCAACAACAGTGTGAACTACGTGTTCGGTGATCCCGCATCGCGCTATCCCTCATCGATCATCGGCCAGATAGGCAACCCGAACCTGAAATGGGAAACCGTCGAGGACATCGACTTCGGTATCGACGCCACCTTCCTGCAGGGTCGTCTGAACCTGACCTTCGATCTCTACCAGAAGACCAGCCATGACATGCTTTACGCCCGTCAGAGCCAGCTGATCATGGGTGTGCCGACCTGGATGGGTGCCATCACGCAGAACATCGGCGAGATGCGCGCACGCGGCTGGGAACTCTCTCTGAGCTGGAACGACCACGCAGGTGAGTTCGGCTACAATGTCGGCGTACAGCTGTCGCAGGTCAAGAACAAGGCTATCCGTTTCTCCGGACAGGGTCCGGTATGGGGCGGCAGCGGTCTGAGCGAAAGCATCATCAAGAACGAGGACGGCGGTTTGATCTCGCGCTTCTTCGGATACAAGACCGACGGTCTGTTCCAGAACTGGGAGGAAGTCTATGCCCACACCAACGAGCATGGCAAGATGATCCAGCCCGACGCGCAACCCGGTGACATCAAGTATCTGGACCTGAACCACGACGGCCAGCTCAGCGACGAGGACAAAGCCTACATCGGCAACCCCTACCCCGACCTGATGATCGGCTTCAACGTCGGCTTGAACTGGCGAGGTTTCGACTTCCTGGCCAATTTCTACGGCACTGTCGGCAACGACATCTTCAACCTGCAGAAAGGTCGCTACAGCGGCACCAGCGGCCAGAACGTCTATAAAGGCACTCTGGACAAGGCATGGCACGGCGAGGGCACCAGCAACGACATCCCGCGTCTGTCCTACAACGACCTGAACCAGAACTATACCCGCGTTTCGGACTTCTTCGTGGAGGATGGCAGCTACTTCCGCTGCAAGCTGCTGACACTGGGCTATACCCTGCCGGCAAGCTTCATGGGCAAATACAACCTGCGCTTCTACTTCTCGGCACAGAACCTGTTCACCATCACCAAGTACAAGGGAATGGATCCCGAGCGGCCATTCTACGACGGCGGCTCCATCGAGACCGGTATCGACCGTGCGAACTATCCCACACCGAAGACGTTCCTCTTCGGAGTTGACTTCAAATTCTAAGCAATAAATACGAATAAAGATGAAAAAGATAATATATTCGCTCGTTGCCGCCGCAGGCGCCCTGGGACTGACCGGGTGCGATGACTTCCTGACCGAGGATGTCCGCGGTACCGAGAACCTCAACACTTATCTGCAGACCGAGGAAGAAGTCAACGCCTATGTGGGCGGATGCTACTTCGAGATCGCCAAGGGTGGCGACTGGTGGCAGGTGTACAACGCCTGGCTGATGTCGGACATGACTACCGATGACCTGTGGGACGGCAATACCACCCAGGACGACGGCTATCAGGACATAACCCACTTCCAGCCCAACGCACCGGCCAACGGCATTATCCAGAACTTCTGGGGTGCCCGTTACCAGGGCATCACCACGTGCAACATCGGTATCGAGCGTATTCCCCAGGCCAGCATGAACGAGACTCTGCGCAACCAGCGTCTGGCCGAGGTGCGTTTCCTCCGCGCGTTCTTCTATTTCGACCTGGTCCGCAACTTCGGAGGCGTACCCTTGATCAAGGAATACACCGGAAGCACCGAGGGTATTGGCCGCAGCAGCATCGAGGAATGCTATAAGTTCATCGAGGATGAGCTGAGCGACGTGGCGAAGATCCTGCCCCAGCGCAGCCAGTACTCGGCCGCCGACATAGGCCGTGCCACCCGCGGCGCCGCCCTCGGAATCCTGGGCAAGGCTCAGCTCTATCAAGGCAAGTGGGCCGAGGCCAAGGCCACTCTGAAGACCATCATCGACGAGAAGGAGTACGAGCTTCTGCCCAACTTCGGCGATGTATGGAGCACCAAGCACAACAACAGCAAGGAATCGCTGTTCGAGGTTCAGCAGACTTACACCGGCGAGACCTATCTGATGGGCAACTCACTGCCTGTCGTTACAGGCTGCCGTAACGGTGTAGGCGACGGATGGTCCTGGGGTCAGCCCACCTCCGACCTGGAGAACGCCTTCATCGCCGCCGGTGATAACGAGCGTCTCCGCTGGACAATCATCAAGACCGCCTGCACCGAGATCGCCGGCGAGCCTGATTTCGCCAAGTTCGTTGAGAACAACAGCTCCATCGGAAAGATCACCGATGATAAGTTCGTTGGATACAAGGAGACCTTCGGATGGACTGACGAGACCTACAATACAACCTACATCATCGACCCTGCCCAGCACAAGTCCGCGCGAATCATCCGCAAGTACTTCGTGCCGCTGGCCGAGCGTCCCGAGGTTTACAATACGATGCGTCTGCCTCTGAACCAGCGCGTATTGCGCTATGCCGATGTCCTGCTGATGTACGCCGAGGCCTGTGCCGAGACGCATGATGACGGCCAGGCACAGTGGGCCTTGAACCAGGTGCGCAACCGCGTCAGTCTGGCGCCTGTCACCTCCACCGGCACCGCCCTGCGCGATGCTGTGCGAGCCGAGCGGCGTCTGGAGCTTGCCCACGAGCAGTGCCGTCTCTACGACCTCCGTCGTTGGGATTGCGCCAACGGCAAGAAGATGATGGCCAACGTATTCGGACCTGATGGAACGTTCGTCAAATACAACACCGGCGCCAACGCCGACATGTACGAGAAGGTAAATCAAGGCGAAACCAGCGATAAGGGTATCCGCTTCAATGAAGGACGTGACCTGCTGTGGCCCATCCCGCAGTATGAGATCCAGCATTCTAACGGTGCGATTATCCAGAATCCCGGTTATTAAGCGTTAATTGTGGTGAGGGGGCCGGAAGGACAATTTCCTCCCGGCCCCCGGTATACCCTATGAATGACAATCATTTAATTATGAAATTAGCGAAATATCTTATCATATGTGCCCTGTCGATGGGCATGATGGCCTGCAGCGACGGTCCCGGCGGACCGTCGACCAAGCATCCCAACGGCGAGGATCCCGATCAGCCGGAACAGCCGGGTGACAACGATGATCCTGAGGACGATGTCAAGTCGCCAACTCCGACCTTCACCCTCTCTACCGAGAAAGCTACCGTTGATCCAGAGAAGAAAATCCAGGAGATGGAGGGTTTCGGTGCCTCGGACTGCTGGCTTCCTAACCAGATAGGCCAGTACTGGACCGCCAACCGTCAGCAGCTGGCACAATGGCTCTTCTCGCAAACTATATCCAAGGACGGTAATCCGGAAGGTATCGGTCTGTCCATGTGGCGTGTGAATTTAGGAGCCGGTACTGCCGAGCAGGGAGACAAGAGCAACATGCAGGCCAACAACCGCGCCGAGTCATATCTGACCGACGGCTCCTACAACTGGAACAAGTGCGCCGGCCAGCGTTACTTCATGCAACAGGCCAAGATCAACGGTGTCGAGAAATTCGTTCTCTTCTCCAACTCGCCCCTTGTACAGTACACACGCAACGGCATGGGCTACTCCGACAACGGCGGAAGCACCAACCTGAAGGACGACTGCTACGATGATTACGCTGAATACATGGCCGAGGTAGCGAATTATTTCGTAAAGAGCGGTTACAACATCTCTCATATCTCCCCTGTCAACGAACCGCAGTACGACTGGGGCGTGGATGCAAGCGGAACGGCATCGCAGGAAGGCTGCGGCTGGACCAATGCCCAGGTGGCCCGACTCACACGTGAGCTTGACAAATCACTTGAATCCCGCGGACTGAACACAATGATCTCGATAGGCGAGGCTGCCTCGTGGGAATATATGTATTCCAACAGCAATTCATCACGTGCCCGCGCCAATACCATCGACGCCTTCTTCAATCCCGAGTCCGATGCCTACGTGGGCGACCTGAAGCATGTGGGCAATCTGACCTGCGGCCACAGCTACTGGACGTTCGACAACTGGAGCCATATGCGCAACATACGCAAAAAGGTGAAGGATGCGGCGGCAGCGCGTGGGCTTCGTGTATGGCAGACAGAATGGTCGATGCTTGACAAGGAACCTTCGGAGCTGGGCGGCTCGTACGATGACGTAACCGAATTCGATATCGCACAGTATATGTCACGTATCATCCACTGCGACATCACGATGGCCGGATGTACCTCCTGGTCGTACTGGACAGCAATGTCGGTTGAGCGCTGGAGCCAGAAGAACCGCTTCGAGTTGATCAAAACAACACCAGCCGGCGGAAACTACAGCGACGATTTCACCGCCGAGGGAAAGATTGAAGCCACTCCCAACCTCTGGGTGCTGGGCAACTACAGCCTGTTCGTCCGTCCCGGTTACTATCTCTGCGGTCTCGACATCAAAGAGGACAAGGACTTCTTCGGAACCGCATACATCGCTCCGGACAAGAGCCGCCTGGTTCTGGTCATCACCAACTATGACAAGAAGAACGGCGTGACCATAGACATGGTCGTCCCTGAGGGAGCAAAGTCTGTTTACCGCTACACCACCACATCCGCCAAACACCTGAAGCAGGAACGCTTCAGCCTTAAGGACAAGGTATTCGTGGAGCCGAAGAGTGTTACGACAATCGTATATAACTTCTAAAACCCAACTGGACATGAATCAAACCAAGATTATGTCCCTGATCAGAGGAGCCGGGGTCGTCTCGGCTCTTTTCTGTATGTCAGGGATGGCGGCCGCACAAGTCAGCTTCGGAGATGCCAATAGATTCAATGAATGCTGGCTGTTCAAGCTGTCGGACGTAAAGGATGCAGACAAGGTAGCCACGGCCGATTCGACATGGCGTAAACTGACTCTGCCTCATGATTGGAGCATCGAGGGAACATACTCCCCCGACTTGGCGAGCGGCACTGGGTATCTGCCGGGTGGAATCGGCTGGTATCGCAAGCACTTCGATGTGAAGAATCCCAACGACGGCAAGAGGCGTTACATATATTTCGAGGGAGTCTACAACCGCAGCGACGTCTACCTGAACGGTCATCTGTTAGGCAACCGTCCCAGCGGTTACGCCTCGTTCATGTACGACATGACACCCTACCTGAGGGAAGGGGACAATGTGCTGGCAGTGCGTGTGGACCACAGCCGCCACGCCGACTCACGTTATTATACCGGCTCGGGAATATACCGGGATGTCTGGATGGTCGAGGCTCCGGCAACCCATATAGCCCAGTGGGGAGTCGGCTTCGAAACCCTCGCGGTCAAGGGTAAGAAAGCCGATGTCAAAGTCAATGTCGCTGTGGAGAACCCCGTCAAAGGACTCAAGGTCAAGGTGTCACTTATAGATACCTCCGGAAGGACTGTCTCATCGGCCATGACAGCGGCCAAGGCCGAGAATACATTTGAAATGACTGTACCCGATGTACACATTTGGGACATCGATGATCCTAACCTGTATACACTCCGGATCGAGCTGCTGGAAAACAGCAGGCGAATCGACGGCAGCGATACCAAGGTAGGCATACGCACTCTGAAATTCGACCCCAACACAGGATTTGCATTGAACGGCCGTAACCGCAAGGTAAAAGGCGTCTGCATCCATCATGATGCCGGAGCCTTAGGTGCAGTAGTTCCCGAGGATGTATGGGAGAGACGTCTGCGCAACCTGAAGGCGCTTGGCGTAAATGCCCTGCGCATGAGCCATAACCCACAGGCTCCCGTCGTGTACGACCTGGCTGACCGCCTGGGGCTGCTCATCATGGACGAGGCCAGCGATGAGTGGGAATTCCCCAAGCGCAAATGGATAAAGGGCTGGAACCGTGGCGAGCCGGGATATGACGGAACCTACGACTTCTTCGAGGAGTGGATAGACCGTGATGTCGCCGATATGGTTCGACGCGACCGCAACCATCCGTCGGTCTTCCTATGGAGCATCGGCAACGAGGTCGATTATCCAAATGATCCATATTCGCATCCTGTCCTTGATGGCGATAACTCCGCCATCTCACAACCGATGTACGGCGGATATGACTCTACGGCACCCAACGCCATGCGTATCGGTGAGATAGCCAAACGCCTGGCCAAAGTAGTAAAGAGCATCGACACATCGCGTCCCACTACCGGCGCGTTGGCAGGCGTAGTGATGAGTAACGAGACCGCCTACCCCTCGGCAGTGGATGTAGTTGGATATAACTATACCGAGGACCGTTACGACCTGGACCACGCCACATATCCCGACCGTGTGATATACGGTAGCGAGAACCGCTCGGACTACGACGCATGGAAGGCCGTCCGCGACAAGGACTTCATATTCGGCCAGTTCATATGGACCGGTATTGACTACTTAGGCGAGTCCGGGGCATGGCCCAGCCGTGGACTTTACACCGGACTGCTTGACTTCACCGGCAATCCGAAACCCCGCGGCATGTTCCGCGCATCGCTGTGGAGCGACAAACCGGTAACTTATATCGGCACCTACCCCAAGCCCAAGCATGGCGACTGGGTATCCATCGACGCCTGGGACAACTGGAACTATAAGGATGGCGACATGATCCGCGTGGTCTGCTATACCAATTCCCCCAAGGCCGAGTTGCTGCTGGACGGCAAGACGATAGGTTCCGTCAAGCCTATGGATGACAAGACGGGCGTGATATACTGGGATATCCCCTACGCGCCCGGGAAATTGACCGCACGGGGGCTTGACAATAACGGCAATGTGCAGTCGCAGTATTCCATCACAACCTCTGGACGCCCTTATCAGCTTGCAGTCTCGACAGACCGCAAGGAGTTTACGAAGGCCGGTCAGGTGGCACATGTCACTATCGAGGTTCTCGATGAGAACGGCGTTCCGGTAAAGTTGGCCGACAATAACGTAACCGTACGGGTTCACGGGGGCGCCGAGCTGCTTGGTCTGGAAGCCGGCGACAACAGCGACATGGGTAATTACCGTGACAATTCGCAGCGGGTGTTCCGAGGTCGACTGCTTGCCTACATCCGTTGCACAGATCCAAGCCAGCCGGTCAAGATATCCCTGACCTCGCCTCTGCTGAAGGGTGCTGAACTGGAAATACCCTGATTAGCATATATACATACTTAAACAATACGGGCTGTGTCGCTATCAGTGACACAGCCCGTAATTTATCGTTGGGTTGAGGATCTTATTTCAGCTCCTCGAGCGCCTTGCTTACGTTGTTGAAGATACGCCCATTCAGGTTGCCGCAATCGGATGCGCGTTCGAACTTGCGACCGGTGATGTGCTCGTACAACTCTATGTAACGGTCGCTTACTTCCTTGCAATATTCCGGAGTCATCTCAGGCACTTTCTGACCGGGCTTGCCCATGAAGCCGTTGCTGATCAGCCACTGACGAACGAACTCCTTGCTGAGCTGTTTCTGCGGCTCGTTATTGGCCTGACGCTCCTCGTAACCGTCAGCGTAGAAGTAGCGCGACGAGTCGGGAGTATGTATCTCGTCGATCAGGATTACCTTGCCGTCCTTCAGACCGAACTCATATTTGGTGTCTACCAGTATCAGGCCATGCTTTTTAGCGATTTCCGTTCCGCGAGCGAAGAGTGCCAGCGCGTACTTCTCGACCTGTGCGTAGATTTCCTCGGACACGATGCCTCGTGCTATGATCTGCTCGCGCGAGATGTTCTCATCGTGGCCTTCATCGGCCTTGGTGGTGGGAGTCATGATCGGCTCGGGGAGCTTCTGGTTCTCATGCAGACCTTCGGGGAGTTTCACGCCGCATATCTCGCGTGCTCCGGCTGCATAATCACGCCATGCCGAACCGGCGATGTAACCACGCACGATCATCTCGATCTTCAGCGGCTGGCAGCATACACCGACAGTCACCATCGGATCCGGACAGCTGATTTTCCAGTTGGGAACTATGTCCTTAGTGGAATCCAGGAAGAACTCGGCAATCTGGTTCAGCACCTGTCCCTTGTAAGGGATTCCCTCGGGCAGCACTACATCGAACGCGGAGATGCGGTCCGTGGCCACCATCACCATGTACTTGTTATTGATGTTGTAGACGTCACGCACCTTACCGTGATAGACACTTTCCTGACCCTTGAAGTTGAAGTCAGTCTGTTTCAAAACTTCCATAGCAGAATATATCATTATAGTTATAATCGAAGCTTTTACACTGCAAAATTATTAACAAATATGATATTATGCAAAAATTCCTATAAAAAAATGAAGACATCCTGTAACCTCTACAGAATGTCCTCCAACATATAAAAATCGAATTTAAACTATTGCCAATGTCTCTTATTCCACCACGCGGCGCGCACCGATGTAACGTTTGGCATAGTAGCCCTTGCATTCATCGATTTTGATGCCGCTGCTTGTGCTGGCGTGTATGAATTTGAAATCACCACTCTCTTTATCGGCGGAAACAACTATTCCCACATGACCTACGGCACGGCCGCTACGGGGACTGGAGAAGAACACCAGGTCGCCCTCACGCAGGTTCTTACGATCAACCTGCTTGCCCTGAGTGGCCTGCGTACGCGACGAGGGACTCAGATTGATGCCGAACTGGCTGTAGACGTAGCTGGTGAAACCAGAGCAGTCGAAAGCCTTGGGGCCCTTCATGCCGCGGCGGTAGGGTTTACCGATATGCTTGCGTGATTCCTTCAGCAGGTCGGCCATCATCTGGAGAGTCTCGGGATTGCGGCCCTCGGCCAAAGCCTCGCGCTCCTCAATCTCCTCGCGCATCCGGTTGTTGATGCTGCTCATGTCAAGCTTGGAGTTCACGTTGGCCAAGCGGGCATGTGCCCGCTTGTGAGCCTCGACCGTTGTGCTGTGGGTTGTCGTCTTATCGTTTTGCGCAATACCTGTAACCACACATGTCGCCACAAGGATACTGCTGAATATAGTTCGTAATTTCATGAGTTTTTTGCTACAGGCCTACATTTCTGCCAGAAATTTTAGCCTAAGTTCTGAAGTGATTTATATCACCTCCTCTTATC
>DXXK01000098.1 GCA_019416425.1 Bacteroidales bacterium
ATATTGGCTAAGTTCATAGGTGAATAAGACGTCACGAACCGCATAAAAGATGCCCGGTCATTGATTTGGCCGGGCATCTTTCACTATCAAACATTTGGAGATTATATCTTTCCGAAGATTGCCTTGAGGCGGAGCGAGATCACACCGAAGATTGCCTCGCTGAAAATAGAGGAGTTCATCTTGCTGGTTCCCAGACGGCGGTTCACAAAAATAATCGG
Source organism: Bacteroidales bacterium (assembly GCA_019416425.1). GTDB lineage: Bacteria > Bacteroidota > Bacteroidia > Bacteroidales > Muribaculaceae > Lepagella. Next base: position 219 of record DXXK01000098.1, read on the forward strand.
CACCTCGACAATCTTGAACTTGCGTCGATAGACCTTGAATTTCATCTCAATCTGGAATGCATATCCCTTGAACTGGATGTTATCGAGATTCAAAGCCTCGAGTACCTTGCGAGTATAGCAAACGAAACCTGCAGTAGAGTCACGCAGCTTCATTCTGGTTACAAAGCGAACATACATTGAGGCGAAATAGGACATCAACACACGCCCCATGGGCCAGTTGACTACATTCACACCGGTGATGTAACGAGAGCCGACACTCATATCCGCGCCACGGTCCTTGCATTCATGGTACAGACGCGGCAGATCCTCGGGATTATGCGAGAAATCGGCATCCATCTCGATGATATATCCATATCCACGCGCCAAGGCCCATTTGAATCCATGAATATAGGCAGTTCCCAGACCCAGCTTACCGGCGCGCGTCTCCATATGCACACGTCCAGTATATTGATCGATTTTGGTACGTACCGCGTCCTGAGTCCCATCCGGGGACGCATCGTCGATCACCAACACATCGAAATGATCAGGCAGCTGCATCACAGCGTCGATTATATTCGAAATATTCTCTATTTCATTATATGTCGGTATTATTACCAGCGCGTCACTCATAATCGTCTAAATATAGAGAGTCGGGTAGAAAGCTTCCCCGATTCCTTATTACAATGCAAATTTAGTGAAAAATTTCAAATTGCATTGACTTTTATATAAAAAATTAGACGTTATCGACTAACATAAGCAGTTTTTTGCCTGGTTTTGCAGACGTGGCAATCAATGACCGGGCATCTCCCTCGAGAATCCTGTATTTTCGGCGAAGCTCGTCTGCAGTGACAGGATACCTGCTCGACACCACACGCAGGTGCTCGCCCTGTAGTGCCTTAGCCTCCTTACCACTGATTATTCTAATGATTATATTGATTCGTCCGGGGAAATCGGGATACAGGGTGTTGGATATGAACAGTTCAGCGTCTGGCGACAGAGCCCTGATGTCTGGAAACGCATCACATATCAGAGGAGTGCATCTTAACTTACGCATGCCCGGACCTGCCTCATATAGATATCTTCCGACAACTATATCATCGGCATCGGCAATATGTGGCGTACCGACATATGAATAATCCGTATCGAACCGATACCTAACGTTTACGTCTCCTATCGGGAATCCGGAGGCATCAGCAATATCAACAACACTGATAGTATCTTTTGCAATAGACTTAGATATATGTATCAGGACTTCCTTGACCTCACCTCGATAGGATACAATCTCGATGATCCATTTGCGATTGAATGGTCGGAGGTCATGGATTGTCTGCGATATGTCAAGAAGAGGGGAGGCTTTGATTAGGATATCGGCAGCATGACCTGAAAGCATATCCATATTGTCAATGACATTAGGCAGTGAATCCTGTAGCTTGAAAATACGTCTTCCATCGGTATCACGTCGTGCGGGATCGATGAAGAGCCAGTCATATCGCACTCCCGGGTTATCCCGAAGGAATTGTATGCTGTCAATCGCGTAGACATTGAGACTTCCCAATCCAAGTTCCTTGGCGTTCCGACCAAGAACCTCAGCCCTATGGGGATTCATTTCGAATGCATCGACTTGATTGTCCTGCAAGGCGATTGTCATTGCGTCGATTCCGAGGCCCGCTGTAAGGTCGGCCACACGCTTTCCGGCTCCGACCAAGCGTGCATGATGAAGGCTTACGGCTTGATTGGAGGCCTGCTCGGAAGCCTGAAGGGATGGGAATCTAAAACAATCGAGTGCAAGAAACCATGGAATCTTACGAGCAGACTTTCGACGAGCCTCAATCTGCATAACAGCATCATCGAAATCAAAATCCATTCTTGATCTCTTGGACGCATAAGTCAACCGCAACACCGCTGGATCGGCATTGGCATTGTCGCGTATAAACTTCCAGTATTCCGAATCATTCATGTGACAAAAATACACATTATCCGTCAGACTACAAAAACAAAGCCCTCGCAAGCGAGGGCTTAGACACAAACATTTAAAACTTTGGCTTATCTCATGACTAATGCGTCAGGGTGTAACGACGCCTTTATGATGAGTGATGGGGGTAAGTCGACGGATTATCTGTAATCCTTGAGCTGCTTGCGCAATGTCTTGCGTGCAAAGAAGATACGACTCTTAACAGTACCAAGAGGGAGATTCATGGCTTCTGCGATCTCGTTGTACTTATAGCTGGCTACGAACATGTTGAACGGGATGCGATAGTCATCGCTGAATGAGTTGAGGGCAACCGAGATTTCCTTGACCGCGTACGATCCTTCGGGGGTACTTAATCCTGAATCCTGTGAGACGTTCAGGTGATAGAGGTCTTCAGTCTGATCGATTACCGTAGCCTTACGGACATTCTGACGGTAATTGTTGATGAAGATGTTGCGCATGATGGTGAAGATCCATCCCTTGAAGTTGACGTTGTCAACATACTTGTCCTCGTTGTCGAGGGCCTTCAGAGTTGTGTCCTGCAAGAGATCCTGTGCTTGCTCTCGGTTCGATGTGAGCTGATACGCGAAGTTCAGCAGATTGTTTTGCAGTCCCAGCAGCCTGGTCTGGAAGGAATCGTGGGATTTCATAAGCTTGTTGTTTTATAATGTTTATTAATGAAACAACAGTAAGCATGATTTTGTTCATAATAATAATAATATCCAGGATTTTTTGAGTAAACATTATATAGCCTTGCAAAATTACCGTATAATATGTAGATTTTTGGCTAATAGAGGAGTTTTTACTAATTTTGTAGTCGTTATGAGATTTGACGAATTACTGACAAACGATTCCGTATTGGATGGATTGTGGGACATGCATTTCGACGAGTGCACCCCGATTCAGGAACAGACCATACCTCCGGTCCTGGAAGGACGCGATGTCCTGGCGTGCGCGCAGACCGGCACTGGCAAGACGGCTGCGTATCTGCTTCCGGTAATCAACGAGCTGGCCGAGGGTGGATTCCCGGAAAATGCAGTGAACTGCGTTGTAATGGCCCCTACGCGCGAGCTGGCCCAACAGATTGACCGTCAGCTTCAAGGCTTTGCCTATTTCATGCCTGTCAGCAGTATTGCAGTATATGGCGGCACAGACGGCTATACCTACGACCAGCAGCGCAAATCCCTTAAGATGGGTGCGGACGTGGTGATAGCTACCCCGGGACGGCTGCTGGCTCACCTAAGCATGGGGTATGTGGATTTATCAAAAGTGTCGTTCTTTATCCTTGACGAGGCCGATCGTATGCTTGATATGGGATTCTACGACGACATCATGCAGATATTCTCGCATATGCCCAAGGAAACTCAGGTCCTGATGTTTTCAGCGACGATGCCGCCGAAAATTCAACAGATGGCCAAGAAGATATTGAAGAATCCTATCGAGATCAAACTTGCCGTGTCGAAACCGGCGGAAAAGATTCAGCAATCGGCCTATATTTGCTATGAAACCCAGAAGATGCCGTTATTGAAACGAATCTTCAAGGAACAACCTCCGCAAAGAGTAATAGTCTTCTCCGGATCGAAACTGAAGGTCAAGAATCTTGCCCGTGAGTTTAGACGTATGCCGTTCAAGGTTGCCGAGATGCATTCCGATCTTGACCAGACGGCCCGAGATAACGTGATGCTGGACTTCAAAGCCGGCAAAACCCAGGTAATCATAGCAACAGACATACTGTCGCGAGGAATAGACATAGACGACATCGAGATGGTCATCAATTACGATGTGCCGCATGATGCCGAGGATTATATTCACCGAATAGGCCGTACCGCAAGAGCCAACCGCGATGGCCGGGCCGTGACATTCGTAGCTCCGGAGGAAGCGTTTAGGCTGAAACGTATCGAGAAACTACTGGAAAAGGAGGTGCCTCGTGAGGAGATCCCGGCAGAATTCGGTGATTCTCCCAAACTAAGCCAAGGAAATGAGGGCCGTAAGAGTCGCGGACGTGGACGAAAAGACCGCGGCCATAGAAATGACCGCGGCCGTTCTCGTCGTAAATCTAATCAATCTGCCAAATCATCCAATAACGCGAAGTCCAAGACTTCCGAAGCAAATCCGACATAATGGAATTTCATCCCCTCCAGATACTGCGAGGGGATTTCATCTATATCCCTACGGTTCTGTTCACTCAGCACCACATCCTGAATCCCGGCACGTTTCGCCGCCAGGATTTTTTCTTTTATGCCACCCACAGGGAGGACTTTGCCACGTAGCGTCAGCTCTCCGGTCATGGCCAGTCTGGGACGCACCTTACGATTGGTCATTGCCGAAGCAATGGAGGTAAGCATAGTTATACCGGCTGAGGGACCGTCCTTAGGAACCGCCCCCTCGGGGACATGGATGTGAAGCTCGTGGTTCTCAAACATCAGACGGTCTATCCTGTACTGTCCGGCATGCGCCTTCAAGAATCCAAGAGCCAATGCCGCAGATTCCTTCATTACATCACCGAGATTGCCGGTCAGCGTGAGCTTGAAATCCTTGCCGGGCGCGACGGATGACTCGATAAAGAGAATCTCGCCACCAGCCTGTGTCCATGCGAGTCCGGTCACTATTCCGGCCACATCATTGCCTTCGTACTTGTCGGGATAGTTGGTTTGTTTGCCGAGCATCTCACATACTGCATCCTTGTCGATGGAATGATCGAAATCCTCCTCCGAAACTTTCTTGCGCGCAAGCTTTCGGAGAATCTCAGCAATGCGTTTTTCAAGCTGGCGCACACCGCTCTCGCGTGTGTAAAAGGTGATTATCTCATGCAGAGCCTGGTCGGTAAAAGTTATCTCATTATTTTCAAAACCATGGCGTTCAAGATTCCGGGGTATGAGGTGACGTTTTGCAATCTCTATCTTCTCGTCCTCCACATAACCACCGATCTCGATAACCTCCATGCGGTCCAGCAAGGGTGCGGAGATATTGTCGAGCGAGTTAGCCGTTGCTATGAATATGATCTTAGACAGATCATAATCGTGGTCGATGTAGTTGTCGTGGAATCTGTTGTTCTGTTCCGGATCCAGCACCTCCAGCAGAGCGGTCTGAGGATCACCCTTATAGTCAGCTCCCAGTTTGTCGATTTCATCCAGTACCATTACAGGGTCAGATGTTCCGCATTTTTCCAAAGCCGATATGATGCGGCCTGGCATCGCGCCGAGGTATGTACGGCGGTGACCGCGAATCTCAGCCTCGTCGTGAACGCCACCAAGAGCCACGCGTACGTATTTGCGTCCCAGGGCTTCGGCGACTGACTTACCCAAAGATGTCTTGCCTACACCGGGGGGACCTACGAGACACAGAATCGGAGCCTTGGTATCCTTACGGAGTTTAAGCACGGCCATCTGCTCTACAATTCGGTCCTTGACTTTCTCCAGGGCGTAATGGTCCCTGTTCAGGATGTCTTCAACATCCCGGAGCTTGAAGTCAGTGGCCGAACATATATCCCACGGAAGGTTCAGGAATGTATCAAGATACTGGTACTGCATGGCATACTCTGGAGTGTTTGATGCGTACCGGAGCAGCTTGCGCATTTCCTTGTCGAAAGCTGCGCGGGTTTCGTTCGACCATGTTTTGGCATCGGCCCGCTGACGGAGTTCCTCGTCATCGTTCTCATCGACTTCGATATTCATCTCCTGCTGCATGTTGCGGATCTGCGTGCGCAGGAATTCGGTCTTCTGACGCTCGCTGAGCTGTTGCATGGTGCGTCGCTGAATTTCCTCGCGCAGAGACAGCTTCTGGATATGCTCAGCCAGAATGGACATCAGTCCTTCGCGGCGCTGTTTCAGATCGGTCATCCATAGCAGCTGCTCTCGTTCCTTAGCCGATGCCGGAGAGTTAAGCATCATGAAGGAGAGCCTCTCGACCGTATCCTGCGGTATAAGCTTGAGATTGTCGCGAAGTTCCTTCTGTGAATCGGGCATCAGGAATCCCAGGACTTTCTCGAAGAGGTCATTGAGCAATTCTGACGTCAATACCTGCTCAGGAGTGTGGGGGATAAGCGTGCATTCAATTTCCTGGACTGTTCCAACAGCAAAGTCACCGGCCCATGAGCCGTTAAGTACAGTTCCCTGGAAACCGCATTGCAAATGGTATTCCGCATCGGCGTTATCTGATCCGGCACGTACCAATAACGGTATCGCCACGACTCCACGGCAGTTCTTGAATTTGCTTGCAACGATCTGTTCAGGCATCGTTTCGGCAAATTCCGATTCGGGAATCATGAATACCGGCTCATGGTTCTCGACAGCCCATTTCATAAGATCACGCTGGTAATCCGAAACCGGAGAGAAGGACATCAGGGTATATGGCACGGAGACCTGATCGTCAATCATCGGGAGGATCAGCATCGACGTGCATTTCAAGGGCACTTTGTATAATTTCTGGTCATCGAATATCGGATGTACTCCGTTGATGTCGTCCAGAATCTGGGTAACGTTTCTCTTGTTCATTTGTCAATAGCAGAAGAATTGCAAAATTACAAAAAATCTTGTTATCATCAGTCATCGGGAGGCGGAAAAAATAAAAATCGTGCCTTTCCGTAATAATATAGAAAGGGATTATACCATACACTGACTCAAACATGGAGAAAGGAGTATTCAGGTTCAAACAATTTTCGTGCCAACATTACGGCAGTTCGATGCGAATAGGTGTCGATGCCGTGCTGCTGGGTGCCTGGGCGCGCGTCGATGGGAGCTGCATACTGGATGTCGGCACCGGTTGCGGCGTGATCGCACTGATGTGCGCCCAACGGAATCCCGCCACGATAATCGACGCGGTTGAGAATGACGCGCCATCGGTACAGGAAGCATCGGCAAATTTCCAGGCGTCGCCGTGGTCGGAAAGACTTCATGTGATTCATGAGAATTATTTGAATTTCAAACCTGATTATAAATACGATCGAATCGTCTCAAACCCCCCATATTTCAGTTCAGGAGTTGATGCAGATTCTTCTGTCCGTATGCATGCCAGGCATGAAGGAGATCTATCGCCGGTATCATTGCTTCAACACTCCCGCGAGCTACTGAATCCCGGTGGTACCGTCTCCATGATAGTCCCTTACCTTCGCGCTGATGAAATAATATCGGAAACCAGAGTCCTCAACTTCAACTTGACCCGTCGTCTTGACGTCCGTGGCAACGCCACCGCCCCCCTGAAACGAAGTCTCCTGGAATTTACTAATGTACTGATCAATAACCAGGAATCATTAAATCCAGCCGTATCCGAACCATTAATTCTCGAAATCTCTCCATCCAAGCCTACTTATGAGTATCGAGAATTATGTAAGGAGTTTTATCTATATTTTTAGTTTACATGAAAAAGGCATTTGTTGAGATAGCGGTATCAAAAATATACATCGCGGCGTTTCTCCTACTGTTCCTGGGGGTTGCCTTGACAGTAGGCTTCTGGTTCAGATGGTACTTTGCTTTGCCTGCATTGACATTGATGGGTTATGCATCCTACAAAGCATGCATGCAGATCCATAAAGTGACAAGATCTGAGGCTACTCTCAGAGTTAACCTTGGAATGATTCTAATATTGCTAATCATTCCTATCTGGCTTATGGCTCTTGGTGTGGGAGGATTTATTGGTCAGGAACAGTTTGACAACTCATTCAGAAACGCAGTACTTTATGAATTAGTTAATAAACCATGGCCGGTAACTGATATAGTAGATGGCCAAGAATATTACCTAAGCTATTATTTCACATATTGGTTACCTGCGGCGACGTTGGGTAAATTATTTAATTCAATGACAGCAGCCTATCTCGGTCTGCTGATCTATGCATGGATGTGGATTGCGCTTACAGTTCTGATGGTGATGAATTACTGCGGAGGCAGTAGAAACTTCTTTATAGGAATCCTATTATTATTTTTCGCACCTCCAATTATATTAAATGAAATCGCTTTCCGATGGATTCTTGGATGGTATCAGGATATTTATACCCATCCTACAGCCTTCGGCTCTCCCACAATGACCTATAATTGCTTCTTCATTTACAACCAGACATTACCGGTTGTCACGGCAATTCCCTTGATGATGAGAATGCGAGAATATCCGGGAACTGTCGCTATGGCACTTGGGATGATATTTTACTACGGTCCATTGGAGACATTGCCACTGATTCCAGTAGCAGCTGTTTTAGTATTCAGAAACTTAAAAAGTTTCAGGACCACTGAAATGTGTGCAGCAATAACCATGACTGTCCTGATCTCGATATTTTATCTCGGCAACTCGAATGGCACTCATCTGCAAGCAATATGGCAAGATGTATTTTCAGGGAAACAGGTTGTAGTCATGTTCATTGGATATGTAATCATATCAATAGCGGTTTTCCTGCCTTTTATATGGAAAAAGATAGCTCACAATGCATATTTCTGGATTTTGGTGACTACGACCTTGCTGTTGTCTTTTATTATGCCGACTTACGGTGATTTTGATCCAAATGGAGGAAATTTCGATTATGGATGGAAATGTCCTGTAGCCTTGATGTTTGTACTTTATATGGAAATTGCTAAAGTCTGCTCAAATATAAGATGGTCGCACAACCGAACGGAATGCGTCTTGCTTGGACTGATACTTACAGTTGGAGTTGCATCGGGGTATAGATACTATTTTACGGCTGCACGCCATGTTGCATCTGGTATTTATCCATCCAGATATCCTTATGTTAAACGCCCGGAGCATCGAAATGGAAAACTATTCCAATATGACAAAGAGGATCCTGGTTCCAAAGCTATCGCTGCAAGCTTTATTACTCCGGTTCCAACATTATATAGTACATACTTCATGCCGGAAAGATGTAAAGTTAGCACTGA
>DXXK01000099.1 GCA_019416425.1 Bacteroidales bacterium
CCCTTGAGCATGTCGGCCTTCAGGAGCGCCAGGTCGATGATCTGGCCTACCTCGGGAACCTTGGCGGCATATGCAGCCACGATGTCCTCCTCCTTGCCGCGGACGTCACCAAGCTCTCGTTCCTTGTCAGCGATGGTCTTCTCGCGCTCGGCCTTTGCCTCGGCGGCCTCGTTCTCCTCAGGCTTGACGTCGCGCAGGGCCTTGATCTCGGTGTCCAGCTCGTCCATCTTCAGGCGCAGGGGCGTCAGCTCGTTGCCGACGTTTTCCACGGCCTGCTTGATGATGCGGCGTACGGCAGGCTGCTCGGTGTTGACGACGAGCGAGAACATGTCGGGCATCTGTCCGTAGAAATTCATGCCGGGCTGCATGGCGGCCATCTCCTTCATACGTCGCATCATCTCGTTCTGCGTCAGTGTGGCGGGCGCGTCATCGGCCTTCAGGGCATTGTACTCCACTATGAAGTTGGTGTTCTCCATCTTGGGCAGTTGGCTGCGGAACATGCCGGTCAGCAGGGATGCCTCCAACGGGTTGAGGTCGGACTGCAGGTCGTTGTCCTTGCGGATCAGACGCTCGGGGGTGTCGGAATCTACGCGGACAAAGCGGGTCTTCTCCAGCTTGGACTCAAGCATCTGGATCAGGTGACGGTCAAGCTGGCCGTCCATCAGCAGCACGTTGTAGCCCTTGTCCTCGGCGCCCTTGATGTAGCTGTACTGTGCAGTCTTGTCGGTGGCGTAGAGGTAGATCACGTTGCCCTCGCGGTCAGTCTGGTCGGCCTCCACCAGTGTGCGGTATTCCTCCAGGGTGTAGTACTTGTCGTTGACGTCACGCAGCAGGAAAAACTTGCGGGCGGCATCGTAGAACTTCTCGTCCGTCAGCATGCCGTACTTGATGAACACCTCGATGTCGTTCCACTTCTGCTCGAAGGCGGCGCGGTCGTCCTTGAACATCCTGTCGAGCTTTTCGGCCACCTTGCGGCTGATGTAGCTGGAGATCTTCTTGACCTGACTGTCGGCCTGCAGGTAACTGCGGCTCACGTTCAGAGGGATGTCGGGCGAGTCGATGACTCCCTGCATCAGCATCATGAATTCGGGAACGACGCCCTCCACCTGGTCGGTGACGTAGACCTGGTTGCAGTACAGCTGGATGCGGTTGTGGTTGTAGTCGATATTGGGACGGACCTTGGGGAAGTAGAGGATACCGGTCAGGTTGAAAGGATAGTCCACGTTGAGGTGGATCCAGAACATGGGGTCCTCTTCGCCTGGCTTCAGCTCGTGGTAGAACTTCAGGTAGTCCTCGTCGGTCAGGTCGGCTGGCTTGCGCGTCCACAGGGGCTCGGTGCTGTTGATCACGTTGTCCTTGTCGGTGTCGACGTACTGGCCGTCCTTCCATTCCTGTTCCTTGCCGCTGATCACGGGTACGGGCAGGAAGCGGCAGTACTTGCGCAGCAGCGTATCGATACGTGCCTGCTCCAGGAACTCCTTGCTGTCGTCGTCGATGTAGAGGATGATGTCCGTCCCGCGGTCGGCCTTGTCGGTCTCGGCCAGGGTGTATTCGGGACTGCCGTCACAGGTCCATTCCACGGCTTTGGCGCCCTCCTTGTAGCTCAGCGAGCGGATCACGACCTTATTGCTGACCATGAAGGCGGAGTAGAAGCCCAGGCCGAAATGGCCGATTATGCTGTTGGCGGTGTCCTTGTATTTCTCCAGGAATTCCTCCGCGCCGCTGAAGGCGATCTGGTTGATGTAACGGTCGATGTCGTCGGCGTCCATGCCGATGCCATGGTCCGATACTGTCAGCGTGCCCGCTTCTTTGTCAACTTTGACACGCACGTCCATCTGGCCCAGCTCACCCTTGAACTCGCCGAACGAGGCCAGGGTCTTCAGCTTCTGGGTGGCGTCGATGGCGTTGGACACCAGCTCGCGCAGGAATATCTCATGGTCGCTGTAGAGGAACTTCTTGATTACGGGGAAGATGTTTTCGGTGGTTACCCCAATTTTTCCGGTTGCCATATTCTTTTGGTGTTATATATTCTATCTTAGTTATAACAAACACCATGCCGAAAAGGATTATACCCACGCACCGGGGAGCGGTCCTGCGTTATTCGTAACGGAGAGTCTCGGCTGGGGAGATACGGGCCACGAAGGTGGAGGGCAGGATCAGAGCCAGGTAGACTATGACTATCACACCGGCGTTAAGAAGCAGTATGGCCGGTAAGGACAGCTGCACCGGAACGAAGTCGATATAGTACGACTCCGGATCCAGATGCAGGAAGTGATAGCGGTCCTGCAGATACAGCAGCCCGATCATCAAGACATTGCCGATGACCATGCCTGAGAAGGTTACCTTCATGGCCAGATAAACGAAAATCTTGCGCACTTTCGACGCCGGGGCGCCAAGCGCCCGCAACAGGCCGATAAAGCGTTTCTTGTCCAATATTATAATAAGGAGTCCTGAAATCAGCGTGATTATTGCCACGAATGTCATAAGTGTCAGAATCACCACGACATTGGTGTCCAACAGGTCGAGCCAGTGGAAGTAGCCGGCTCCCTGGTTCACCGCGTTGTCCAACGATAATGGTCGGAAAATCAGTCCGCTTCCGTAGGCTTCGGCCAGTATCTGGTTCAGGTCGGCTGAATATTCCTGGATTCGGGTGAAGTCATCGGTATGGATAGCCATGCCGGTGCCTTGGTCGGCCCGCAGGCCGCCGAGTTTCTGTATCAGCGACAATGCGGCGTAGGCGTAGACCTTGTCGTATGCGTCGAAGTGGGAGTTGAAGATACCGGCCACTTTCAGAGGCCGCACGCGGATGTCGTTGGTGAAGAAATATGTGTCGATGCGGTCCCCCACCTTAAGCCCGAGACGCCTGGCGGCGATCTCGGAGATCACCACCTGCATGTCTGTACCCTCCTTGGAGTAGTCCGGCACGCAGCCTCCGACCAGGTTGGACTGAAGGAACTCGCGGATGCCCTGGCCTTCGAGGCTCTTCAGATAGATTCCCTGGAAGTCGTCATGGGTCTTGAAGATGCCGGGAATTGATACCTGGAGCGAGTAGTCGGTTATGTATGGTGTTTCGTCCAGGACCTTGCGCAGCGAGGGCGTCAAGGACAGGATGTTGTCATCCTGGTCGGATGTCTTGAGTGCATAGAGGGAGATGTGGGCGTTGAAGCCGGTGACCTTGGCGGTGATCTCGCGCTTGAATCCGGATACGATGGCTATGGCGGCAAGCATCACGGCGACGGAGATGGCCACGGACACTACGGCCACCTTCACGGCCGGTGCACCGCCGCGTGGACCTCGGTTCGGGGATATGTGACGCGCTATATACAGCGGAAAGTTCATGTCTGTTGATTTAAATTACGACAAAATTACAAAAATTCGCCGAAATATTTGGATAGAACCCGCGATAATATTAATTTTGAATCGGAAGAATGAAAAGTCACTTCCACGATGCTTATTTCTAATACACCAGGAAACATGGAAGAAGATATCAAGACGACGTGTCTGCATGACCGTCACGTTGATCTGGGGGCACAGATGTCGCCGTTCGCCGGCTACGACATGCCCATTCAGTACAAAGGAATAACCGAGGAACATAACGCCGTGCGCCAGGCAGTCGGCGTGTTCGACGTCAGCCACATGGGCGAGGTCCGCGTCAAGGGTCCCGAGGCCGAGAAATACGTGAACCACATTTTCGTCAACGACGTGACCGGCGCACCCGACGGCCAGATTTTCTACGGCATGATGTGCTACCCCAACGGCGGCACCGTCGACGACCTGCTGGTCTACAAGGTGAACGACACCGAGTTTTTCCTGGTGATCAACGCCGCCAACATCGACAAGGACGTGAACTGGATCATGGAGAACGCCGAGGGCTTCGACGTGAAGGTCACCGACGAGAGCCTCTACTACGGCGAGGTCGCCGTCCAGGGTCCCAAGGCCGAGGAGACCGTCGAGAAGGTCCTGGGCCTTCCCGTCAAGGATATCAAGTTCTATAACTTCGTCACGCTGCCCGTTGACGGTGAGGACGTCATCGTGAGCCGCACAGGCTACACCGGCGAGGACGGCTTCGAGATCTACGGCAGCCATGACTACACGGTGCGCGTATGGGACAAGCTGATGGAAGCCGGCGTGGAGCCTTGCGGCCTGGGTTGCCGCGACACCCTCCGCTTCGAGGTTGGGTTGCCCCTGTACGGCGACGAGCTGTCGGCCGACATCACTCCGCTGGAGGCAAGCCTCAGCATGTTCGTCAAGTTGGACAAACCCGAGTTCATAGGCCGCGAGGCGCTGGCACAGCAGAAGGCCGAGGGCGTGAAGCGCCGCATCGTAGGACTGGAGCTGGACGGCAACGCCATCCCGCGCCACGGATACCCCGTGGAGGCAGACGGCAAGCAGGTGGGCGAGATCACTACCGGCTACCGCAGCATCAGCACCGGCAAGTCCGTGGCCATGGCCATGGTGGACAAGCCATACGACAAGCTCGGCACACATGTGGAGATCCGTATCCGTAAGAAGACATTCCCGGCAACCGTGGTGAAGAAACGCTTCTACGACAAAAACTACAAGAAGTAATTAAGTATTAAGAATGCATTAAGAATTAAGAATTAAGAATGCATAATGCATAATTAATATTAGAATAAACAATAACACCATATATACAATGAGTACAGTCAAGGACAATGTGCGCTATGCAGAGTCGCACGAGTGGGTTAGCGTAGACGGCGATATCGCCACAATCGGAATTTCGGATTATGCCCAGCATGCGCTTGGCGACATCGTGTATGTCGACATGCCCGAGGAGGGTGACGAGATCGAGGCCGGCGAGGCATTCGGCGCTGTTGAGTCGGTCAAGGCCGCCAGCGACCTGATCAGCCCCGTCAGCGGCGAGGTCGTAGAGGTTAACTCAGCCCTGGAGGACAACCCCGAGCTGATCAACCAGGATGCATTCGCCAACTGGATCATCAAGGTACGCGTCAGCGATCCCGGCGAGGTTGACGCCCTGCTGGATGCCGCCGCATACGCTAAACTGTGCGAAAATGAGTAACAGATATATCCCGCACACGGAGCAGGATATAGCCCGGATGCTGGAACGCATCGGCGTGGGGTCGGTCGATGACCTCTACGCCGACGTACCGGCGGAGGTGCTGTTCCGTGGCGAATACGACATCCCCGAGGGGATGTCCGAGCCGGAGCTGCGCGCGTGGTTCCGTGAGCTGGGACGCAAGAACGAGTGCCTGACCGTGTTCGGCGGCAACGGCGCCTACGACCATTACAGCCCCGCGACCATTCCGCATCTGCTGGAGCGCAGCGAGTTCTACACAGCATACACTCCTTACCAACCCGAGATCTCGCAGGGTACGCTGCAGTACATCTTCGAGTATCAGTCCATGATCTCCGAGCTGACCGGCATGGAGTCCGCCAATGCCTCGATGTACGACGGCGCGACGGCCGCCGCCGAGTCGATGTTCATGATGGTGGCCTCGGCGCGCAAGAAGAACCGCGTGCTGGTGTCCGCCACACTGCTGCCCGCCGTGCGCCGCGTCATCGCTACATATATGAAGTATCATGGCGTGGAGCTGACCGAGCTTCCCGAGAAGGATGGCGTTACCGACCTGACCGTTCTTGACTCCGAGCTGGCAAAGGGCGACGTGGCCGGACTGATGCTGCCCAGCCTGAACCGTTACGGCATCATCGAGGACATGACCGGAGTGGCCGATAGGCTGCATGCCGTCAAGGCCGCGATGGCAGTCTACTGCGATCCCTCGGCATTGGCTGTCCTGAAGACCCCTGCCGAGTGGGGTGCCGACATCGCCTGCGGCGACGGCCAGACATTGGGTATGCCTCTGCAGTTCGGCGGTCCATATTTAGGATTCATAGCATGCCGCAAGGACATGCTGCGCAAGATGCCGGGCCGCGTGGTCGGTGCCACGACCGACCGCAACGGCAAGCGTTGCTATGTGCTGACCCTCCAGGCCCGCGAGCAGCATATCCGTCGCCAGAAGGCCACCAGCAACATCTGTTCCAACCAGAGCCTCATGGCCCTCTACGCCACCATCTATGTGGCCCTGATGGGTCCCGAAGGCCTCAAGGAGGTGAACAGACTGAGCTGCGACGGCGCGCATTACCTCTACAACAAACTCATAGCTACCGGCAAGTTCCATCCGGCGTTCCGGAAGCCCTTCCTGAAGGAGTTTACCGTCAAGACGGACCTGGACTTGAAGAAGGTGAACGAGTACCTGCTGAAGCATGGCGTCATGGGCGGCGTGGACCTGGGCGACGGACTCGTGGAGTTCGCCGTGACCGAGAAGCGCAGCCGCGAGGAAATCGACAAGTTGGTAACCCTAATGCTGGAGGCCTGATAGGAAAGAGCAATGAAAGAATACGATAAGCTGATATTCGAGATCTCAAAGCCGGGCCGCAAGGGCTACCAGCTGCCTAAGGACAAGTACGAGACCGATGGCCTGGCCGCTATCCCGGCCGGTCTGCTGCGCGAGAAGCCCGCCGACCTGCCCGAGGTGAGCGAGCTGGACGTGGTCCGTCACTACACCAACCTGTCGAACAAGAACTTCGGCGTAGACACCGGTTTCTATCCGCTGGGAAGCTGTACGATGAAGTACAATCCCAAGATCAACGAGGAGATCGCCGCCATGCCGGAATTCGCCGGACTGCACCCTCTGCAGGACGTACGCAGCGCGCAGGGCGCCCTGGAGGTGTACTACAACCTTCAGCACGCGCTGGCGTCGCTGGCCGGTCTGGCCGAGTTCACCCTCAATCCCTACGCCGGCGCTCACGGCGAGCTGACGGGCCTGATGGTGATGCGCCGCTACCATGAGCTGCGCGGCGACCACAAGCGCACCAAGGTGATTGTGCCCGACACCGCTCACGGCACCAACCCCGCGTCGGCCATGGTGGCCGGACTCGAGGTGGTGGAGGTCAAGTCCAAGCCCAACGGCAGCATCGACGTGGAGGACCTGAAGCCTCTGCTGGACGACACCGTGGCAGGAATCATGATGACCAACCCCAACACCCTGGGCATGTTCGAGACGGAGATCGTCGAGATCGCGCGCCTGGTGCACGAGGCCGGAGGCCTGCTCTACTACGACGGCGCCAACCTGAACCCGATGTTAGGCAAGGTTCGCCCCGGCGACATGGGCTTCGACATCATGCACATCAACCTGCACAAGACCTTCTCGACGCCTCACGGCGGCGGCGGTCCCGGCTCGGGTCCCGTCGGCGTGGCGGCGCATCTGACCGAGCTGCTCCCCGTGCCCCGCGTGGTAAAACTGGAGGACGGCACGTTCGACGTCAGGACAGACGGCGACAAGTCCCTGGGCAGCGTCTCCACATTCTTCGGCAACTTCGGCGTGATGATGAAGGCCTACGCTTACATCCTGAGCCTGGGCCGCGACAACATCAAGAATGTCGGACCGATGGCCACGCTGAACGCCAACTATATAAAGGAGAGCCTCCGCGACCTGTACAAGCTGCCTGTGGAAGGACCCTGCAAGCATGAGTTCGTGTTCGACGGCCTGGCCGACAAGAGCACCGGCGTGACCACGCTGAATGTGGCCAAGCGCCTGCTGGACTTCGGTTTCCATGCTCCGACCATCTACTTCCCGCTGCTGTTCCACGAGTCGATGATGATCGAGCCGACCGAGAGCGAGAGCCTGGAGACCCTTGACGAGTTCATCGACGTGATGCGCCGCGTGGCCAAGGAGGCCATCGAGGATCCAGAGACCGTCAGGAACGCTCCCGTCACCACAGCCATCTCGCATCCCGACGAGACAACCGCGGCCAAGAATCCAATCCTGTCCTACCGGCAGATGAGCGCCGCCAAGAACTGAAACCGTTAAAACATAGTTAATAATATGAGATAAGGCCCTCGAGCCTTGTCTCATATTGTTATAGATGCAGAATAACCTTAAAGATAGAAATTGTAGATGCATAGCGATATAATCATAATCGGGGCGGGCCCCGGAGGATACGAGACGGCACTGGAGGCCACGGTGCACGGACTGAGCGTGACATTGGTCAACGGTGACCGTCTGGGCGGTACTTGCCTGAACGAGGGTTGCATCCCCACCAAGTGTATGGTCAAGGATGCCGAGGTGATAACAACATTGAGGGAGGCCGGAGAGTTTGCCGCCGACAACGTGAGGTTCGACGTGGACTTCAACCGGGTTGTGGCACGCAGGAAGGCCGTGGTGGACCAGTTACGCGGCGGCATAGAGACCCTGCTGGCCAAGGCCAAGGTAAATGTGGTGAATGGAACGGCATCGTTCAAGAACAGCACCACCGTCACTGTCAACGGCGAGGAATACGACGCCGACAACATAATCATCGCTACGGGCAGCCATAGCCGCTCGCTGCCGATTCCCGGCGCCGACCGGGAATGGGTGCTCGACTCGACCAAGGCGCTGGCCCTGGAGTTCGTTCCCGCCGAACTTATAGTAATCGGCGGCGGCGTCATCGGTATGGAGTTCGCATCGGTGTTCGCCGCTTTCGGATCGAAGGTTACCGTGATCGAGTACATGAAGCAGATTCTGCCTCCGTTCGATTCCGACATCGCCAAGCGTCTGAAGCAGACGTTGTCCAAGCGCGGCATAGACATCATAACCGGTGCGGCGGTAACGAAGATCGAGGAGACGCCGGACTACCGTGTCTGCGTCACCTACGACCTGAAGGGCAAGGAGCAGACCGTGACCGGTACCAACGTGCTGATGGCCGTTGGCCGTGGCGCGAACGTCGAGGGCCTGAACCTGGACGCCGCCGGTGTGGAATGGACGCCGCGTGGTATCGTGGTCAATGAGAATTTCCGCACAAATGTGCCCAATATCTACGCCGTCGGCGATGTGAACGCCAGGATGATGCTGGCGCATGTGGCCTCCGCGCAGGGCAAGCGCGCGTTGAACCATATCTTAGGCAAGTCCGACAACATCAATTTCGATGTGGTTCCATCGGCTGTCTTCACCAATCCCGAATGCGGCATGGCCGGACTGACCGAGGAGCAGTGCAAGGCGCAGGGTATAGAGATCGAGACAGGCAAGAGTTTCTACCGAGGCAACGGCAAAGCGCTGGCGATGGGGGAGAGCGACGGCCTTGTGAAGCTGATATTCCAGAAGGGTACAGGTCTGCTGATCGGCGCGCACATCATGGGCGCCGAGGCCGCGCTGCTGGCCCAGCAATGCGCCGACCTGATTGCCTTGAAGCAGACCCGCGACGACATCAAGCAGCTGATATTCGGCCATCCCACATTGTCGGAAATCATCTTAGGCGCCTGCTGACATGGCGGAAGTCATAGAGAAATATTTTCCCGGGTTGACGGAACGTCAACGCGAGCGGTTCGACACGATGCTGCGCCTATACCCCGAATGGAACCGGAAGATCAACGTCATATCGCGTAAGGATATCGAGAACCTGGAGGTTAACCATCTGCTGCATTCGCTGGCGATCGCGAAGTTCATCGGTTTCGCTCCCGGAAGCCGTGTGATGGACTTCGGCACCGGCGGCGGACTGCCCGGTCTTCCGTTAGCCGTGATGAATCCGGAGACGGAATTCCTGTTGGTGGACCGTACGGGCAAGAAACTGAAGGTGGCCGAGGATATCGCCAATCAGTGCGGTCTGCCCAACGTGCGTTTCCTGCATGGCGATGTGGCGGAGGTGAAGGAGAAGTTCGATTTTGTGGTGAGTCGCGCGGTGATGCCCCAGCGTGACCTGCTGAAGATCTGCCGGAAGAATATCTCCCGCGAGAATCAGCGGAATGCCGTGCCTAACGGTCTGATAACGCTGAAAGGCGGTGACGTCAACGCCGAGCTCGGCCCCTTGGCCGCCGTGTCGGAACAGGTCGAACTGGCCGGTTACTTCGACGAGCCTTTCTTCGCCACGAAGAAACTGCTGTACACTCCCGATATATAAGACTTATAAGATTTATAAGACGTATAATTCGTATAAAACACAGAATACTATGAAACTGGTTAGATTCGGATTCTCGCTGTTCGGAATCAACACATATCTGGTGGTCGACGAGGCGTCCAAGAAGTGCGCTGTTGTGGACCCCGGCATGATTGAGCCTGACGAGGAAAACGCGTTGGTTGACTACATAGAGCGCAACAAGCTGCATGTGGTCGATGTGATCAACACGCATCTGCATGTGGACCATGCCATCGGCGACAAGTTCGTGGCGGAGAAGTTCCGTGTTCCTGTACTGGGACACAGAAGCGACGAGACTCTTGGCAGGCGGTTGCAGGAGCAGGCGGAGATGTTCGGCATGCGCGGGAAACTGGATTCGGTTTCGTTGACATCCTATCTGGAGGATGGCGACCGTGTCAGCATCGGTGACGGCGAGCTGGAGGTGCTTCATGTGCCCGGCCATTCGCCGGGAAGCATCGCTCTGTACGACCCGCAGGGCCATTGGGTGATAGTGGGCGATGCGTTGTTCGCCGGATCCATAGGCCGGACCGACCTGCCCGGCGGCGACTACGCCACGCTGGTCGGCGCCATCAA
Source organism: Bacteroidales bacterium (assembly GCA_019416425.1). Lineage (GTDB taxonomy): Bacteria > Bacteroidota > Bacteroidia > Bacteroidales > Muribaculaceae > Lepagella. The sequence continues at coordinate 10,501 of DXXK01000099.1, forward strand.
CGACAGGCTTATGGCGCTGCCCGACGACACGGCGGTCTATCCCGGCCATGGCCCGGCCACCACCATAGGCCAGGAACGTAAATACAACCCCTATTTGCGCTGAAAATGCGGAATTAGTTTGGTGGGAGGCGAAATTTTAGCTAACTTTGTGCATTAATACCGCAAAGCAAACTAAGATATAATGGAAATAGAAGGAATGATCATCTTGAACCTCGGACGTACCAGCGGTACCTCCAAGGCCGGTAATCCCTGGAAGAAGGATGAGTATGTGCTGGAAACCGGTGGAACCTATCCGCGTAAGGTGAAGTTCACGGTATTCGGTGACCGCGCCGACAGCATTCAGTTCGAAATGGGCAAGAAGTATGTGCTGAACGTCGAGATCGACAGCCGCGAGTTCAACGGCCGTTGGTACACCGATGTAAACTGTCTGAGTGCCCGTCCGCTCGAGGGCGGCATGGCCGCAGCCCCGGCACCCACGCCTGCATACGGCTCCGCACCCGCAGCGCAGCCCGCGCCCGCACCGCAGGATCCCTTCGGAGCCCCGCAGGGCGACCAGTCGGACGACCTTCCGTTCTGATTTCCTCCGGAATATGATCACTCACATCACGATGGCCGTTCGCGAGAGCGGCCATTTCTCGTGTTTCACGCTCGGTCGGCAATAAAACGGCCAATCTGTCTAACTTTTTTGTCCGAAGCGGTGTTATAACATCGTAATGCGTGCAAAATAATACCCTATAGTGCATGAAACTGCACAATATGTAATAAAAATGGACCTTCAATGTAAGATTTTTAGATAATTTTTATCACCAAAGAGAAATTTTTATTAATTTTGCACTGTTATAAGACCCAAAGGGAGTCGTAAGGCGCCCTGATCCTGAGTCCCGGAATCGCCGGCAGGCGGTTTGCGGGACGACCCTGAAGACGTAAGGCTTACATGCTGAATACATAGAGACTTCAGAATCAGATAAGGTAACTGCTATTAACGAAAACTAAAGACAGATTATGACATCTCGCAAGCCTGTTGCGAAAACTGCCGCCGGAGAAGCAAAGATAACGGTAGCGAACCAGATTGACCTCTTGTTCGAGACAAGCTGGGAGGTCTGTAACAAAGTGGGCGGAATCTACGCCGTCCTGTCGACCAAGGCCCGTACTCTTGGCGAGCAGTTCGGAGAGAAACTGATCTTTATCGGTCCCGACCTATGGACTGATGACAATCCTTCACCATATTTCAAGGAGCGCAAGACCCTGCTGAAGCAGGCCGAGAGCAAGCTCGAGCTGCCGTGGGGCATCCGCGTGCGCGTGGGCCGCTGGGACATTCCGGGCGCTCCGCAGGTAATACTTGTGAATCCGGGTGAGACCGCAAGCCATCTTCCCGATATATATGGAGAGATGTGGCGCGATTACGGCGTAGACTCGCTTCACTCCTACGGCGACTATGAGGAGAGCTGCGCTTTCGGCGTGGCGTCGGCGCTGGTGATCGAGGCGATGACTCGTCACCTGAAGACCAATCCAAGCCGCGTGGTGGCGCATTTCGACGAGTGGACCACAGGAATGGGACTTCTGTACCTGCGTAACCATGACCCGAAGGTCTCGACCGTATTCACGACCCATGCCACCAGCATCGGGCGCAGCATCTGCGGGAACGGAAAGCCCCTCTATGACTATTTCACGCACTACAACGGCGACCAGATGGCCGAGCAGCTGAACATGCAGTCCAAGCACAGCCTGGAGAAGGCGGCGGCGCATGTGGCCGACTGCTTCACTACAGTCAGCGAGGTCACAGCGCGCGAGTGTGAGCAACTGCTGCAGATCCGTCCACAGGTAGTAACGCCCAATGGCTTCGAGCCTGATTTCGTGCCCAAGACAGTCAAGTACAACCGTCTCCGCAAGGAGGGACGTGACCGTCTGTTCGACGTGGCTCACGCCGTCACCGGCCGCAGGTTCAGTCCCGACACGGTGCTGATCGCCACCTCCGGTCGCCATGAGTACCGCAACAAGGGCCTGGACATGTACCTGGATGTGTTGGCTCGCATGGAGGACAAGCTGCCCGACACGGAGCATGCACTGGCATTCATACTTGTACCCGGCTGGGTCAGCGAGCCCAGCGGCGCCGTGGTGACCAACATGCACTTCGGCGGCGACGACAAGGCCGAGCCTGACTTCCTGACGCACCGGCTGCACAACGAGGGCAGCGACGAGGTATGCATACGCATCGAGCAGCTGGAAGGCATGGGTAAGTTCAAGACGCTTGACGTAATCTACGTGCCCAGCTATCTTGACGGCCATGACGGCGTGGTGGACATCGCATACTACGACCTGCTGCCTGCCTTCGACCTGACTATGTTCCCGTCATATTATGAGCCATGGGGCTACACTCCGCTGGAGAGTATCGCGTTCGGCGTACCGACCATCACCGACGACAAGGCCGGATTCGGCCAGTGGGTATTGGACAATTTCCAGAACGGCCTGTCCAAATGCGGCGTGGAGGTTGTGGAACGTACCGACTCCAACTACAACCAGGCGGCCGACAGCATCGCCAGGACGGCGCTGGCCTACATCGGCGAGGATGCAGGCGCACGTCTGCAGGCACGCAGCATGGCCTTCCTGACATCGGCCAAGGCTGACTGGAAGTTCTTTATCCTGAATTACGACCGCGCCTTCGAGATCGCGATGGCCCGCAACCTGCGCCGATAACCTCTTCCCGGGGGCCGGACAGGGCCGCATCAACCTAAATAAGAATATAAACAGTCATTTGCAAATAAACATGAAACTGAAAGTAAGCAACACCAACACCCCCAACTGGCGCACCATGACGGTCAGCGCCGAGATACCGGCCCAGCTGAAGCCGTTGGAGGAACTGTCCAAGAACCTGTGGTGGGTATGGAACTCATCGGGCAAGAGCCTGTTCCGTGACCTTGACCACGACCTGTGGCGCGCGGTGGGCGAGAATCCTGTGATGCTGTTGCAGCAGCTCAGCTACGACCGCTACCAGGAAATCCTGAAGGACAAGGCCCTGATGGAGCGCATCCACGACACATACCAGGAGTTCAAGGACTACATGAAGCAGCCCGTCGACAAGAAGGTTCCTTCCGTCAGCTACTTCTCCATGGAGTACGGTCTGTGCAACTGCCTGAAGATCTACTCCGGCGGCCTGGGCGTCCTGGCCGGCGACTATATCAAGCAGGCCTCGGACTCGCGCGTCGACATGACCGCCGTCGGATTCCTCTATAAGTACGGTTACTTCTCGCAGAGCCTGGCCATGGACGGCCAGCAGATCGCCAACTACGAGAGCCAGAACTTCGACCAGCTTCCCATCGACCCCGTCATGGACGAGACCACCGGCCAGCCCATGATTCTGGAGGTCCCCTTCCCCGGACGTATCATCTACTGCCACGTATGGCGTGTCAACGTAGGCCGCATGAAGCTGTACCTGCTGGACACAGACCTCGACATGAACTCCGAGTGGGACCGTCCCATCACGCACAAGCTGTACGGCGGGGACTGGGAGAATCGCATCAAGCAGGAGTACCTGCTGGGTATCGGCGGTATCATCATGCTGAACCGTCTGGGCATACATACGCAGCTGTACCACTGCAACGAGGGGCATGCAGCCCTGCTGAACCTGCAGCGTCTGGTGGACTACGTCCAGAAGGACGGCCTGTCGTTCAACGTCGCTCTGGAGCTGGTCCGCGCTTCGTCGCTCTACACCGTGCACACCCCCGTACCCGCCGGCCACGACTACTTCGACGAGTCGTTGCTGGGCAAGTATCTGGGTGAGTATCCTGCCAAGCTGGGCATCAGCTGGGCCGACCTGATCAACATGGGCCGTGAGAATCCCGATTCGAACGACCGCTTCAGCATGTCCGTGTTCGCGTTGAACACGTGCCAGGAGGCAAACGGTGTAAGCTGGCTGCATGGCGAGGTGTCCAAGCGAATGTTCGCCGGCGTATGGAAGGGTTACGCTCCCGAGGAGAGCCACGTTGGGTACGTCACCAACGGTGTGCATATGCCCACGTGGGCCGCTTCGGAGTGGAAGGCTTTCTACGGCGAGCATCTGAACAAGGACATGTTCAACGACCAGAGCAATCCCGAGATGTGGAAGGGTATCTTCGATGTGCCCGACGAGGCCATCTGGAACATGCGCTGCACGCTGAAGAACAAGTTCATCAACTTCGTACGCCGCGACTTCAAGGAGAAGTGGCTCAAGAACCAGGGCGATCCCACCGAGGTGATGCGCGTTGTCGAGAAGATCAACCCGAACGCGCTGATCATCGGTTTCGCACGCCGCTTCGCCACATATAAGCGCGCTCACCTGCTGTTCACCGACCTGGAGCGTCTGGAGCGCATCGTCAACAATCCCGCATATCCCGTTCAGTTCGTATTCTCCGGCAAGGCCCACCCCGCCGACGGCGCCGGCCAGGGTCTGATCAAGCGTATCGTCGAGATCAGCCGTATGCCCCAGTTCCGTGGCAAGATCATCTTCCTGGAGGACTACAACATGATAGTGGCAAAGCGTCTGGTTACCGGCGTCGACATCTGGCTCAATACCCCGACGCGTCCTCTGGAGGCTTCCGGTACGTCGGGCGAGAAGGCCGAGATGAACGGCGTGCTCAACTTCTCCGTACTCGACGGATGGTGGTACGAAGGCTACCGTCTGGACGAGAAGGCCGGATGGGCTCTGACCGACAAGCGTACATACACCGACCAGGGTCAGCAGGACAAGCTGGATGCTGCTACGATCTACTCCATGCTGGAGAACGAGATCATCCCGCTGTACTTCGCCAAGAACTCCAAAGGATATAGCCCTGAGTGGATCCAGTACATCAAGCGCAGCATCGGCCACATCGCCCCGATCTTCACCATGAAGCGTCAGCTGGACGACTACATCAGCCGCTTCTACGAGCCCGAGGCAAAACGCTTCGCCGAGCTGAGCCGCAACCACGCCGAGAAGGCCAAGGAGATCGTGGCATGGAAGGAAGAGGTTGCCTCCAAGTGGGACAGCATCAACGTGATCAGCAGCGAGATCCATACCGCCAGCGACAACGGCGCGCAGCGCACCGGCGAAGAGTTCACCGCCAAGGCCGTGCTGGACACCAAGGGTCTTGGAGACTCTCTGGGCGTCGAGCTGGTATTCTACCGCGAGAAGGACGGCAAGGACACCTTCGACAAGCGTGAGGACCTGAAGATCGTGAAGCGTGATGGCGACATCTACACCTACGAGCTGAAGGGTAAGCTGCTGGAGGCCGGCATCTTCCGTTACGCTCTGCGTGTCTACCCCAAGAACGCCGCTCTGCCTCACCGTCAGGACTTCGCCTACATGCGTTGGATCTGATCCTGAGACCGCGTGACCATAGGCACGGGATGAACCATTCGGTTCATCCCGTGTTTTTTTAATAGGAACCGGAGTGCTCCGGTTCCGGCTATAAATTTATGACTCTTATATCTTATAAATCTTATAACTTTTATAATTCTTATAAATCTTATAATTCTTGCGATATGGATACGAAACAATATGATGCCCTGAAAGCCGATACCGGCGTGGCGCTGGTGGAGTTCTATGCAAGCTGGTGTCCACACTGCCAGCGAATGATGCCTGTGGTCGCCGACCTGCGCGAACTGTTCCAGGGACGTGCCAACGTATATCAGTTCGACATCGATCTGAACCAGCAGCTGGCCGAGGCTCTGGATGTACAGTCAATCCCGACATTCATAATCTATAAGGCCGGCGAGGAAGTGTGGCGCGGCAGCGGCGAGATGGAAGGTTCCGTGCTGGCCGGTCATGTGACACGCGCACTCGGCGAGCAGTAAGACGTTAAGAGCATTCTTGATGAAAACCGATGTTACGATATTCAGTGACTTCCTGAAGGCGCTTGGAGTGCCGCATACGGGCGCGGAGTCCGATGCGGCGTTCCGTGCCATGCCGTTCAAGTCGCTGTTCGGCTTTTCGCGGCTGCTGAATTCCTATGGCGTCAGGACACGCGCGGTCAGGATCGCCGACAAATCGGAACTGACCCGGATTCCCGTGCCCTTCGTTGCCCAGGAGGGAACCGGGTTCGTGATAGTCACCGGTTTCGGCAAGGATGATCAGGGGAATGATGCGGTGGACTACATCTACTACCACGATCGCAAGCAGCGTGATCTGGAACTGTTCCGTCAGCGCTGGAGCGGCGTTGCACTGCTGGCATATCCTCAGCAAGACTCGTGCGAGCCGGACTATCCCAGACACCGCTTCTACGAAATCGCCGAGCAGGTCAAGGCCTGGATTCTGACAGCATGCTGTGTGGCTATGCTGACGGCCGGTTTCATCTGGAGCGGCGGCTGGAGCCGTCTATCCACCATCTTCCTGTTCGCAATCGATTTGTTCGGCCTGTACGTGACGTTCCAGCTCCTGCTGAAGTCGCTGAAGGTGAACGTCAAGGCAGCTGACCGAATATGCGGCGTGTTGCAGAAGCACGGATGCGACACGGTGCTGGAGCAGAAGGCGTCGAAATTCTTCGGCCTGTTCGGATGGGCGGAGGTCGGTGTAGGTTACTTCACGGTGTCGCTGCTTGCCATGCTTTGCTTTCCGGAGATGATGAGGTGGCTGGCGCTGTGCAACGGTTGCTGCCTGCCCTTCACATTCTGGTCGATATGGTATCAGAAATTCCGGATACATACATGGTGCACCATGTGCGTCATCACGCAGTGCCTGCTGTGGCTGCAGTTCTTCTGCTACCTGTTGGGCGGATGGTGGCTCCATATCTTCCCGCTGCAGCTGCCGTTGTTCGTGCTTCTGGCGGCTTATGTAGCGGCCGTTCTGGGACTGAACCGTGTCACTACATTCATCAACTCACGAATTCCTAAGCAATGAAGACCATACCCGAAATCGACCTGAAGGATGCCGTGGACCTGACCGCCATGGAGATGAACACCATCCATTTCGATACAGGCGACGGATCCAACCTGCTGTCCGATCCGGTGAAGACATCGGCGACGCAGACCACCACGCATAAAGTCACCTCCCTGGCCGACTTGAAATGAAATATAATGAACCTCGGATTTGACAAAGGTGTTTTATAGTTTGAAAAGTCATTGAATTCTATTTCCATTATGAAACACATTTTTCCTTTATTGTGCGTAGCCTGTATGGCGTTGGGCGCCGTGGCTCAGACACCGCGTGCCGACATGAGAAACGAGGAGATGAAACGGTCCGGGGACAATCGGCTGTATCTTGTGCATACATCAGAGACTCGACAGTGTATGGAATCCTGCAGAAGGACCGGCCGCTGAGTTTCAGGGACACACCGGTGCCACATTTTGCCATACATACCGGAGACAATGCGTTCATACTGACGATCGGCGGCAAGATACAGCCCATAATGGGGTGGGATCTGGGCAATGAGCTGTATGAGGTATCCGGAGCCGCGGGAGGTTTCGTCACAAACCGGATTCCGGTACCGGCTCCGGAATTCAAGAAATCGGATTTCTATATCAATGCGATGAACGCCAACATCACGCTGCAGGTGGTGGGATTCGGAGGAACCACGAACCAGATCACAGGTTTCTTCAAGATCGGAACGGATGGATACAAGAACCCCTTGAAACTTAAGATCGCTTATGTGAAATGGCGAGGTTTCACCGCGGGAATGAAGAAGACGCTGTTCGAGGACGAGAATGCGAATATGCCGTCAATGATCGACCCGCAGGGACCCTCGGGCGCGGTGGACGCCACCAACTATCTGTTCAATTACGAGACACCGAGTCTAAACGGTTTCCGAGCTGCTGTCGGAATCGAGATTCCGACGTTCAATACGAGCGACGGCCGTTATCTGGGCAAGGATTACAAGGAGTTCGACGGTCAGGACATCCTGAACAGGCCGGTCGTGGACCCCACGGCCTACAATCAGCTGGTGCCGGACATTCCCGCCTATGTGGAATGGTCTAAGGACGGCGGCAACCGAATCCGTCTGTCGGGTATCCTGCGTACGTTGAGCTACCGTGACCTGCTGAAGAACAAGCGACGCACCACCTTTGGCTGGGGTGTCCAGCTCAGCGGCAACTGGACCCCGATCCGGCAGCTGTCCTTCTCCGGCCAGGCCGTGTACGGCAAGGGCATCGGCAACTATATCCTGGACCTGGCCGGTATCCCGTTGAGTTTCACTCCGAAGAGCGTCAACCCCGGGGCGTTGACTCCTACACCCGAGCTGGGTCTGGTGTTCGCCGCCACATGGAACATCAACCGCCGCTGGCAGATGAATGCGGTCTACTCGATGGCACGCATGTGGAAGGTCGGCGCCTACGCGCTGGCCGAGAGCGAGAGCGGTGACGATCCCGATGAATTCAACAATTACCGTTACGCCAATTATGTCGGAGCGAATGTGTTCTATCACATATCGAGCTTCTTCCAGGTCGGCATGGAGTACCTGTATGGCCAGCGTCACACCTGGTACAGAGGACAGGCCCACGACAACAGGATCAGCTTCGATGTCTGCTTCAACCTGTGATGCTATTTGGAAAATAGGAAATTAGTGCAAAAGTTCGGAGAATTTTCCGAACTTTTTTGTTGTATTGAATTATTTGCTTAATTTTGTGCCCGATTTAAGATTAAGGAAACCTAAACAGTGATAAACAACCATATTTAATCAACCTACAGAGAAAATTAACCCAGTAGCTATGTTTAACAAAAAGCTAATTTTTTCCTCTGCTGGCCTGTGTCGCGGTGGCGGCGCACGCCGATGTGGTGTCGGAAGACAGCGCCAGGCATCTTGCGGCTGAGTTCTTCAGCGCAAGCGGGCATGACAGGCTGGCTTCGGCCGATTCTCTGGATCTCGCTTATGTAGGCGGGAATGAGTCACACCCTCTCTATTACGTGTTCAACGCTCACGAAGGACCGGGTTACATCATCGTCTCGGCGGATGACTGCACCGCGCCGGTGCTGGGGTATTCGACCGATGGACGTTACGACGCGTCGGCCGTGCCTCCGGCCATGAGCTGGATGCTGCAAGGGCTGGCCAAGGAGATCAAGGCGGCGCCCGGTCTCCAGAAGCCGGTGACGCTGGCGGAGCGCCGCAGGCTTGTAAGCCGTGCGGCGACAAGCAACCAGCGCATCCTGCTGACGACTCCCCAGTGGCGTCAGGAAGCTCCGTTCAACAGGCACATCCCCGGCAATGCCCTTACGGGTTGCGTCGGTACAGCCATGGCGATGATCATGAAATACCATGAGTATCCGCAGCGCGGCACCGGAAGCTATGACGGAGTCAGTTTCGACGTGACGTACGACTGGGACAACATGCGCATGGACAACTACCGTTCCGGCTACACCGACGCCGAGGCCGAGGCCGTGTCCACGCTGATCTACCATACGGCGGCAAGCATCGGCACGCAGTTCGGTTACTCAGGCTCCAGCGCGTACGAGGTCAAGGTGCCCGCGGCGCTTGTGAACTATTTCGGTTACGATCCGGGGGTTTCATACAGGAAACGGTCGGAGACGCGCACGCAGGCGGAGTTCGACCGACTGGTGGAGAACGAGATCCGCAGCAGCCGGCCGGTGCTGTATTGCGGCCAGGATGTCACTGCCGGCCACGCATTTGTGGTGGATGGTTTCGATCCGCTCTCGGGGATGATCCATGTGAACTGGGGCTGGGGCGGAGCCGACGGCAACAGCAACGGCGGCTGGTACGCCACCACTGCCTTGAATCCTACAGTAAGCCAGTCGCACAGCTTCAACAACCTGACCACCATAATCTACAACATCAAGCCGGGCAACGGTACCAACACCGCATGGTCGCCGCTGCACATCACGGCCGACGGACGTCAGCCTGGCATGAGTTCCGACCTGCAGGGTGACCTGACTTCCGGCAAGGAATTCACCGTTCGTGTCGGAAACGTGAAGAATCTAAGCTACGACACTTTCTCTGGTAAGTTCGCTGTCGCTCTGTTCGATGCCGCCGGAGCATTCAAGTGCACGTTGAGCAAGGTGGACGGAATGACCCTGAGCGGCATGGCGATATATCCCGCCGGCACCGTGGCCTACACATGCCGTCTGCCCGAGGGAACCCAGGTGGCCGACGGCGATATGATCCGTATGGCCACCAGTGCCGACAACGGCGCTATATGGCTGCCGATGGCGGGCGAGCTGGTGACGGTGAATGAGATTCCAGCCAAGGGTGCTGTGCCTCAGTATTTCACTGTGACAACGCCTGCCGGCATCTCCGGGGCCACTTTCACCGGTGCCGACAAGGTGATCAAGGGATGGAACTACACATTCCGGGTGGTTCCGTCCAATCCCGACAGGGATGTGGTGACCGTCAAGGGAAACGGATATCTCCTGACGGCCGGTGCCGATTACACTTACACCATCGGCAATGTCCTTGAGGATACGGAGATCGCGGTCTATGTCCAGCCTGCCTCCGAGGTCAGGGAGAAGCGCAGCATCTGGGTTGGACAGCCCGGCACGCTCGAGTCATTGATACCCGCCGCCGACGCCGGTACGGTCAAGGACCTGACGCTGTTCGGCACGGTCGATGCACGCGATTTCGCGTTCATGAAGGCAAGCATGAAGCTTACCCGTCTGGACCTGTCCGGCGTCAGGATCGCCGCCAACGGGTCGAACCAGGCCAACGCGATTCCCCGCGAGGCATTCCGTAACCTCTGGAGCCTCAAGGAGGTGATTCTTCCTTCAAGCGTGAACCGTCTCAACAACGGCTGCTTCCGTGCGTGCGGAATCACCAGTATCGTGATTCCTGCAGCCGTCAGCACCTATGAGTACAATGTGTTCAACGCCGCATCCTACCTGAAGGATGTATGGGTGCTGAATTCCAAACCTGCATTCGTGAACTGGTGCGTGTTCCGCGGTACCCCTTCCAACAGGACTGTACACTGCGTCAATGAGAGTGCCGCCAATGCCTACAGGTCCAACCAGTATTGGAATCAGCCTGATATCGACGCAGGCGTGACTTTCACTTCGCCATCGCAGGACGGGAACTCCTTCCCCGTTGCCACGGACTGCGCGTTCGCGGTTATGGAGGACAAGGACGTGAAGTTCACATGTGACACCGAGCCCGGCCGCTACGCTCCGGGTACCAAGGTGGTTTTCCAGGCTGAGCATATAGCGGACAACGACAACCGTATGGACGTATATGCGAATTCGACGTTGCTGAAACCCGACGCCCAGGGTAATTACACCGCGACATTGTCCGCCGGCACCATAATCCATTTTGACCTTGTGGAACCTATGGCAGTAAGTACGCTTGCATCGCCGTGGGTGATTACGGATGCCACCGGAAGCGTGGGTATGCTCACCGATATGGTCAACGTGATGCCCGGCGCGCCCTTCTCCATACGTATCAACGCTTTCGACGCTCCCTCCAAGGCTTTCTGGGCTCTGGCCCTGACATCGGCCGACGGCCGTATCAAGGAGTTCATTTCCGAAATCGGCAACTGGTCGGCCGAGCCGGGAACCAATTTCAAGATGACGGTGTCTTGTTGCGTCAAGGAGGCGACCGTACGCGAGGGAAACCTGATCCGTATGGTGACTTCCATCAACAAGAAGGACTGGAAGCTGGTGAACGGAGCCAACGAGAATGTGGTGGCCGCCATTCCGGCCTTGAACAACGCCACGCCTGTCTATAACTTCACATTCCCTGAGGGAATCGAGAAACTCGCCAACCTGTCGGGAATCGAGACCAGCGCGGTGCGTGGCCGCGACCTGACGTTCAAGATTACGCCTAAGTCCGCCGGCAATGTCATCACGATGCTTGTGAACGGAAAGCCATATGCCAAGGAGGTGAAATCCATCAGCTATTCGTTCATAGCCAAGGAGGACCTGGACTTTGACATCCGTGTCATCACCCCCGACCAGATGGAGGCTGTCGTCTTTGACCTTCAGCCGGGCGAACGTCTGTGGGATCCGACCAACACCGAGCTGAAAAATCAGCGCCGGGATGCTCTGCGACCCAAGGTAGTAGTAAAAGGCAATATCGACTATACCGACCTGGGGCTGTTCAGGGAACAAAAGGCGTGGAGCACGGTAGTATCGCTTGACCTCTCCGGTGCTACAATCGTTGCCGACCGTTCGAACCCGACAGCCTATTCCGCAAACGAAATGCCGGCAAACTCGTTCCTCCCGACAAACACTGTCGGAACTCCAGTAATCAAATTAAAGGACCTGAAATTCCCCGCTACCGTAAAACGCATCGGCGCAAGCGCATTGGCCGGTTGCTCCAATATTACCGAACTGGAACTGCCTTTGGATCTCTACAATGATGAAACTATTTACTGGAAAGGTAAAAACAGACCTCATCAGGGAGGCCTAAGGGCATCATGTTTCAAGGGTTGTGTTAATCTTAAAACATTGTACTGCTATGCTGCTCCTGTAAACGGCAAAGTCCATCACTTAGATTTTAACAGCCCAACATCCTGGATGGACAATAACCCTACTATTACTTCTCCTATTCCATACAACGATAAACTTGGCATTACTGATCCCTCCAAAGTATCTGTTGTTGTAAAGCCGGAATATTTTAATACATACACTACCCGCCATGACAACGGAAGCGAAAATCCGGCATTTTACGACGGCTGGTATAACGGATGGGTATACAACGGATTCAACATCGTCTACGACTACCCCGTCTACGGCGTCAATTTCGATGTAACCCGCTGTTTTACCAAAGATGCCAAATTCGACATCTCTAAAGCGGTATCCTTCCTGGGCGACAACACCAAGCTGAACAGCCAGGAATTCAGCGGTCAGCTCTGTATTGCCGTCAAGAGTGACGCGGCTACACGTCCCGAAGGTGTTGACGCCTACGGTGCGGCACGTCAGGTGAAGGTATATGACAACGGCAAACTTCTGTCCGACGATAAGATCGCCCAGGACGGCACCGTATCGCTCACGTACTACAACCCCAACGACCTCGCCAACAAGGACCTCGTAGGCAACCACAACATCGATGTGGTGTACTTCTACGATGTCACATTCAACTGTGCTTCCGCAAATCTGCATATCGATCTGACCCCACGTAACAATGCGACGGAGCTCGGCGATGAGGCTACTGAGTTTGAATATCTGGATTACTACAATGCTGTCGCCCCCGTGCTGCAAGGTGTCAAGGAGGATTCCCAGGTTCGCTTCAAGGTCGTGATCAATGACTTAGACCCGACCCAGGTCCGTCCCGTAGTCAAAGTAGGCGAGAATGTCGTGGCAGCTGACGAGGAGGGTTATTACACCGTAGAGGTAACCGACGGCGATGTGGATGTCAACGTGTACACCGTTCCCGTAAACGGCGCTGTGCTCACTCCGGAGGAAGTTGCCGCCATCAATCCCGAGGAGGCTGCGGACGTGACAAGCATCGGTCTGGCGGGTGATATCGCTCCGGATGCTGTCGTAGAGCTTGTCAACAAGCTCCCGGCTCTGGAGGAACTCGACCTGTCGGCCCTGACCCAGGCCCTTCCCGAAGGCGCGATGAGCGGCAAGGAGACTCTGGTTACAGTGACGTTGCCCGCTGCTGCCGCTATCGAGGCCAATACGTTCAACGGCTGTTCCAATCTGACTAATGTCGTGATTCCCGAATGTGTGGATGTGATCGGTGAAGGTGCCTTCAAGAACTGCGGCTCGCTCAAGAGCCTGAATCTGTCGGGCATAACAGGAGTGGGTGCGGATGCCTTCAGCGGATGCGACCGGATGACAAGCATCATCTTCACCGCCGCAAGGCCTGACGCCCAGCCTGCCGCCGTACGCCGTGCGGCGCACGCCCAGGCAGTGGAGGGATTCGATGCGGCCGCGTTCAATGGACTCAATCCCAATTGCGTGGTGTACCTGGACGAGGGTGTCGCCGTTCCTGAGAACGCAGGCGTGAACTATGTGCAGGTACGTCAGGATGCCGGTTCGGAATCCGGACGTGTCTACGAGGCCGTGAACGACATCGTAATCAGCCCGGAGAATGATTTCCAGGCCGTGAATGCCTTCAGTATGCCCGCGGGGCGCACCATATCCATGCAGACGCAGCTTGGCGCCGCAATTACAGGCAACAAGGGCTGGAAGGCTCTGGTGGTTCCCTTTGCCCCGGCCAAGGTGACCGACGCCGCGGGCAATGAGATGAACCGGTATATCCGTGATGCTGAAAGCGATCAGCATGGTCATTACATGACAGCTTCGCTTGGCGCTGACGGCACATTGCAGCTGACCGAGCAGATTCTGCCCAACACTCCCTACCTGGCAGGTCTGTATCAGGTGGAAGGCGATGCTGCGGTTCGTTTTGTGGCCGAGGGCTGCGAGGTTCCCCAGACTCCTGCGGAGATTCGTCTGGAAGGCCCTGAGTACGGCCTGATGGCTACGCTGTCGCGTCGTGACATGCCTGCCGCCGGTACATATCTGCTTCGCGAGGACGGCAGCGCCTTTGACGCAGCCGGCGCTCCGGTCGCCGTGAATTCGGAGAATGACGGCGAAGACAGCTCGGAGGTTGTCGTTACGGTAAGTCCTTTCAGCGTTTACGCTGTGTCGCCCGCCGAGGTCTCCGGCTTCCCGGTGTCTGTCGAGGTTTCCGACCCGGTTCCGACCGGCGTGGATGTTTCCGCAGAGGTGTCCGGATTCAGGATCGCCCGCGAGAATGGAGCCTTGGTGGTCTACTCGGACAGCGAGACTACGTTGGATGTGTACGACGTAGCCGGCCGGCATGTGGCTGAGCTGCGGATTGCCCCGGGACGCAATGTGATCGACACTCTCGCATCCGGAGTCTACATTATCCGTGGCCAGAAAGTGGTGCTGTAATCTCCGGATCCACCGCTATTGTAAGAACACCGTCCCGCATCACTGTGATGCGGGACGGTTTGCTATACTCCCGTGTGTCAGGAACAGCTGTGTGTCTGAATGTTATTTAGTTTATGTGCATAGTGTTTCTTTTTTTGCTTTTGTGTGACAAATTGCAACGATATTTGGATATATTGACAGAATATTGCTATTTTATTTTGATGTTTCATATTTTTTTTGATAAATTTGCAATCGTTAACCAAATGTTTCTTCGAAACGTGTATATATCGTAACAAAACTTAAGATTCGGCCTATGAAAACAGAAGTAAAAACATGTCTTAAGCATGCCAGGTGGAAGATTGTGTTCTTCTACGGAATGCTTCTGGCGGTTTCAATATTGACAGGGTGTGGTCAATATGATTTGTCCGACAAAATCAATTCTCAGCCTGACCGGCATGTCATTTCCCTGGAAGACGCAAAAAAAGAATTGCAAGATCTGTTGAGAGACGTTGATTCCGGACATACACGCAGTTTAGAGGCAGGGTCGCGGCGTATAGGGACTTCGTATGTCATCTCTTCAAAGCGTGCAACTCGCTCGGATTCCATAACTCCACTGATTTATATAATTAACTTCGAAAATAATCAGGGCTATGCCATGATGTCGGCAGATGATCGGGTTCCGTCCTTACTCTGTCTGGTGGAAACTGGCAACATCTCGCCGACAGATTCAATCCTAAACGAAGGATTTATGATCTTCTGTGACGGGCTGGAAGAATATTATCAGCGAAAATTGTATGGAGGCAAGCATGATATTGGGTTAGACACAGGAATATCGGAACATCCTGTAATCAATATCAGTGATGGTCCCTACAGAACGTACGGTCCATGGGAAAATATAGTATATAAACAAAATGGATATTGTCCGGTAAAATGGAATCAAGAAAATCCGTATAATAATTTTTGTCCGCAAATACAAATAAAGGATAAAAAGGCATTGGCAGGGTGCGTTGCAATTGCAGTTGGCCAATTAATGGCCACACACAAATATCCGTCCTCATATAATAAGCATTTATTCAATTGGATTGCTATGACCAGATATCCATGTGCTGATTATCTTTCCCAGGATGCGCAGAATCAAGTTGCGCGTCTCATTCAGCAGCTTGGAACGAAAATAATCTAAACATGAAATATGGTGAAGATGAATCCGGCGCAAAAGCAAAAAATGCAATGAGGACGCTTCGTAATTTCGGATATTCCAATTCCGGTGAAATGGTCAAATATGATATCACAAGCATTCTCAGCGATCTTAAGACTGGTTATCCTGTGCTTTGCTCAGGCTACTCTCATAAGGTAGATTATAAATTTCTCGGATGGACTATCGCAAGTTCATTAAGACATGGACATATGTGGGTATTACACGGACTATTGGAAAGAAAACGCACATATACTGCACATGATACTGATGGGTCGGTAATGTATACCGGCACGGAATCTATATATTATCCATTATGCAATTGGGGATGGGGTGGCTTGGATGACGGGTATTACCTAAGCGGAGTATTCGATGCTTGCAACGGGGCTGATTATGGTGATTATGAATCCTCAACGCGTAGTGATGACGGAGAAGCGGAAGGGGACACAGCTCATTATTATAAATACGGAATAGAGGTAATCAAAGGAATACGAAGATAATTTTGTCCTATGAAAAGTAAATATGATGTTTTATGGCATAGTCCACTGTTCTTGAAGTTATGCTTCTGCTGCATGATAGTTCTTATATCGATATGTATATCGTCATGCTCAAATGATTTAATCGGACACGAACCGTTACCAGTGTCTCTCACCATCGATGGAGTGAGAGCAAAGAAGGATGGCAAAATTGGTTATGAAGCTAAGATCTCAAATGAAGGAGGAATTGTGCATGTTATTGCAGACGGAGAAAACCAGGATTTCGGTTATCTTGAATTTATGCGTGTCTCAACGTTATTAGATAAACATAATAGTAGAGACCTGTATATATGGCGTCGGAGGATTGATTGGTCAGAAAATGACTTACAGAGAATGCCTGAAGGTGAATGGGGAAAGGTGGTTTTTACAAGTCTGGAGGTTCCATATGCATTTGAGATTGTTATACAACCCAATACAGACTCATTACCCCGTATGTTTCTTTTAAGGTTTGGCGATGGTGGTAGGCATGAAGCTTGGTTGGAAATAAAACAGGCAGCTCGTAAATAAGACTGATAAAAGGTATACGTATTTCGGTCACGTTCCGGTTGGAACAACCATTCCTGATTCCCTGTTAAACACAATGATTTAACATGTCTTTTAATCGGTTCAAAACAGGTCGGAGATGATATCATCGGAAATCATTATTCCTATCCGGGTCAAAGCCAATCGCGATCCGTCGGTATTCAGCAGGCCACGGGCCACGATTGGTTTTGCGCGTTGAGTCAGCGACATCAATGCCTGTAGTCCAAAGCGATTACCGTATTCCCGAAGGTCGAGTCCCTGACGTGTGCGCAGCCGTGTCATTATCATCTCTTCCCTCAGCTCGTCCTCCGTCAGGTGCTCGCAGTCGGTGATGCTGTCGCGGTCGCAGTTCCGTTCCATCGCCGACATATATGCCCTGGCATCCGGACGGTTCCAGGTGCGTGTGTCCTTGCCGTCGAAGCTATGTGCGCCGGGGCCGAGGCCGATGTAGGGGAGTCCCAGCCAATAGTCGGAATTATGGCGTGACCGGAAACCGGGTCGGGCATAGTTGCTGATCTCATATTGCTCGTAGCCGGCCGCGGCAAGACGTGTGCTTACCAAGCGGAACATCGCCTCGCTGTCCTGCTCGTCCGCCTCTTGGATGCGGCCCGAGTCCCGCAGACGGGTCAGGGCGGTCCGCTCCTCGTACATCAGAGAATAGGCCGAAATATGCTCCGGAGCCATCTCCAGGAATCCGTCCAACGTGACGGCCAGCGATTCCGTGGTCTGTCCAGGCAGCCCGAACATCAGGTCCAGGCTGACGTTGCCGAAATCCTTCCGCAATACGACGTAAGCCTTGCGCGCTGTCGCCGAGTCATGTCGCCGTCCGATGGCCTGAAGTTCCGTATCGACCAACGACTGCACGCCCATGCTGACGCGGTTGACGCTCGCGGCGCCCCATGTCGCGGTAAGCTCCTCCGTGACATCGTCGGGATTGACCTCGATGGTGAATTCCGTCGGTTTGCGTCCTACGGCATTGATTATGCCGTCTGTCAGACGTAGGAATTCCTGGGCCGGAATCAGCGACGGCGTTCCTCCTCCTATATATAAGGTATATTCGGAATTGCCCCGGAGAGGTGCACCCTCCGCGCTGTCCAGACGATGTCTGAATTCGGTCATCAATGCATCGACATACCGTGGCCAGTTCGCACGGATCACGCCTTCGGAATAGAAGTCGCAGTACAGGCACCGCCGGGTGCAGTAGGGGATATGGACATATACGCCGATGCTC